>JABDLY010000216.1 GCA_013001755.1 Sphingomonadaceae bacterium
CCGTGCTGTGACCGGCAAATTCCTTGCCGACGCGGGTGTAAACGGGGCTTTCGTCGGTAGCGAGATGCGAGCGGCGATCAACATTGGTAACGATAAGCGGGCGGATGGTTTTGGCGTTGACGTTGGCGACATGGAATGAACGGGCCTTGCCGTCGCGCTCGACTAGGGAAACGACCGCCATTTTCTTTTTAACGGGCTTGTGAGCGCGGTTGCGCTGCTTGCCACCGACATAGGTTTCATCGGCTTCGACAACCTTGTTTTGACCGCCTAGGCCGCCTGTAGGGCTATCGTCCTTCATGGCTTCGCGGATACGATGCATCATGAACCACGCGGTTTTATAGGTAACGCCGAGCATACGCTCTAGCTGCTTGGCGCTCATGCCTTTCTTGCTCGACGAAAGCAGATAGGTGGCGAGCAGCCATTTGTTGAGCGGCACCTTGGAGCGCTCAAACAGCGTGCCAACGGTGACGGTGAAGTTTTTGGAGCAGCTATTGCACTGGATAAGGCCGGGGCGGTGCGACTTGCCCTTTAGGCGGGTTACGTTCTCGACCTCGCCGCAATGGGGGCAGTAAGGGCCTTCGGGCCAGTTGATGCTTTCGAGATGCTTGCGGGCCTTTTCCGCGTCGTGAAAGATAGGGTCTGTTAGCTGCACCGTTTTGCTCCTTATGCCCAGAATTGTAGGGCATAGGGGCTACTACGTCAAGTATATAATTGCCGTTCCCTCCCTAAAGAGAGTTGAATGATGACCGATGATTTTCGAGGGAGCGGTAGTAGTAGTTCGAGGAACTTATTGGACCCGTTTGCGCCCATGCCTAGTTACGTACTGTGCTATCGATATCGAAGGTCTACGATCTCGGGTTGAATCTGTGCTAGGTCATTGTTCTCTCCTTAGTTGTCGCATGAAGCGTCGGCCGGTATGGCCAATCGAGAAAGCGCACGTGACGAACTCTCGACGACAGGCATGTCATCTATCGACTTTGCGCCATCACTGACTTCCAAACTCTCAAATCTTCTCGCTTGAGATAGTACCTGAGACTCCAAGCTACCGACAAACGAATTGTAGGCACCAACAGTAGTATCAAGGTTTTTGCCAAGCTTGACGATGTGTTTGGTCATTGAAAAAATGCGACTGTGCAGATCTTTGCCTAAATTCGCTATTTCGCGAGCTTGACCGGCCAGTTTTTCCTGCCTCCAAACAGCGGCTACTGTTTTGGCAATTGCGATAAGATTGGTCGGAGTTGCTAGTAGAACGCGCTTTTCGAACGCAAAATCCCAAAGCGTGGGATCGTGCTCGAGTGCCGCGGATAAAAAATGCTCACCGGGAACAAACATGATCACATAATCGGGAGCATCGTCGAATTGGCTCCAATAGGCCTTATTGCCCAACGAATTAATATGATTCCGTAATGAAGCCGTGTGAGCGGCAAGTCCGGCCTCACGATCTTCGTCATCTACCGCGTCAAACGCGTCCTGATAAGCATTCAAAGACACCTTTGCGTCAATCACCAAGGATCTACCGCCAGGAACACGAACGACCACATCTGGCTGCAATCGACCGCCATCATCCGTTTCGATGCTTACTTCGGTTTGAAAATCTGCATGCTCCGAAAGGCCGCACGTTTCCAATACGTTCCGTAGTTGCTGCTCACCCCATCGCCCTCGCGATTTTGGAGCATTTCGGAGAGAGTTTACCAATTTTGCCGCTTCGCTGCTGACCTTTTCTTGACCGACGCGCATCTGTTCAATCTGGCCCTTAAGATCGCCAAACGCATCCCTCCGCTCGGCTTCGATCTTGGCCACGCCTTCCTCGTAACGCTTCAGCCGATCACTAACCGGTTGAAGCAACGCCTTCAGTTCCTTCCCCGACAACTCTTCAGACTGCTTAAACCGTTCGTTTGCTCGATCCAAAAAGGCTTTCTGTGCTTCACCGAGAAGCTTGGAACCAACTTCGCTAAACTGTGCTGTCAGCGTCTCTTTCGCCTCGCGCAATTCAGCCAGTCGTGCTTCGAACGCCTTTTCGCGCTCCTCGCCCGATGCTTTCAATGCAGACAGTTCGAGCTGTGCAGCATCCCGCTCTTTCGTCACGCCGTCGAGCGTCAGGCGCATAGCACCGACTGTCGCCTCACCCTCTTCCCGAAGCCGCTTGTTTTCCTCACGCAGAGGCGCAGCTATTCGCCCATTGGCCAACCAGCCCAGAATGGTACCGACGACCAGTGCAATCAGCACGAAAATAGGTGTTAGGATCGGATCCACAAACGCCTCTAGCGAAAAGAACGAAGTAAGAACCTAGGCTTTAGCTTCCAACTTCACAAGCGGCGATTCGGCTCCGGTGTGAGCGACGGCAATATCCAAAGGTCACACAAAGGTCCCACCTGCCAAAGCGTTAAAACTTCCTCGCTAAGCCGCCTTCAGCCGCCGCGATTTTTCGAGCTTCTTCAACACCATATTGCGCTTCAGCCGCGAGAGATGGTCGATGAAGAGAATGCCCTCGAGATGGTCCATCTCGTGCTGGAGGCAGGTCGCGAGCAGGCCTTCGATCCGCTCTTCATGTTGCTTGCCGTCCTCGTCGAGCCAACGCGCGACGCACCAGTCGGGGCGATCGACATCGGCGAATTGCTCGGGAACCGACAGGCAGCCTTCCTCATAAACCCGCATCTCGGCCGACGTTTCGAGGATTTCGGGATTGATGAAGACGCGCGGATCGTTGATCACGCCATGATCGTGATCGCAAGCCTCGCCCTCTTCATGGTCGTGCGGCGCGGGTTCCTGCAGATCGATGACCAACACGCGCTTGGGCACACCGACCTGGATCGCCGCGAGCCCGATGCCCGGCGCATCGTACATCGTCTCGAACATATCCTTGATCAGCGCGCGCAGTTCGTCATCGACCCCGTCAACGGGTTCGGAAACGGTTTTGAGCTGCGGATCGGGCACTTCGACGATAGGGAGTATGGCCATGGAGGGAATTTAGAGGGCCGGTTCCTACGTTTCAAGCGGAAGCATTTTTACGTCATTGCGAGCGCAGCGAAGCAATCCAGAGCGGTTAGCGGCAAAGTTTGCGGCTCTGGATTGCTTCGTCGCTTCGCTCCCCGCAATGACGGTTTGGTTAAGCCACCGGCCTTCTTGCCCGCAAGGCCTGCGCGAGCGTCCCTTCGTCGAGATAATCGAGTTCGCCGCCCACCGGCAGACCATGCGCCAGTTGCGTGATCCGCACCGGATGGCTTTCGAGCCGTTCGGCGAGATAATGGGCCGTCGTCTGGCCTTCGAGCGTCGCGTTCATCGCCAGCACGACCTCGTCGATATCGCCGCCCGACACGCGCGCGATCAGCGTGTCGATGCCAAGATCTTCGGGGCGCACGCCGTCGAGCGCCGATAGCCGCCCGCCGAGGACATGGAACTTGCCGGGAAACAGCCGCGATCGATCGAGCGCCCAGAGGTCGGAGACTTCCTCGACGACGCAGAGCGAGCGCGTATCGCGCTTGGCATCAGTGCAGATTCCACACGGATCGGTGGTATCGACATTGCCGCAAATCCCGCAGGTGGCGAGCTTGTCCGCGACGGTGCCGAGCGCCCGGAGCAACGGCGTCAGCGCCGCCTCGCGCTTTTTGAGCAAATGCAGCACCGCACGCCGCGCCGAACGCGGCCCCAATCCGGGGAGCCGGGCAAGCGCCTGGGTCAGCTGATCGATTTCGGCAGAGGCCATGGGTATGGATATAGGGGTGGTTTCAGTGCTTGCGCCAGTCGACAATTCCCAAAGGTCGTCATTCCGGCGAAAGCCGGAATCTCCTCCAGTCAGCGCATCGCGCTATTGTCGGAGATCCCAGCTTTCGCTGGGATGACGGTCTTGATGCATGGTTTTGGTTGCAACTCGAGCCACGAGGCGGTTGAAAGCAATCTATGCGTATAATTTTCATGGGAACGCCCGATTTCGCGGTGCCGGCGCTCAAGGCGCTTACGCACGAGCATGATGTCGTCGCGGCCTATTGCCAGCCTCCGCGCCCTGCCGGGCGTGGCAAGAAACTGCGCGCCTCCCCCGTCCAACAGGCGGCGGAAGCATTGGGTATCGAAGTGCGCCACCCGGCCAGCCTCAAATCATCCGAGGAGAAGGCCGCGTTCGCCGCACTCGATGCCGATGTCGCCGTCGTTGCGGCTTATGGGCTGATCCTCAATCAGGCGATCCTCGATGCCCCGCGCCATGGATGTCTCAATATCCATGGCTCGCTGCTCCCGCGCTGGCGAGGCGCCGCGCCGGTGCAGCGCGCGATCGAGGCGGGTGATACTCAGACCGGCGTCACCATCATGCAGATGGAGCGCGGGCTCGATACCGGGCCGATGCGCGCCAAGGCGGCGACCATTGTCGGATCGAAAACCGCGGGCGAATTGACGGACGAGCTGGCGGTGCTTGGCGCCGATCTGACTCGCGAAGTGCTGCGCGATTTCTCCGCATACCCGCCCGACCCGCAGGACGACGCTGCCGCGAGCTATGCCGAGAAGATCGGCAAGGCCGAAGCGCTGCTCGATTTTACCCGCACCGCTGCAGAAATCGAGCGGGCGGTGCGGGCGTACAACCCGGTGCCAGGTGCGTTCTTCGAAACGGATGGCGAGCGCATCAAGATCTGGGAAAGCGAAATCGTCGATAGCGCTGGCGAGCCTGGCACCGTCCTCGACGACATGCTCACCATTGCCTGTGGCGAGCGAGCGATCCGGCCGGTTGTCGTCCAGCGCGCGGGCAAATCGCGCATGGCGCCCGAGGAACTGCTCCGCGGCTTTCCGATCGCGCCGGGCACGCGCCTCGGATGACGCGCTTCAAGCTGGTCATCGAATATGACGGCGGGCCGTTCATGGGCTGGCAGCGGCAGCCTCATGGGCCGAGCGTTCAGCAGGCGATCGAGGAGGCGGTTACCGCCGTCACCGGCGAAGAGACGCTGGTCTACGGCGCGGGGCGCACCGATGCCGGCGTTCATGCGCTTGGCATGGCGGCGCATGTCGATATTGAAAAAGAGATCGCGGCTTTTCGCCTGGGCGAGGCGCTCAACGCGCATTTGCGCGCACATCCGATTGCGGTCCTTGCCTGCGAGCAAGTCGATGACGAATGGCATGCCCGCTTCGATTGCATCGCGCGGCGCTATGAATATCGCATCGCCAACCGCCGTGCGCCGTTGGCGCTTGAGGCGGGCCGTGCCTGGCGTATTGCGCAGGAACTCGACGCCGAAGCGATGCATGAGGCGGCGCAATTGCTCGTCGGCCGGCACGACTTCACCACCTTCCGTTCGATCCATTGTCAGGCGAACGATCCAGTCAAGACGCTCGACCGGCTCGATGTGGCGCGCGAAGGCGACCGGATCGCAATCCGCGCCGAAGCGCGCTCGTTCCTCCATCATCAGGTGCGGTCGATGGTCGGCTGCCTTGCGCTGGTCGGGCAAGGCCAGTGGAGCGCGCAAGATTTACGCGATGCGCTAGAGGCCAGGGATCGCACGCGGCTCGGGCTCAATGCGCCGCCTGATGGGTTGTATTTTGTGGAAGCGATCTACTGAGTCCTTCTCCCTCGATGGGAGAAGGATATGGAGCCTTGGCGAGGAACGAGCCTAGGCGGAGTTGGATGAGGGTGATCCTTCCGCTTGCGAAGCCGCTGGCTGAGAGGTCACCCTCATCCAACTACAACTAACTTCGCTTCGCACAGCAAATTTTCGTATCCTTTTCCCATCTAGGGAGAAGGATTATCCAAACACCCGCTTCAGCGACCGATCGAGCATCAACAGCTGCCAAAGCAACCGGCCATGTTCGATGCGCTCCGACTGATGTTCGTCGACGATAGCGGCGATCGCCGTGCGGTCGAACCAGCCCGTTTCGGCAAGCGTCGTACTCTGCGCGATAGCCCTAGCCTCCTCGGCCAGCGGCCCGCGAAACCAGGCGCTGATCGGCGTCACGAAGCCCATCTTCTTCCGATAGAGAATATCGTCGGGAAGGTAGCGCCGCATCGCTTTCTTCATCAGCCATTTGCCCTGCCCGCCGCGTACGCGCTGATTGACAGGTAAGGTCGCGGCAAATTCGATGAGCCGATGATCGAGCAAGGGCTCGCGCGCTTCGAGGCTGACCGCCATGCTCGTCCGATCGACCTTGGTCAGGATATCGCCGGGCAGCCAGATTTTGAGGTCTGCATATTGCGCCGCCGCCAGCCCGTCGCGCGCCGGGGCGTTGTCGATGGCGCGGACATAGCGATCTTCGGCGCGGTGGCCCTGCAATGCGGTCTTGAAGCCATCGCTGTAAAGCCGATGCCGCAACGCGTGCCCGGTCACGCCGACCGAGGCGGCATAGGCCTCGCCGCCCGAACGGCCGAGACCCTCGAAGGTCGATTTGGCGCGCAGGAATTGAGGCGCCCAGTCCATCTTGGGATATGCCCGGCCGAGAAATCCGAAAAGCGGCTGCCGGATCGAACCGGGCATCAGCCGCCGCATCCGCTCCTCGCCCGCATGGAAGACATGGCGCCGATAGCCGGCAAAGGCTTCGTCGGCGCCGTCACCCGACAGCGCGACCGTCACCTTTTCGCGCGCGAGTTCGCAGACGCGATAGGTCGGCAGCGCGCTGGCATCGGCGAAGGGTTCGTCGAAGGCTTCGACCAATGTGTCGATCAATCCGAAATCGCCCGACTCGACGATGCGTTTGCGATGGTTGGTGGCGAAGCGCTGGGCGACCATATCGGCATAGCGCGTTTCGTCATGGTCGGCCTCGTCGAAACCGATCGAACAGGTCTCGACCGCGCTGCGGCTCGTCTCGGCCATCAGCGCGACGACCGACGAGCTGTCGACCCCGCCCGAAAGAAACGCGCCGAGCGGCACATCGGCGATCATCCGGCTGCGCACCGCATTACCCATCACATCGACCAGCTCTTCCTCGGCGGCGCTCTGCGAGCGGCGTTTGGGATCGAAGGCGATATCCCAATAAGCGCGCGGCGTGGGTGATCCCCTGCCCTGCTGCGCGACCACTACATGACCGGCGGGAAGCTTCTTCACGCCGGCGACGAAACAGGCATCGTCGGGCACATAACCATAAGCGAGATAGTCATCGATTGCCTGTTCGCTGGGACGTCGCCGGAGCAGCGGGTGCGCTAGCAAGCCCTTGAGTTCGGAGGCGAAGATCAGGCTGCCGTCCGAAATTTCCGCATAATAGAGCGGTTTCACGCCGAGCCGGTCGCGCGCGAGGAACAGCGTGCGCGCCTCGACATCGTAGATCGCGATCGTGAACATGCCGTGGAAATGTTCGACACAGGCCGGGCCCCATTGCCGCCAGCCATGGAGGATCACTTCGGTATCGCATCGCGTGCGGAATTCATGGCCGAGCGCGCGAAGCTCGTCGAAGAGCTCGCGGAAATTATAGATCTCGCCGTTGAAGATGGTGACGATTTTCTCGTCGGGCGTGAGCATCGGCTGCGCTCCGCCGGCGAGATCGATGATAGAAAGCCGCCGGTGGCCGAGTCCCACGCCCTGCGCCGTCCAGATGCCCGATCCGTCGGGCCCGCGATGCGCGAGCGCTTCGGTCATCGCCTTTACGCGCGCCGGATCGACGGGCTTCGCCGTTTCGAGATGGAATATGCCCGCGATCCCGCACATGTCAGGGGCCGAACCTGCCGCTAACACGGCTTCTGCCGCGCCCCGCAGGGGTTGGGAGGAGAAACTCCATCTGGCTGCGCAATTCGAGCTTGAATATGTAGGACATGTCCGTCGCCCCAATTGTTTGCATCTGAAGCTTCTCCTTCCAACAAAACCGGTGTTAGCGGCGGGTTCGCCCCCTCCGTTCAGTCGGTCAGGCTGGGGATGCGGTCAATGGGGGCTTGCACAGCGCCGCTGACCAGTGAGCCCGTGAAGGATGCCAAGGCCGCCAGACCGATCGTCATCGCCGCAACCGGCAATGCAGCGACGCGAGGACCGTTCGGTGTGCCGGCTATCGCTTCGGGATCGAACGCCAATTCGTCGATGTCGCGATCGAAGAAACGCCATCCGATCGCAAGTATGATGGTGATGACGATGGCAAAGAAAATCCAGCCATAGACGATATGGTCAAAGCTCGCGGCAAACTCGATCCCCGCCTTGTCGGCGATGTATATGGTGCCGAAGGCGCGAATACCGTTGGCGATAATCGGGACGATGATACAGATTGCCATGAAGGCGATACGCCGCCGCCAGCTGTGAAAACACAGATTGGCCGCGAGAGCGCCAAGCGCGATCATTGCGATGAGAAACTTGACGCCCGAACAGGCTTCGGCAACCCGAAAATAGCCCGAGGGTGTGGTGATGTAGATACCTTCGATATGGGCGGGCAGCCCGATTAGGCCGAGCAGGAACATCGACAGGTCGGCCGTAATCAGCTGCAACGCCGGAACGATCTCATCGCCAAAGGGGATCAGGAAAACAGCGTAGAAGAGCGGGAAAAGCAAACCCCGGGTGACTGAAAGGCCGAGGATCGCGATGACGCTGCCCTGCAGCATCAAAACGAGACCCGCATGGCGAAACAGCGAGATATGCGTCGCTTCGCCTGCCGTCCAGATACTCGCCGCGACGGCAATGACGGCCAATCCCCATAGCGAAGCTCGCGGTGTCAATTGGACGAGCAGGTCGCGGCGTTGCCACAGCAGCCATGCGATAATCGGCGCAACAATCAGGCAATGGCCATAGGTCGAGCTGTTCCACCAGATCGAGCCCATGTCGGCCGCATCGCCAAAGAACAGTGCAATAATGACGAGCTCGATCGCGCCGAGCAGCATCAAAGACTTGCGCCAGCGTTCGGGCATCGCGCCAACCGGCGCGGCTTCGATATGCTGATGCGCCGTCATTCGGCGGCTTCGGCCAGCTCGGCCTGCCCGTTGCGGCCAACGATCTCTGCCAGCGGCGCAAGTGTGCTTTGCCAACTATAGCGGTCGAGCATCCGCTGGCGGGCCGCTTTGCCCAGCGCCGCCGCGCGCTCGGGATCGGCGAGCAATGCAAGAACTGCCTGGGCTTCCTCGGCAGGACTTTCCGCGACAACAAGATCGCGGCCGGGAACGGCATCGATCCCTTCATAAGCGGGACGCGAAGCGACAACCGGCCGCGCCATCGCCATCGCTTCGAGCACCTTGTTCTGGATACCGCGCGCCATGCGGAGCGGCGCAACGACCACATCGGCTGCGGCGAGCCAGCTGCGGATATCGGGCACGCCGCCGGTAACGATCACGCCTTCGCGCTGTTCGAGCTTGCGAACTTCGGCGGTGGGATGGCGGCCGACGATCGCGAAACGCGCATCGGGTCGCTGTTTGCGGATATCTGGCAAGACCTCTTCGGCGAAGCTGCGGACCGCCTCGATATTGGGCCGGTAATCCATCTGCCCGGTGAAGACGAGCAGCGGCCCGTCTCCCGAAATCTCGGAGAGCGGTTCCGCGAATTCGGCAGCGAAACTGTCAGGATCGAAAGTGTCGCAATCGATGCCGTTTTCGAGCGTCAATACATTGGATGCGCCTGTCCTTTCACGAAATAGCGCAGCTTCGGCGTCGCTGACGAACAGGCTCGCATCGGCCTTGTGCGCCACCGCACTTTCGAATCGTGCAAGTTTCGCCGCCTCGCGGCGATGGACGAGGTTCATCGGGAAGCCGGTCGTTTGGCCATAGGCGGCGAATTTCGCCGAATCGACGTCGCCGAAATCCATGACGAACCGGGCGTCCGCGCTAAGCACGGGCACGAACTGCGCCATCTGGCCCGAAAAAACGAACACCGTGTCGATGTCGCGCTCGGCCAGCGTGCGTTCGACGAATTCACGAATGGCCTTGCTGTCGAACATCGTCAGCGAAATCGGTTTACCGCTAGCGAGTGCCTTGATCGCACCGGCAGTGCGCGACGTCGTCCGTTCCTCGATGTGGAGCGATCCGAGCATCGGGCGTAATGCGTCGCCATGCGCGATATCCTCAGCGTCATCGGCGAAGCAGGCGACATGGGCGGGCGCCAGTCTGCACAATTTTTGCAGGATATTGAATGATCGAATCTTGTCGCCGCGATCGGGCGGGAACGGCACGCGGTGCGCCAGGAACAATATATCGCCCATCAGCCGAGTCCTTTGGCGATCATCGGACCCAGTCGGTTGGCAATAGGAAGCGGCAGACGCTGCCAGAGCGCGACCTGGAGCCGGTATTTAGGGCTGCTGGGATTGATATCTCGCAGCGTATTGCCGTCGGCACTGCGGCCTGTGTAGATCAGCGGTTGCGGTTCGAAGCCCCAGTTTTTCTTGAAGTGATAGGGTCCGGTGCCGACCTTCGACCGGCCGAAATCGAAATGCGTGCACCCACGCCGCCGGGCATGGTTCATCAGTTGATAGTATAGAGTTTCATTGGCGCGAAAATGCCGCGCTTCGAACAATCCGCCACCCCAGAAGGGCATGACCCTTCCATTGAAATAGAGACTGAGAACCGATGAGAGCGGTTTGCCGTCATGGCGCACGGTCAAGATATCGGCATCGTCGCCGAAACGATCGAGTACGGCATCGAACAGGCTGCGCGGGAAGACCGGGGTCCCCAGATTGCGGACGCTGATCGCGTATAGCCGATAATGTTCGGCGCGCGCAGCTTCGTCGCGGCCCACGCCGATGTCGAGATCATTCTTCAGGCCCTTGCGAATTTCGGCGCGCTGGCGGCGCTTGATCGCGAGAAGCTCGGCTTCGTCGTCGGCTTCGAGCGGGCGGCTGAAATTGGCGTAAACGCCTTCATAAGTCTGCCAGCCCGGCGGTATCATGCCGCCACGGAGTTCGATTTCCGGACAGCTCAGCCGTTCGGCCAGCTCCCAGGCTGCCTGGGCGAGTCGCTGCGCGGTTTTCGGGTCTTCCGCCAGAATGCCGCCGCCGACGCCAAATCCGCTCGACACCAGCGCTCGGCCGAAAAGCGGCGAATGCATTTCGGTGAGCGGCAGCATGGCGCGAATCTCGCCTGCCCGTTCGGCGATCAACATATGCGCGCGCTGGCCGCAGCCCTGTTCGACTGCTTTCAGCCATTGCGGCAGGTGAAAGGCCAAACCCTGCTCATGACCGCGCACATAAGCTTCGATCCAGCGGCATTCGCCCGGATCGCCGAGATCGGCCTCGCGGAGCAGCAATTTGTGGAGGGCGGCGGGCGCGTTCATTGCAACGTCGCTTTCTGCCGCTCGACGACATGGTCGACGCGGCCCCATTCGAAATCTTTGAGCAGCCGTTCGAGCTTGCCCTGCATCGCGGAGAGCCGGCTGTAATGCCGAACACGCGATTTGAGCGGCGCATTTGCGACGCGCGGCTGATCGGGGTCGATCTCCCAGGGATGGAAATAGAAGATCGCCGGGCGGTTTTCCTCGCGATTCACTTGGTGGATCGCCCAATGCGAAAAGCGATAGGGGAGCATCCGGAAAAAGCCGCCGCCGCCCGCCGCGATCGTCCGATTGCCGAGCCGCGCGGTCGTCACCGGCAGCTCGATCAGCGGAGCATCGGCTACGGGCGTGAAGGCAAAGCGCGGCGCTTCGGGCCAGCCATAATG
>JABDLY010000217.1 GCA_013001755.1 Sphingomonadaceae bacterium
GCGCATCGGCCGTCCGCGCCAGCTCTATACCGGGCCGACGCAGCGCGATTATATTGCCATAGGCGACCGCTAGGAATTCAATCGACGGGCAGGGTCAGCACGAAGCGCGCGCCCTGCCCCGGCGCACTGTCGACCTCGACATCGCCGCGCATCGCGCGCGCCAGCCGGCGTGACAGATAGAGGCCGAGTCCGCTGCCCGGTTCGTCGGCGGAAAGCCGCTCGAATTTTTCGAATATCTTTTCCTGGTCTTCGGGCGCGATGCCGCGCCCCTGATCGGCGATGATAACGGCGGCAAGATCGCCCTCAAGCTCGCAGCGGATCCAGACCTGGCTGTCACGCGGCGCGAAACGGACGGCGTTGCCGATCAGGTTCACGAGGATTTGCATCACGCGTTTATAGTCGCCGGTCGCCTTGAGCATCTCGTCTTCGGCCGGAAGATCGATCCGCATCGATTTTTCGCTGGCGCGGACGCTGAGCAGGCCCGCTGCGGCGCGCGCTATCTCCGCCAGATCGAGCTCTTCGCGGCGCGGTTCGAAATCGTCGCGTTCGACCGCCTGGAGATCGACAAGATCGTCGACCAGCCCGAGCAAATGACGACCGGCCGATGCGATATCGCCGGCATATTCGGCATAATCGCTGCGGATCGGCCCATCGATTTGCGCCTGAATCGTCTCCGCGCTGGCGACGATCCGATCGAGCGGCGAGCGCAAGGCGCGGTCGAGCTGGCGGCCAAAGGCATCGGGCAGCTCGCCGGTCGCCGCGGGAACAACGGCGGCGGTGGGCGCTTGCGCCATGGTTTCTGCCGCAATGGCGGTGCCCCTGAATCCCGCGAACCGTCCATTACCGTCGATCAGCGGGATGCCCGACAGGACGACATCTGCGCCGGGATCGGCGCGGACTTCGGCGGCCTGGAGTTCGAAGCGGTGATGTTCGGCCAAGGCGTTGAGGATAGGAAGGTCGCCATCCTCGCCTTCGACGAAACGGAAAAGCCCGGTCAGCGGCTGGCCGAGAAAGCGGCCGATAGTACCGAGTACGCCCTCGGCATCGGCGGACAGCGAGGTCAGCCGCAGCGCCTGATCGGTCTCCCACAGCCAGTCGGCCGAGGCGCGCAGAAAATCATGCTCGCGGGCGTTGCTATCGCCTGCCGCAGGAAGCCCGGCATGCCGCCGTTTCCAGCCATCGACGGCAAGGTCGACGCCGTCGTTTTTCGGATCGGCGCGCACCCATAGCTCGATATCGTGCGAACCGTCGGCTGCGATTACGGAACGCGAAATCAGGATCCCGAGCCGCTTGGCGAGCCGCGCGAGTGCGGCGATCTGGGGAATGGCGATCTGGCCGCCCGGTGTACCTCCAGCGCGCTCATGGAGATCGGCGAGCGGCGGATCGGCGGCGACCAACCGGCCCTCTCCGTCGAGCCGGCCGAGCACGATACCCTTCGCCGCCGATGCGCTCATTGACCGGCCCCACCCGAAACGCCCGCCACGGCATCGATCGCGCGCCGATAACCGCGATCGAAACGCCACGGGTAAAGCGCTGCCTTGGCGTCGGCGCTCGACAGGCTTTCATAGTCTCCGATCGCGCCGACCGCCTCGATATCATGATCCATAACCGGAATGGAGGCGCGCCCGACGGCGTCGATCAATGCATGGGCAATACCGGCTCCTGCGCCGGCTGCGCGCAGCACGAGCGCGTGCGATCCGGCATCGCCGCACAACGCCATCGACCACGCCGCTTCAAAGGAGATATCAGCCCGCATCGCCAGCATCGCAGCATAGAGCGCCAGCCGGCAATTCACCATCGCTTCGGACAGCACGCTGTCGTCGAGTTGCCCGCCACGATCGAGCAATTGGGCAACGCGCATCGCCGCCGTTTCGACGGGCTCTTCATCGCGATGCTGCTCGATTGCATTTTCGCCGGCCGTTTCGACAGCCGCATCGAACGCGGCCATTTGCGGCGAATGGTGGCGAACGCCATATTCGCGCAGCGCTGCCGCAATGAGCCAGTAAAGCCGGGTTCCGACCGCCACAGGCAAATCGGCGACGGCGAGGACCGGATCGCCAAACCGGTCATTGCTCCGGCTTTCGGCGATCAGCAGCGCCATCGCCGCTTCGGCAAGCTCGGAATCGGCCCGATCGACCAGATCGCTAAGCGTGGTGGTTTCAACGGGAATGTCGATTTCGCCGAGACGCGCCTGCAAGAGAAACGAGTCCGAACGCCGCAAAAGCGCGGCGACAAATTCAGTGTCGCGAAGCAAACCGCTTTGTTCGAGTATCGGCATCGCGATCGGCACGCGATCCGAAGCTAAAGACGCCGCCAGCTCTTCCTCGGCCGCGACCGACGGATCGCCAACAAGCCGCGCACGCAGATCGTCTTCGATCGACGCGATGACGCGGCGCATCATCCTCTGCATGATCGAAA
Organism: Sphingomonadaceae bacterium; assembly: GCA_013001755.1. Lineage (GTDB taxonomy): Bacteria > Pseudomonadota > Alphaproteobacteria > Sphingomonadales > Sphingomonadaceae > Parasphingopyxis. Next base: position 2,419 of record JABDLY010000217.1, read on the forward strand.
TCTGTTGTTCGCTGAGACGTTGATCGTCGCTCCGGAACAGGTCGATCAGGGCGGCATTTCTCCGATCCCTGACGACAGCCGCCAGACGCGAGGGCGTAGCGAGCAACGCCAAGGCGCGCTCCGCCGCCTTTTCGGCCGGAGACGGGACGGGATCGGACATGTGAAAGCCATAGGGCAAACGTCGTTAAGACGGTGCTAATCCTAAAACACCGGGTCAGCCGCGTTGGCCAACGGCATGCTCGACCATATTCTGCAGCAATATCAGCGATATGATGGCGTAAACCAATACGGCCAGCGGCCAGAATTGCCAGATTGCTGCGGCGGCGAACGGCGGCAATAGCCAAATCGCGCCATCGCTGGTCGCCAGCCACGGCCAGGCCGAAGGGAATTTTGCGCCGGTACGCCGGAAAACCGCCCTTTCCCGCGCGACAAGAAACAAAATGACCACGGCGGCGATGGCGGCGTAGATATAGCT
>JABDLY010000221.1 GCA_013001755.1 Sphingomonadaceae bacterium
TGGCGATTATTGCCGACGAGAATGTCGCTCCAACGCATCTTGTTACGCTGCGTTCATCGCTCACAGCTGCCGGGATCGAAAGCGAAACCATCGTCCTGCCCGCAGGCGAATCGACGAAGAGCTGGGATCACCTCGAATCACTCACTGATCGGCTGCTCGAGATCGGTATCGAACGCGGCGAACATATTGTTGCGCTGGGCGGCGGCGTTATCGGCGACCTGACAGGTTTCGCGGCAGCAATTCTCAAGCGCGGTTGCGGCTTCGTCCAGATTCCGACGACACTGCTCGCGCAAGTCGACAGTTCGGTCGGTGGCAAGACCGCGATCAACAGCCGCGCGGGCAAGAATCTTGTCGGCGCCTTCCATCAGCCCGGCTTCGTCCTGATCGACCCCAATGTGTTGGCTACGCTGCCGCCGCGCGAGATGCGTGCGGGCTATGCGGAGATCGTCAAATACGGACTGATCGATGACGCGGAATTTTTCGAGTGGTGCGAAGCCAATGGTGGCGCGCTACTGTCGCATGACAAAGACGCCCAGCATGAGGCGATCGCCAGGAGCGTTGCAAGCAAGGCGCGGATCGTGGCGGAGGACGAGCGCGAATTGAGCGGCAAGCGCGCGCTACTCAACCTTGGCCATACATTCGGCCATGCGCTTGAAGCGGAAACGGGGTTTTCCGAGGCACTGCTCCATGGCGAAGCGGTTGCCGCGGGTATCACCCTGGCGTTTCGATATTCGGTGCGGCTGGGATTGTGCGAGCCGGCAGACGCCGAACGCGTCGCCGCACATTTCAGCCGCGTCGCGCTACCTAGCGACCTCGAATCGGCGGGCGTCACCGCCAGCGGCGCCGATCTCATCGCACATATGGCGCATGACAAGAAAATGATCGGCCGCACCCTGCCCTTCCTTCTCACCAAAGGCGTCGGGCAGACTTTCCTGTCGCGCGACGTTCAACTCGACGATGTCGCGGCCTTTCTCAATGAGGAGCGTGGCTAGCCCGATTCCCACATCGCGCCGGGTTGCATTTCCTCGAGCATCCGCCTGAAGCCTGCCTGCATATCGCCCTCTTCCGCCTGGCGGTTGAACAATTCCCGGTCCAGATTTCGGAATTCTTCTTCGGTATTTTCGATCGTAGGCGTATCGAGATCGAGCTGATCGAGAGCCTCTCGTGCCATAGTGACCGAGGATTCATAGACTTCGCGGAAGACGCGATCGGCAAAGCTCTCGCCGATCGCGAGAGCATGGCGGCGATCAAACGCGCGCACGAATATCTTCGCCTTTGGAAAGGCATGGCGGATCGGCTTCAGGCGTTCCGCGTCGAAATCGCTGCCGTCCTGGCAGAAGAGCAGCAGCTCGACATCCTCTGCCCCGGCTTCGCGCAGCAGATCGACGCGTGTCCCGTCACCATAATAGACCTTGCGACCATATTCGCCCGAAACGTCGATCTGATCGGGCTTCGAATCGATAAGCGTCACCGAGACATTTGCGCCGCGAAGGATTTGCGAGACCGTTTGCCCGAACCGGCCATGGCCTACGATGATCGCACCGCTGGGCTCCGACGCCTCGGGCCCATCGAGATCGTCGCGAGGGCTGGTTTTCACGCCGCCGAAGCGCGCGCTGAGCAGCATCAGGAACGGTGTTGTCGCCATTGAAACCGTCACGATCGCGCCGAACAGACTCGCCGCCTCATCGCTGATCAGCAAAGCGCGCTGCGCTTCGGTAAACAGCACGAAGGCAAATTCACCGCCCTGGCTTAGCAACATACCCATGGCGAGCGCCGGGCGGGTGGCGACGCGAAACGCCTTGGCGAGCAAGAAGATTATCAGCAATTTGGTCGCAACCAGTGCGAATGCCATCCCGACGACAAAAACCGGCCGCGTCAGGATCGAATCGATATCGAGCATCATCCCGACCGAGAGGAAGAACAGCCCGAGCAGGATCGAACGGAACGGGTCGATATCCGCCTCAAGCTCATGCCGATATGGCGAATCCGCGAGCATCACGCCCGCGACGAACGCTCCCAGGGCCGTCGACAGGCCGAGCGAATCCATCAGCGCGCCTGCCGCAAACACCGTGAACAGGCCGGCGACAATGAACAGCTCGCGCTCGGCGATGCGGCCGACGATCTTCAGCACAGGATTGAGAATATAGCGCCCGGCAAGAACCAGGCCGACCACCGCCAGCACGGCGTAGATCGCCAGCAACCAGCCCGGCGGGGCACCCGGATCGGCCGGCGCGCGCGATAGCGCCGCGACAATCGTCAGCAGCGGCACGATCGACAGGTCCTGGAACAGCAGGATCGAGAAGGTTCGCTCGCCCGATGGCGTCCGCAACCTGCCCTCCGATTGCAGCAGCGGCAGCACCTGCGCCGTCGAGGAAAGACCGAGCGGCAATCCGATGGCGATCGCGGCCGCGAGCGTAAAACTGGTGCCGGCAAGCACGAGACCAACCGCAGCGATACCGCAAAGGATGACCTGCAACAGGCCGAGGCCGAAAATCTCCTTGCGCAATCGCCAGAGCCGCGCGGGCGCCAGCTCAAGGCCGACAAGGAACAGGAGCAGGACGATTCCAATCTCGGCCACGCCGAGCATCGCCTCACCATCGCCAAGCAAATTCAACCCGAACGGGCCGATCGCCACACCCGCTATCAAATAGCCGAGGACCGCTCCCAGGCCGAGTTTGCGAAAGGCGAGGACAAAGACCAGCGCGGCGCCGAGCAGGATAAAGCCATCGAAAAGCAGTTCGCCGGTTACGCTATGCGCCGTCTCGCCAGCCTTTTCGACCGCCATCAGTAAGCGGCCTTGGCGTTGGCTGCTGCTTCGGCAACCGCCTCGAAAGCGAGGCAAATCGAACGGTGCCGCGCGGGATAGGCAACAGCCGGACCAAAAATATCGAGACCGGGCCACCCACCCGGATCGCTTCGTTCGCCCGCCAGATAGGCGCTCAGTGCGTCGCGCGCCTGACAAAGATCATCAGGCGATCGGCCAAGCGCATTGCGGCCCATCAACGCCGCCGAGGCCTGGCCAAGCGCACAGGCTTTGACTTGCTGACCGAGACGTTCGACGCGGCCTTCGGCGTCGAGCTTTACATCGACGACGATCTGGCTGCCGCAAACGGGCGAGCGCTTTTCGACCGTTGCATCGGCATCGGGCAGCCGCTCCTGAAACGGAATATCGGTTGCCAGACGCAGGATATCAGCTGTGTAGAGCGCGGCCATGCGCCCCGATTTACTCGGTTCGCGTATAAATGCCAGTAAACCAGACGCCCCATTCGCCGCTTTCGGGGTTCCGTTCCCAGAATTCCTGCAGCACCGTTCCGTCATCCTGCGCTGTCCAACGGCCGCGAAAGGCGCGCGGCTCGGACTGGTTGGCATAGGTTATCGTCCCGTCGAGCGTCAGCGCACCTTCCTCGACCGGCGGACCTTCCATGCGGATGATGACGCCGCGGCTGAGCCAGAGCTGCGTCCAGATCCCACGCAGGGGATCGAAGAAATTATACGATTGCCCCGCAGGATTGCCGCCGATCGAATAGCGTTCGAGCAAGGCGCAGCCAGCGTTGATCGGCTGGATCGAATTGGTGCCGGTCAGCTGCCCCTGCGGCGTCCGGACTTCCCACTCGCCGACCCAGAAATCGAAGGCGCGATAAGGCGCGGTGTCGCAGGAGGGCGGCGCGGGGGGCGAGCTTTGCTGAGCAGCGGCCGCGCTTTCCTGTACGCTGCCCGGAGATGCACCTATTGCAAGCGCCGCGGCGGCCGCGAATATCGTCAAAATCTTCATATTGCCCCTCCTGGCTACTGACGGGACATACTGATCGGCGGTGATCGAACCACCGCGTTTCGACTAAGCCGCCGCCTCTTTCGACCGGCTATGCGGCGGTGTTTCCAGATGTTTCCAGCGCGCGCCGTTGTTCGACGAAGTCGATAATCGCGCGCCCGCTGGCGTTGAGCAGCGGGAATGTTCGCGATTCGCTCATCCATTCGGGACGATCGGAACCGCTGCCATAGGCAAAATCGGTCCCCAAATTTGCCAGCAGGAAGAGCAATGTCACGCCGATCAGCCCCTTGAGCGCGCCGAATCCGAAACCAAGGACACGATCGAACGGCCCGACGATCGATTCGCGCACGCCGATACCGAGCCGTCGTCCGGCAAAACGGCTGCCAAAGAAAAATACACCGAATATGAGGACGAAAGCGAGAACCGCCGCGCCGCCGCCCGGGCCCGTGATCCCGGAAACAAGCTGCGTCGCCTGCATATGCAGCAAGCGCAGCGCGATCACCGCGATGACCCAGGACAGCAAGGTCATCGCCTCAAAGGTGAATCCGCGTAACGCTCCGCGGATCGCACCGCCGCCAACCAAAATCAGCACAAGGGCATCGAGCGCCGTCATGGCCCCGCGCTAGTCGCGCCCGAGAAGATGGTCAACGAGGCCACGCAGCGCCGAAAAGCCCTGAAGCGCCATTCCGCTTTCGCGATCCTCGATCGAGCTCGACAGCAAGGCCTTGGCAAAACCGAGCTTTGCGGCCTCGCGCAACCGCAACGGGCTGTGCGCAACGGGTCTGATCTCTCCGGAAAGCGAAATCTCCCCGAAAGCGACGGTGTCGGCGGGCACCGGACGTTCGGAGAGCGCCGAAATCAACGCCGCCGCGACGGCGAGATCGGCAGCGGGATCGGATATCCGATAGCCGCCGGCGATGTTGAGATAGACTTCCGATGTCGAAAAACTCAGCCCGCAGCGCGCTTCAAGCACCGCAAGAATCATCGCAAGCCGCCCCGAATCCCATCCGACAACCGCGCGGCGCGGTGT
>JABDLY010000175.1 GCA_013001755.1 Sphingomonadaceae bacterium
TCCCAAGGTCGATTGGGTGTCCTATGCCGCGCTCGAAGGCGATCGTTACAACGCGCTGTGCCGGAAATATCTGGACGGCCGGGGCGGGGCGGTGTTCACCTTCGGCCTCAAGGGCGGCTTTGACGCCGGCGTCAAGCTGGTGGAATCGGTCGAGCTGTTCAGCCATCTCGCCAATATCGGCGATACTCGCTCGCTGATCATTCACCCCGCTTCGACCACGCATAGCCAGCTGTCCGAGGATGAACTGGCTTCAGCCGGGGCCGGGCCGGATGTTGTCCGCGTATCGGTCGGCATCGAACATATCGACGACATCATCGCCGACATCGGCCAGGCGCTGGACCAGATCTGAGCCGGTGAATTTGCTGTTTCCCTTGCTCTTGCTAGCGGCTCAACCGCAGGATCCGCCATGGAACTGCGACGATCCGCAGGTGCAGCAGGAAATGAACTGGTGCGCCGCGCGCGAATATGAGCGGGCCGATGCTGCGCTCAATGCGCAATGGCCGATCACCGCCGCCGAGATGAAGCGCCGCGATGAGCAGAACGACTGGCCATATGACGAGCGGCCGGGCTATTTCGAAACCCTGCTGAAAGCCCAGCGCGCCTGGATTGAATATCGCGACGCCCATTGCCAATCCGAGGGATATTGGGCACGGGGCGGCCCACTCGAACCGCTGCTGGTCAGCACCTGCAAGACCAGGCTGACCGAAGAGCGGACCGAGCAATTGCAATTTCTGGTCGAACAATAGGAAGCCAATGTTCAAGAAAATCCTCATTGCCAATCGCGGCGAAATTGCCTGCCGGATCATCAAGACCGCTCGGCGCATGGGCATTGCCACTGTGGCTGTCTATTCCGATGCCGATGCACGCGCGCCATTCGTGCGCATGGCGGATGAGGCGGTGCATATCGGGCCGCCGCCTGCCTCGGAAAGCTATCTGATAGCCGACAAGATCATCGCCGCGGCCAAGCAGACCGGGGCCGAGGCGGTGCATCCCGGCTATGGCTTCCTGTCCGAACGCACCAGCTTTGCCGAGGCGCTGGCGGCGGAGGGGATCGAGTTCATCGGCCCGCCGGTGGGCGCAATCGCGGCGATGGGCGACAAGATCGAGTCCAAGAAGCTCGCGCTGAAGGCCGGCGTCAATGTCGTGCCGGGCTTTGTCGGCGAAATCGAGGATACCGAGCACGCGGTGCGGATTTCCGCAGAAATCGGCTATCCGGTGATGATGAAGGCATCGGCGGGCGGCGGCGGCAAGGGCATGCGGCTCGCCTATGATGAAAAGGACGTGCGCGAAGGCTTTGAGGCGACCAAGCGCGAGGGCCTCAATTCATTCGGCGATGACCGCGTGTTCATCGAGAAATTCATCCTCAACCCGCGCCATATCGAAATCCAGATTTTGGGCGATAAGCACGGCAATATTCTTTATCTGAACGAGCGCGAATGCTCGATCCAGCGCCGCCATCAAAAGGTGGTGGAAGAAGCGCCGTCGCCCTTCGTCACGCCAAAGATGCGCAAGGCGATGGGCGAGCAATGCGTCGCGCTGTCCCGCGCGGTCGATTATCACAGCGCCGGCACGGTCGAACTGATCGTCTCGGGCGCCGACCCGACGGGCGAGAGCTTCTACTTCCTGGAAATGAACACCCGCCTGCAGGTGGAGCATCCCGTCACCGAGGCGATCACTGGCGTCGATCTGGTCGAACAGATGATCCGCGTTGCCGCTGGCGAGAAGCTGTCCATCACCCAGGACGATGTGAAGATCGATGGCTGGGCGATCGAAAACCGGGTCTATGCCGAAGATCCCTATCGCGGCTTCCTGCCTTCAACGGGCCGGCTCAAACGCTACAACCCGCCGGTAGAAGGCTGGACCGATGACGGCGCGGAAAACGGGCGGCGCGGGGTCGAAGGCGTGCGCGTCGATGACGGCGTCTATGAAGGCGGCGAAGTATCGATGTTCTACGATCCGATGATCGCCAAGCTGGTTACCTGGGGCGAAACCCGCGATGAGGCCGCCGACAAGCAGATCGTCGCGCTCGATACATTCGAGATCGACGGGCTGGGCCACAATATCGATTTTGTTTCGGCGATCATGCAACATCCGCGATTTCGCTCCGGCGAATTGACCACCGGCTTTATCGCCGAGGAATATCCGGAAGGTTTCGCAGGCGCCCCGGCGTCCGATGATCTGAAGGCAAGCCTGGCCGCCATTGCCGGTTTCATTGCCTCTGCGCGGGCCGACCGGGCGCGCCGGGTGGATGGGCAACTGGCCGAAATCCTCGATCCGCCGTCCGAATGGACCGTCACCATCGGCAAGCAGGATTTTGCCGTCGTGCTGAGCGAGGAAGACCTGACCGTCGATGGCAACAGCTTCGATCTCGCCATGGAATATACGCCCGGAGACCGTCTGGTCATGGCCGATGTGGATGGCACGCTGCTTGGCGTGAAGCTGCAAATTACGCGCAGCGGTTATGTCATGACGACGCGCGGCGCGATCCACAAGGTGCAGGTCCTGCCTGCTGGCGTGGCGCATCTGGCCAGGCATATGATCGAGAAGATCCCGCCCGATCTCTCGCGATTCCTGATCTGCCCGATGCCGGGCCTGCTGGTTTCGCTCAATGTCGAAGAAGGCGACAAGGTCGAACTCGGCCAGCCGCTCGCGGTGATCGAGGCGATGAAGATGGAAAACATCCTGCGCGCCGAAAAAACGGGTACGGTCGTGGCGGTTAACGCCAAGGCCGGGGACAGCCTGGCGGTGGATGCGGTGATTCTCGAGCTGGAATGAGCTTTTCCGGAATACTCGGTTCAACCGAGCCGCTGGATGACGGTTTCCGGGTCGCCATTCCGCCCACATGGCATCAGGGGCGCACGGCCTATGGCGGGTTGTCGACGGCGCTGGCGCTGAGCGCGGCGATGCAAGTTGGCCGGGTTGGCGGCGAATTGCCGCCGCTGCGCTCGGCCCAGCTC
>JABDLY010000233.1 GCA_013001755.1 Sphingomonadaceae bacterium
CATCTCGACAAGTCTATCGAAATCGCCGTCGTTCAGGGGCGCAGCTGAAATTTTGGCCCGATCGGCTGTCTCGACGCGTTGCATAAACATGGACGGCACCCCTTTTGCCGGAACGGGATGGCAAAACATCGTTTATTCGTACTTAACATCCGCGTTTTTCGTTAATTTTAGGCGCGTTTACCATTGTTTTGCGCCTTCGGGCTAAACCCGCAGCATGGCGACACGCGTCCTCCTGACGATCGATACCGAGCTGACCTGGCGACATCATGCGCCGGGAAAGGGCTGGGAGCGCAATTATGCGCTGAGCGTCGAGCCGGCACGCGTCGGCCTGAGCTATCAGCTCGCCAAACTTCGGTCTTGCGGATTGAATGCATGTTTCTTCGTCGATCCGATGCCGGCGGCGATCTTCGGAATCGCGCCGGTCGAACGGATGGTGAAGACCATCCTTGATGCCGGGCAGGAGGTGCAGCTGCATCTCCATCCGATGTGGACCGATACCGACGCTGGAGGCAATGCATCCGACGATACGGTCTTCGAGCTGATCGACCATGGCTTCGAGCGCCAAAAGGCTTTGATCGAGCAAGCACGCAACTGGCTCGTCGCAGCAGGCGCGCCCGATCCGATCGCCTTCCGTTCGGGCAGCTATGCCGTCGACGACGATACGATGCGCGCGCTCGCTCAACTTGGCATTCGCTACGACGCCAGCCACAATGGCTGCGAGGGGCCGTGGCCGAGCGCGCTGTCGCTGCCGCTCGATCAGGTCGCGCCAGTCGAGCATCACGGCGTGATCGAACTGCCGGTCTCGCAAATGCGGACCCAGAGCGGCGGGCTTCGCCATATGCAGATTTGTGCGGTTTCGCTGGGCGAGATGGCGGCCGGCCTCGATCACGCGGTTGCCAACGACCATCCGCTCTTCATGGCCGTCGGACACAGTTTCGAGCTTGCCTCGCGTGACGGCAAACGCGCCAACGCGATCGTCAAGCGCCGCTTTGACGGGCTTTGCGAAATCCTTGCCGCGCGCTCGGGCGAAATTCCTACAAGCCACCTCGCCGATCTGCCCGAACTCCGGCTCGATATGGAGACGGAACCTGCGCCTGCATCGCTGATTCAGACTGGCCGCCGGATGGCCGAGCAACTCTGGTCCAACCTGATCGCCGAGCGCGCCGCGTGACGATGGCTTCGCCATTACCCTTGCGCTTCCAGATCGGTGCGCGGACGCTGTTTACGGTGCGGCGGCGGCTTGTTCGCATGGGCTTGTCGCTCGAGCAGGCGATGGGTGAGCAACCGGTTACATTGCCGCCGCTCGACAGCGATGCGCATGGTTTTCTGGTGACGTCATTGCCCGCGCGGCAGGAGCAGCCGATTGCGAGGCAGGGCGGCGGAATGATCGCGCTGACGCGGCAACGCTATGCCCGGCGCTATGCCGATCTGACCGGCAGCTTCGAAGATTATCTGGAGACTTTCTCGAGCAAGAGCCGCTCGACATTACGGCGCAAGGTCAGGAAATTCGCCGATCTCTCTGGCGGGGAACTCGATCTGCGGCGTTATCAAACAGCCACCGAGATGGCCGAATTCTATCGCGAGGCGCGCGCGCTGTCCGAACGCACCTATCAGGAAAAATTGATGGATGCCGGGTTACCGGAAGGCGCCGCGGCCGAAGCCGAGATGGTGCGGCTCGCTGCGCAGGATCGCGTCCGTGGCTGGTTGCTCTATGTCGCTGACCAGCCGGTCAGTTACCTCTATGCGCCGGTCGATGGCGATACGATGATCTATGCGCATCTCGGCTATGACCAGGAATTCGCAAAATATTCGCCCGGCGCGGTACTGCAGTTCGAGGCGATGCGGCAGATTATCGAAGAAGGCCGCTTCCGCCGCTTCGATTTCACCGAGGGCGATGGCCAGCATAAGCGGCAGTTCGCCACAGGCGCAGTCGATTGCGTCGATATGCTGTTGCTGCGGCCGACGCTGGCGAATCGGATGCTGCTGGCATCGCTCAAGGCGTTCGACGGATCGATGGTACTGGCGAAACGGGCGGTGAAGGCGCTCGATCTCGAAGGATTGGCACGGAAGATCAGGCGCTAGTTCGTCATGCCAGCGAAAGCTGGGATCTCCCAAATCTACTCAGTGTCTTAGCGGCGGGAGATTCCAGCTTTCGCTGGAATGACGTAATGGGGAGTCATGCAACTTCGCACCACGGCCATTGTCTGTTCGCTTCGCCAGCACGGCGAACATGGCGTCATCGCGCGCCTGCTGACGCCGGAAAACGGTCTTGTCGCGGGTTATGTCCGCGGAGGGCGATCGCGGCGGATCCGGCCGGTGCTGCTGCCGGGCAATATCGTTCAGGCCGAATTTCGCGCGCGGACCGAGGACCAGCTGGCCGGGCTGACCGTCGAACTCAATCGCAGCAGGGCGGGGCTCTATGATGAACCGCTGGCCGCGGCGGCGATCGAATGGGCCTGTGCGCTGACCGCCGCGATCTTGCCCGAGAGCCACGGTTATCCGCGTATATATGGCGCGCTGGACGGCGTTCTGAACGCCATCGAGGCGGCGCCGAGCGCACGCGGCTGGGTCGTGGCGCTGCTCCGCTATGAGGCGCTGCTGCTTCGCGAACTCGGCTTCGGCCTCGATCCCGAGACGGTGACATTGCCCGAACAGGAGGCCGAATGGCCCGCAATCCTTGCCGGCTTTGGCGAGACCGGTCATTTTCTTGGCCGCGATCTGTTGGCGGATCGTCGCAACGATGTCATGGCAGCGCGCGAACGGCTGATCGAACGATTGAAGCGCGCGGCATGACGAACCGGAAGGAATACGGATGCTGATAGCCTTGCTCCCCGGCGACGGAATCGGTCCCAAGGTGGTCGCCGAGGCGGTGCGCGTGCTCGACGCCTTGGCTATCGAAGGGTTCGATTTTAAAGAAGCGCCGGTGGGCGGCGCTGCTTATCATGAGTCGGGCCACCCGCTTCCCGGCGCCACGCTGGACCTTGCGAAACGCGCCGATGCGATTCTGTTCGGCGCGGTCGGCGATCCCGCGTGCGACGGGCTCGAGCGCCATCTCCGTCCTGAACAGGCAATCCTCGGGCTGCGCAAGGAACTGGCGCTGTTCGCCAACTTGCGGCCCGCGAATCTGTTTCCGGAGCTTGCCGGCGCTTCCGCGCTGCGCCCCGAAATCGCGCGCAATATCGATCTGATGATCGTCCGCGAACTCACCGGTGATGTCTATTTCGGCGAGAAAGGCATGCGGTGCACGGACGACGGCCTGCGCGAAGGCTATGACATAATGGCCTATGACGAGGTGGAGATTGCGCAGATCGCGCGCGTTGGCTTTGAGACGGCGCAGACACGGCGCGGCAGGCTGTGTTCGGTCGACAAGGCCAACGTCCTCGAAACATCGCAGCTCTGGCGCGATGTCGTGATC
>JABDLY010000007.1 GCA_013001755.1 Sphingomonadaceae bacterium
GGATCAAGGTGACATCGTCGCTGTGATTGGTCAGGTAGAGCGCTTCCTCGACTGCCGTATTACCGCCGCCGACGACCGCGATCTTCTTGCCGCGGAAGAAAAACCCGTCGCAGGTGGCGCAAGCCGAAAGCCCCTTGCCCTTGAGTTTGTCCTCGCTCTCGATGCCGAGCCAGCGCGCCTGTGCGCCGGTGGCGATGATCAGCGTTTCGCCGATATATTCATCGCCGCTATCGCCGGTCAGCTTGAACGGCCGTTCGGACAGATCGACGCCGGTGATGCTGTCCCAGACCATCCGGGCACCGCAATTTTCCGCCTGTTTCTGCATCTGCTCCATCAGCCATGGGCCCTGGATGAGATCGGCGAAACCGGGATAATTCTCGACCTCGGTCGTGGTCGTCAGCTGGCCGCCGGGTTCGGTGCCCTGGACGACAATCGGATCCATTCCGGCACGCGCACCATAGATCGCCGCCGAAAGCCCGGCGGGGCCGGAGCCGAGGATAAGCATTTTGGTCGGGTGCTGTTCGGGCATGGTCGTTCCTGTCTTTCGTTGCGCCTGAGATAGGAACGCACCGCGGTGGACCGCAATGCCGCGCGAACGGCTAAAACTTGGCCCTCATAAAGAGGAAATTGGTAGCGGAGGAGGGACTTGAACCCCCGACACATGGATTATGATTCCACTGCTCTAACCAGCTGAGCTACTCCGCCCCGGAAGAAGAAGGCGAGCGCCGTGAACGGCGTGCGCGGCCTATAGGCACGGCATGCAAAAGGGTCAACTATGGTACGGCTTTCCGGGAACCCTTAGCGTACCCCCTCGTTTCTAGACTGTCATCAAGCCTCCGAAGGAGCGCCGCCGTGGAATTCGAAATACCGCTGGAGACTATATGCCGGATCATTGTCCGCGCGCAGGAATGGGATGGTCAGGTTCCCTCGAACGAGCCCGATGAAGTAGATGAGGCTGACCCGATCTCTACCGATGATCGATATGACGTGATTGTCGACGAAAAAAATGATTCGGTCGAAGAGGAGATCGCCGGCATCATCGACGATCTGGCCGACGACCAGAAGGTCGAACTGCTCGCGCTCGCCTGGATCGGGCGCGGCACCTTCGACGCTCCCGACTGGGACGATGCGATCGAGGCGGCGAATGATGGCGAAGCCGAAGACGCGGTCGATCAGCTGATGGATATGCCGATGCTGGCCGCTTATCTCGATGCCGGTTTGGCCGCCTTCGATCTCAGTTGCGACGGTATAGGGCAGATCGACTGATCAGCGCCTGAATTTATACTGCGCGATCGGATCCCACGGACCGCCGCGATAATAATGGCTCGCCAGACCGGCGATCCTAAGCGGCCTGGGTTCGAAATCGGCCGATAGCTCAGCGTGAAGCGTTTTGGACGCAGCCGGTTCGACCTTGTTCTGGATGGTGATATGCGGGTTCCAACCCGCGCTGTCCTGCGGTGTCAGTAGCCCCGTGAAAGCCTCTGCCAACCGTTCGCGTATCGCCGCCAATTCGGGGCTCTGGACATCGAAGGCGACGCCCTTCCCCAAATGCCTGACGCGATAGATGTCAGCGCTAGGCGGCGTGCTATCGCGCGTTTCCTCGATCAGCCGTTGTTTGAGTTCCGGCGCGATGCTCGGCGGCAGGTGATGGAAGAGCGTCAGATGCGCGGGCACGATATTGCGGCCGGGCGGGTAATGCGCGCGGCGCAGGCCGTCGAGCCAGGCGAAATCCTCGTCGCCGAATAGCGCCGTGACAATGATCGGCGCATTTTCTCGCAGCACTAGATCTCGACCTGGCTACCGAGTTCGATGACGCGGTTGGTCGGCAAGCGGAAGAACTGCATCGCGCTTTCGGCGTTACGCAGCATCCAGGCGAAAATCTTCTCGCGCCATGGCGCCATGCCGGGATTTTTCGAGCTCAGCAGCGTCTGCCGGGCGAGAAAGAAGCTTGTCTCGATCATCCGGAAGGGCGGGCCGCAGGTCGTCACGCGCTCAAGCGCACGCGGCACATCGGTGTCCTGCATGAAGCCGTAGCGCAGCACGATCCGGTGAAAGCCCGCGCCGAGATCTTCGCAGCGCACGCGATCGCTTTCGGCGACGTGCGGCTGATCGAGGATCGAAACGGTCAACAACACTATCCGCTCATGCAGCACCTTATTGTGTTTGAGATTGTGGAGCAGCGCATGCGGAACACCTTCGGGCGAAGTCGTCATGAAGATGGCGGTGCCAGGCACCCGCGTCGCCTCCCCCGCCGCAGATTTGACGAACACCTGTACCGGCATCGCCGTCTCGCGCATCTGCGCGATAATCAGCGAACGGCCCTTGGCCCAGCTGGTGAGGATGACGAACGCCATGCCGCCGACCAGCAGCGGGAACCACCCGCCTTCGGGTATCTTCGTCAGATTGGCGGCGAAGAACAGGCCGTCGACGATGAAAAACAGCCCGACGAGCAGGCCGGCGAACAGCTTGTTCCATTTCCAATAGGCGAACAGCAGCACCGCGAGCAGACAGGTATCAAGCAACAT
>JABDLY010000085.1 GCA_013001755.1 Sphingomonadaceae bacterium
CAAGGATGCTGCCCGCGGTAAGCCCCGGCAGGACGATCGTCGCGGCGATGAACAGCCCGAGAATCCAGATCAGCACGGTGATGACGGTTTCGATCAGCGTCAGCAGGCTGGCGCGCACTTCGGCGGCGCCGATAAGCTTGTGCGCGATCTTGCGTCCGCCCTTGGCGATCAGCCAGGTGAAAATAAGGACGACCAGCGCAATTCCGAATTGCGGCAACATACGGACGAGCTGCTCGCCCATGTCGCCGAGCTGGTCGGTCAATATCGTTGCAAATCCTGCGTCCATTGGCACCCCGTGATAGTTGTTCTCCCCTAATAACGGGGCAATTGCGGCGATTGTTCCGGATATCAAACAATCCGGACTGCGTATCCGGTGCGATCAGGCGCGCTTGACGCTCTCGCGCGCCGACACGCGGTCATGCCAGCCGCGCAGATGATCGGCGTCTTCGGGCAGTTCGAGACCGATCCACAGTGCGAAATCGATCGTCGTCAACAGGACAATATCGGCCATCGAATAGCCCGGCCCGGCGAGATATTCGCGGTCCTCGAGCTGCCCATCGAACCAGTGCATCGCCTTGGCTGCACGGGTCTTGTTGGTTTCGCCGAAATCGGTGAATTGGTGGCCGAGCCCGGCGGTGAAAGGGTGGGTATGGACCCAGACCATGCCGACCGGGATCATCAGCATATTCTCGGCGCGGCGAAGCCACATATCGATACGGCCGATCTCTTCGGGCGTCGTGCCGAAGAGCGACGGCTCGGGATGCAGCGCTTCGAGATAGCGGCAGATCGCAATGCTCTCGGCAATCGCGCTGCCATCGTCGAGCTCAAGCGCGGGAAGCTGGCCGGCGGCGTTCTTTTCGAGGAATTCGGGCGCCTTATGCTCGCGCTTGACGATCGCGAGATCGCGCATCGGGATGTCGAGGCCCTTCTCGGCAAGAAAGAGGCGAACCCGGCGCGGATTGGGCGCGGGATCGGGCGCGTTATAGAGGAGCATCGGGGGTTCCTTTGACCAATTTCGTCATCCCAGCGAAAGCTGGAATGACGAAGTGAAAATTTGTTGCCCCTAGCGCCCGAGCATATTTTCGGGACGCACGACGCGGTCGAACGTCTCCTCGTCGACCAACCCGAGCTCCAGCCCCGCTTCTTTCAGCGTCTGGCCGTGTGCATGCGCGTGTTTGGCGATCTTCGCGGCATTGTCATAGCCGATCTCGGGCGCCAGCGCGGTGACCAGCATCAGCGAGCGGTTGACGAGTTCGTCGATCGTGTCGCGATTGGCCTCGATGCCGTCGACGCAGCGCGTGGCGAAGCTCGTCATGCCGATCGCCATCAGCTCGATCGAGCGCAGCACATTCGAACCGATCAGCGGCATGAAAACGTTGAGCTCGAAATGGCCCTGCATCCCACCGACCGTCACCGCCTGATGGTTGCCGATCACTTGCGCGGCGACCATTGTCAGGCTTTCGCACTGCGTCGGGTTGACCTTGCCGGGCATGATCGAGCTGCCCGGTTCGTTGGCGGGGAGCGAGAGTTCGCCGAGCCCCGAGCGCGGGCCCGAGCCCAAGAAGCGGATATCGTTGGCGATCTTGTTCAATGCCACCGCCAAGGTGTTGAGCGCGCCCGAAAAGAACACCAATCCGTCCTTCGCGGCGAGCTGTTCGAATTTGTTGGGCGCGCTTTCGAAAGCGAAACCGGTAATGTCGCTGATCGCGCTCGCCATGTCGGTAGCCCAGCCCTCGGGCGCGTTGAGCCCGGTGCCGACCGCCGTGCCGCCGATCGCCAGCTTGGCGATATTGCCGCCAAGCGCGCCTTCGATCCGCGCCTTGCAGCTGATAAGCTGCGCGGCATAGCCCGAAAATTCCTGACCGAGCGTGAGCGGCGTCGCATCCTGCGTATGCGTGCGGCCGATCTTGACGATATCGTCCCAGGCCTCGGCTTTTGCTTGCAACGAGCCGATCAGCGTGTCGAGCGCGGGCAGCAGCGCATCGCGCGTCGCCAGCGCCGCCGACACGTGAAGCGCGGTCGGAAAGCTGTCGTTCGAGCTTTGCGACATGTTGACATGATCATTGGGGTGCACCGGATCCTTGCCGCCGCGCTGGCCTGAGAGCGTTTCGTTGGCGATCCCGGCGATTACTTCGTTGACGTTCATATTGGTCTGCGTGCCGCTGCCCGTCTGGAAGATCGTCAGCGGGAATTCACCGTCATGTTTGCCATCGCGGATCGCCGTCGCAGCCGCCTCGATCGCATCGGCGATCCCGGCATCGAGGCCGTGTTTCGTGTTGACCCGCGCCGCCGCCTGTTTGACTGCGGCCTGCGCATGGACGATCCCGACCGGCATCCGTTCGTGCGGCGGAAAGGGAAAATTTTCGAGGCTGCGCTGCGTCTGCGCACCCCAATAGGCGGATGCGGGCACTTCGATCGGGCCGATGGAGTCGGTTTCGGTGCGTGTTCGGTCGGTCATGATGCAGTTGCCCCAGCTTCCGTCATGCTGAACTCGATTCAGCATCCATTAGTCGCAGCCTTGCCGTTAATTGGAAGCGCTTGCGCTCATGGGCCCTGAATCAAGTTCAGGGTGACGAGGTTGTTTCCAACTTTTCTGTCACTTCTTTCGCTTGAAATCCACCGCGACGACATTCGAGCCGTCCTCGACCGGCTCGAGCGCCGGCGGATCGTTTTCGGCGTGATCGGCGGCCTGTGGCTGGACGCCCTCGACTTGCGCCTGGAATTGGAGCGCGAAATTGACCGCCGGATCGACAAAGCCGGTGATCGCCGCGAACGGCACGACGAGCGTTGACGGCACCTGGTTGAAGCTTAGCCCGACCGAAAAGCCCGCATCGGTCACGGTGAGGTCCCAGAAGCGCTTTTGCAGCACCACCGTCATCTCGTCGGGGAAACGTTCGAGCAGCTGGTTGGGAATATCGACGCCCGGCGCGCGCGTCTTGAAAGTGATATAGAAATGATGCTCGCCCGGCAGGTCGCCGGCATCGCCGACTTCGGCCAGCACCCGGCCGACAACCGCGCGCAGCGCCTCCTGGACGATCTCGTCATAGGGAATCAGGCTGTCGGGCGCGTCGTCGTTCATGGGCGTTTGGTGAACGGAGGAGGCGCGAGGGTCAAGGCGTGAGATGGCCTTCAGGCATTTCGGATCGAATTTCGCCCCATTTCGACTGGCTTGCGAGGATCAGATACGCGGGAGCCACATCCCCATCGTCGCTGCGAATATGCCGATCATCATCGCCAGCGTGGCGACGATGAGCAGTCCTGCCGCAGCGAGTTTGCCTGCAGGGCTCGACCCATCCTTTGCCCGCAGATAGATTTCGAGAATCGCGAGTGGCACGGCCATCTGGGCGAAATAGAGGACGGAGAGAGCCGGCCCGGTGAATGTTTCAGGATCGATGCCGATCCCGCCCGTCGTCATGAACCAGAACATGAGCCCGATACGGAAGAACCAGACGGCGCTTACCACCATGAACAGCCTGAGCGCCCAGCGACGATGCCTGTCGATTCTCCGCGCGATCGCATGGCGCAAGGCGATGCCGGCGAATACGATAATCAACACTCCGTCCAGGCTGATCGCGATATGCCCCGCGGCACCGCCGAGAACGCCGCGCGTCCAGACCAGGTAAAGACCGGCGAGGCTCGTAAGCACCGCCGTCGCCATATATGTCCGCCCGAGATAGCGGTGGAAGGCGGGAAAGCGGTTGCGGATTTGCGGAACCAGCTGGAGCGGCCCGCCGCCAATGATGATGATGGCGACGAGGAGATGCGTGGCTATTGCCAGGTTACCGATCAGATCCCCGGGAATATATCCGTTGGGAAGATGGGTTTCATCCAGTCCGGCCAATCCTTTTCCGAACAGCAGCGGGCCGTAAAACGCGGCGACATAGAAGACGAAAATCCATTGACCAATCGCGGTCACGACGAACCAGGCTATGGCGACCATCGATAGAATGCGTGCCGGCTTGGGAAGATTGAATATTCGCAGGGAAGGAGAAGCGACGGTTTCCATTGCATGCCTTCAAGTCTGATATTTGCTGTATTGCCGTATTAATGTGATATACCAACGTCATCCATGACCGGGATGATCAAAATCATGACCTGCGCGATCAGCGCCTATAACGGGCGGTATGGGCCTTCCGATGTCTGAACCGACCGTATCCGCAGCCTATGCCAAAGCGCTGTTCGATCTTGCGGTCGAAAAAGGCGCGGATCGCGAAATGCTGCTCACACGTTCCGGGTTGTGCGAGGCCGTATTCGATGACCCGCATACGCGGATTGCGTTCGAGCGATTCAAGGCTCTGATGCGCGAAGGCAAAGCGCTCTCGGACGAACCCGCGCTCGCCTTATATTTCGGATCCCAGATTGCGTTCGACCAACTTTCCCTGGTCGGCCTGATCACACGGGCTGCACCGACGATGGACGACGCGTTCAGGCAGATAAACCGTTATGGCCGCCTCATAATCGAAGTCGAAGGTATCGGGGCAGAGGATCGGTTCCAGATCGTCCGCCGCGACGGCCGGCTATGGATCGACGATATCCGCATGAATCCTGACAATTTCCCCGAGTTGACCGAGTCCACGCTTGGCC
>JABDLY010000110.1 GCA_013001755.1 Sphingomonadaceae bacterium
CGGCGAAATATTCCTTCGAGAGTGGCGGGCGTTCGTACGGGAATTCCGGCTCGTCGCCGATCAGCGCGATGCTGCCTTCGAATTTCGATTGCCGCAACATGATCGCCGCCTGCGCGCCGCCATGGCCTGCGCCGACAATCGCGACGTCCGCCTTACTGCTCATGCCTTCAGTCTCTCGGCATGCCAGGCGATATGTTCGGCCATGAAGGTCGAGATGAAATAATAACTGTGATCATAGCCGGGTTGTATTCGCAGCTTGAGGTCAATTCCGGCTTCGAGGCAGACGCCTTTGAGTATTTCGGGTTTCAGCTGCTCATCGAGAAACTGATCGGCATCGCCGACATCAATGAGAAGTTCCGGTACGCCGCGCCCAATGAATATCATGCTATAGGCATCGTGATTGTGCCAGATTTCCTCGTTCGTGCCGAGATAATTTAGAAACGCTTTCTGTCCCCAAGGTACTTTAGACGGGGCAACGATCGGCGCGAAAGCAGAAACGGATTTGTAGTTGCCGGGGCGCCTTAGCGCCAAGGTCAGTGCGCCGTGGCCACCCATCGAATGTCCTGTGATCCCTTGGCGTTTCATGTCTAAGGGGAAATGCTTTGCGAGCAGCTCCGGCAATTCTCGCGCGACATAGGTTTCCATCCGATAGTGTGTCGACCAAGGCTTTCGCTCGGCATCGATATAAAAGCCCGCGCCCTGTCCCAAATCATAGGCCTCGTCATCGGGGACGCCATCGCCGCGCGGGCTGGTGTCGGGGGCGACGAAGATGATGCCATGTTCGGCGCAGGCGGCGCGATATTCGCCCTTTTCCATGACATTGGCATGGGTGCAGGTGAGGCCCGAAAGATACCAGAGCACGGGCAGCGTGGCGTCGGTGTCGTGCGGCGGGACGTAGACCGCGAATTTCATATCGGTGCCGGTGGCCGAGGATCGATGGCTATAGACGCCCTGCGTCCCGCCAAAGGCCCTGTTCTCCGAAATCGTCTCGAGCGCGCTCATTCACCGGCTTCCTGCACTGGCCGGGGTTCGCCGCCGAGCACAACGCCCCAGATACCGATGTCATCCCAATCCTCGCCCGGCGTTTCAAGCGGATTGGCCTCTAGGATCGTGAAATCGGCGCGCTTGCCGACCGCGATCGAGCCGAGTTCGTCTTCGAGGCCCAGCGCATAGGCGGCGTCGATAGTGATCGCCTCGAGCGCTTCATGCGGCGACATCGCTTCGCTTGGCGTCAACACGCCGCCCTCGCGCGTCGCGCGGGTCAGATGGACGCCGGCAGCGCGCAGCGGCAGCGGCGGGGCGAGCGGTGCGTCCGAATGCAGCGTCACCGGCACATCGGCCTCGGAGAGCGATCCGAGCGGTAGAATCCAGTTTCCGCGTTCCTCGCCGAGCGGCGCCTGATAGGCTTCGCCGAGATAGAAGACATAATGGCTGGCCGCCGATATCGCGGCATCGAGCTCGGCCGCGCGCGCTACCTGGGCGGGCGAAAACAGCCCGGCATGTTCGAAGACGAAGCGGCGATCCGCACTGCTTGCGCGCAGCGTGGCGAGCGCATCGAGCGTCGCCGATTGCGCCTCGTCGCCATTGGAATGGATGCGTACGCCTAATCCGGCGTCCCAATAGGGCTGGATGGTCGATGCGATGCCATCGGGCTGCAGCACCCAGAGGCCTTGCGTGCCCTGAGACTGCCCCGCGAGATAGCCGGGCGGCGAAATCCGCATCGTCTGCGAATAAAAGGCGGCATCGGTGAAAAATTTGACTTGCGGCAACACGGGTGCAGGTGTGGGCCGGTCGCCCGACACCATGGCGAGGGTGGTCTGGACGCGATTCTCGCCGAAATTGGCGGCGAAGGCGCGGTGCTCGGGCACCAGATAGAGACGATAGCCCGCATGTTCGGGCGACACCCAGTTGTTGGCGATATTGGCGTCGGCGATCGCGAAGCCGAAAATTCCGTAGCCGAGATCGGCAACCGTCGTAACGCCGCCTCTGCGCAACAGGCCCGAGAAATTGGCGAGGCCGGTCGCGAGCACGTCAGGCGCAAAGAGCAACGGCCCGGTCACCGGCGTCAGCAGCGGGACAGCGTCTTCAAAAATCCGTCCCGTCAGCTCTCCATTCTCGTCGAGCGCGATGCCCTCATATTCGCCGTGCATATCGGCGGTGATCCCGGTCAGCGCGAGCGCGGCGCTGTTGAGATAGAAATCGTGGCTCGAATAATGCCAGACGACAAGCGGACGATCGACGGTCACATCGTCGAGATCGCTGCGGTCGAGATCGCCATGGACGAGATCGTGAAAGCCATAGACGATAAGCGGCTCGCCGGCGGGAGCGGCGGCCTCGATTTCCCTGAGCCGCGCAAAATAGGCATCACGTGTCGGCAGCCCCTCGATAATTCCGTCCGGTCCCGCCATTTCCCAGGGCGGCGTCATAGGCAGCGCATATTGGATCGAAGACAGATCCATATGGATATGCGGGTCGATAAATCCCGGCGCGATAACAAGCTCGGCAAAGCGCCGGTCGATCCTGGCGTCGGGCATAGCGGCGCTGAGACTCTCGATGTCGCCGATGCCTGCGATCACACCTTCGCGGACGGCCACCGCGCTGGCAGAAGGCGTCGCCTCATCCATCGTCACCACGGCCGCCGCTTCGTAAATAACCGTCTGACCGTCGCTTGCCTGCGCGGTGCCAGGCCCGAGCAGCATCGTGGCAATGAAAGCGGCGATCAGGCAGGGCAGGGACATGTCGGTATTTCCTAAGCCATGAGCGTGCGCATCGCGGCGACGAGCGCGAGCGGCTGGTCTACCATGACATGATGGCCGCTGTCAGGGATCGCGATGAACGGCGTTTCGGACGGCAAGTCCTCGCGCAGCTTGTCGACATAATGATGCTCCATCAGCAGCGATCGTTCGCCATAGACGATCGCGAGCGGGCATTGCGCCGCCTTGGCCTTGGCGCGGCTGTCGACGCCTTGAGTTTTGCGATAGTTGTTCGGGTCGAAACACCAGCTCCAGCCCTTGCCATCGATCTCGACAAGCGATTTGCGTGCGATCATATCGGCGATGAAATGGTTTTCGCAGCTTTGTGGCGGCATGAAGCGGAAGCGCTTCAGCCCCGCCTCGAGACTGTCGAAATAACGGCGCTCGCGCTGGGTGGTGAATTTTTCGCGGGTCGGCTGATGCGCCATGTCGAGCGAGGAATCGATGACAATGGCGAGCCGCGCCCAGCCTTCGGCGTCGGCGGCCGCGGTTACCGTCGGCGCACCGCCAAAGCTATGGCCTGCGATGACCGGCTTGCCGGCCTCGAACAGACCGGCCGCCTCGGTCATGGCGCGCATGTCGCGGGCGGTTTGCTCGACCGAATAGCTTTGCTTCCAGCCCGATCCGCCCATGCCGGCCATCGACATTGCCGCCACGCGATGTGTGTTTTCGAAAAACGGCGCGATATGCGCCCACCACCAGGCGTGCGCGCCGCCGCCATGGAGCAGCAACAGCCCCGGCTTTCCCTTATCGCCCCATGCCAGATATTCGATATCTGTAGCGTCGCTCGCCACGCTTGCCTGTTCGGGCGTGCGCGCCATCGCCTGCGTAAACCAATCGGGAGCGGGCGGCTCGGCTCCGGCAAAGGGGACAAGCACGAGATCTGTGTGATCGGCATCGTTCATCGGGCCATTCAGCAGGAGTTTACGTTTACGTCAACTTCGGTATCGTGGGAGCAGTGCTGAATGGCCGCGAACGGCCTGTTAACCGCGAATTTCTGCGCGACAAAGCGGTGCACGTCCAAAATCGCATGTTTTCTGATGTGATAACGGCATTTTAACCGCTCGAATAAAGCCATTCTTTACGCTTCGGGCGGATAGAGGGGACGTCCAATCGGAGGGACAGAAGCAAATGCGTATTGCAGCTCAACTGCATTCGGAAGAACCAACCAGTGACCGGGAGGCCGAGCGCCGCCCCGTCGGCATGCGTGTCGGCTTTCGCAAACGCGGCTATGATCAGGCCAAGGCCGATGTCCTCGACCTGTCGGCAAAGGGTTTCAAGATCGATACCGCGATGTCACTCGGCGTCGGCACCGAAGTCTGGCTGACGCTACCGGGGATGACGTCGCGGCCCGCCATCGTGAAATGGTCCGAGAATTTCATAGCCGGCTGCGAATTTATCGAACCGCTCCACATCGCGGTGCTCGAAGATTTCCTGAAGCGCAACAATAGCCTCTAGGCCGGACGTTCCGCCGCGCGGATACCGCGCTAGATCACTTCCATTTTGTAGCTGTGCCAGGCGAATATCGCCGCGGCACCCCTGTGCGGGCTCCAGCGTTCGGCGATCGCGCGCACCTGCTTTTCGTCGGGCCGTTCGTCGAGTCCGAAAAGCCGGCCGACCGCGATCTGCACCGCAAGATCGCCGGCGGGCCATATATCGGGGCGGCCTTCCGCAAAGAGCAGATAGATTTCCGCCGACCAGCGCCCGATCCCTTTGACCGAAGTGAGCGCCGCGATCGCCTCCTCGTCGTCTTCGGGGAGCGAGCCAAAATCGAGCGCGCCTGTCGCCGTCAGTTCGGCGAGCGAGCGCGCATAGCCGTTTTTCTGGCGGCTGAGCCCCGCACTTCGCAGCGTTTCGTCGCTGGCGCCGGTCATCGAGGCGGGGTTCTCGATTTCGCCAAGCGCCTCGCACAGCCGGTTCCACACCGCATCGGCGGCCTTCACGCTGACCTGCTGACCGACGATCGTTCGCAGTAAAGTCGCATAACCGCGCTCGCGAATGCGCGGCTCGGGATAGCCTGTCATCAGAAGCGATTTCCCGATAACAGGCTCGACCTTGGCGAGCGCATCGAGCGATGTCCTGATCTGCTCCGCCGTCAGCCCCATAAAGCACCCTCTTCATTTTACCCGGTTGATTTCGCACCCTTGATTTAAGGAGGCGCGCCTTTCATAGCCGCGCCGCAGCATTTGTCGAACGAAGCTGGAAATCCGGGGAGTTATTAATGCCTACACTTCATGTCACCAACCGCGATGGCGAGGAATCCGCGATCGAGGTCGATGATGGCCTGACGGTCATGGAGGCGATCCGCGACAATGGCTTCGACGAGCTGCTCGCGCTGTGCGGCGGATGCTGTTCGTGCGCGACCTGCCATGTTCATGTCGATCCGGCGTTCAAGGACAAGCTGCCCGAAATGGACGAAGACGAGGACGATCTGCTCGAAAGCTCCGATCATCGCGACGAGAACAGCAGGCTTTCGTGCCAGATTCCGTTCGAGGACGCGCTTGACGGCCTCAAGGTGACGATCGCGCAGGAAGACTAGGGCCGGGCTCAAACGCCCCGCTGCGCGGCAACCGCATATAGCGAAATCGCCGCAGCGTTCGAGACGTTGAGGCTTTCGATACGGTCGCTGATCGGCAACGCGGCAAGCGCGTCGCAATGTTCGGCGATATTGGGGCGCAGCCCCGCTCCCTCTGCGCCGAGCACGAGCGCGATGCGTTTCGGGCCGAGCGATTCGGCAAGCGAACTGTCCGCCTCTCCAGCCAGCCCGACCCGCCAGAATTCGGCATCGGCGATGATATCGAGGGCACGGGCGAGGTTGACCACGCGGCACCATGGCACGATTTCGAGCGCGCCTGAGGCCGACTTGGCCAGCGCGCCCGATTCGGGCGGGGCGTGGCGATCCTGGGTGACGATGCCGAGCGCGTCGAAGGCCGCGGCGGAACGCATGATCGCGCCGACATTGTGCGGGTCGGTAACCTGATCGAGCACCAGCAACGGCCGGCCATCCTCAGCATCGTCGAGCAGGTCCTCGATCGCGATCTCCTCGAGCGGATCGGCTTCTATGACCATCCCCTGATGCGGCGCGTCGTGCGGCACGAGCCGGGCGAGATCTGCGACGCCGGCGGTTTCGACAGGAAATTTGTTCGACAGATCGAGTGTACCGAGAATATCGGGCGTCACCCATAATTTGCGGATAGTGCGCCTGGGGTTTGCAAGGGCTGCCTCCACGGTATGCCTGCCCCAGAATCGGGGTGTCCGCGCCTCGCGCTGCTTTGCCTTGCGCCGTTTTGCCATCGGCCATGTCTTTCGCGGACAGGGCGTTGACAGGCAAGCGGTGTTTCGCCATTGCGCGCGCTCCGCCGCGCTCTATCGGGCGCGATGCGGCCCCTGATGGACGGGTGGCCGAGTGGTTAAAGGCAGCAGACTGTAAATCTGCCCGCGCAAGCGTACGCTGGTTCGAATCCAGCCCCGTCCACCATTTTTCCATATATCTTCCGAAGAGAATTTGGCTGAAGGTACCCGGCTGAATATACTCGGTACCTGGCCCAACAGTTTCCAATAGCGATGATAGTTCGACCGTCAAATTCTTAGAAATTCCCAGGCAGGTAAAAATATCTATGTTCATATCGAATTGAACTATGTCTGAAACGGATTAGTCTTAACCTAATATAACCCCTGTCTTTTGCTAAGCTTTTCGAAATAGTGATATTTTGGGGAAGCAAGTGCAATCGACAGCAATTATCGGCGGGGGACCCTCAGGACTTGCCGCCG
>JABDLY010000131.1 GCA_013001755.1 Sphingomonadaceae bacterium
GGTCCGAACGCAGCGGCGTTTACACCGTCCCGGCGGCGGGCGGCAGCGCGACGCGGCTCAGCGACAGCGGCTCGGCGCCGCATTTCGGTGCGGATAACGACCGCATCTATATGACGATCAGCGAGGAGCAGAAGCAGCGGCTTGTTTCGGTCAACCGTACCGGCGACGATCGCCGCGCCCATGCTTCGGGCGAACTCGTGACCTCCTATCAGGTCGCGCCCGATGGCGAGAATTTTCTCTTCGAGCAGAATTACAACGCCTATGTCATGCCCTTCCTGCCCGGTACGCAGGACATTGCGGCGAATATCGAGAATACGCCGCTCCCGGTAACGCGCGTCAGCGGAACGGCGGCGAGCTATCCGAGCTGGAGCCTCGGTGGCGACCGCGTCCACTGGACGACGGGGCCTACCTTGTTCTCGGCGAGCACAAGTCAGCTCTTCCATTCCGCGCCGGCGGCCGAAGGCGAGGAACGCCCCGGCTTCACCCCGCCCGAAACCGGCGTCTCGCTGGCGATCACCGCGCAGGCCGCGCGGCCCAGCGGCACCGTCGCGATTACCGGCGCGCGCATCGTCACGATGGCGAGCGACGATGGCGGGATCATCGAAGACGGCACCGTCGTCATTCAAGGCGATCGGATCGCGGCGATCGGCCCCTCGGCCTCGACGCCGATTCCCGCCGGAGCCCGTACGGTCGATGCAAGCGGCGCGACGATCATTCCGGGTCTTATCGACGCCCATGCCCATGGCCCGCACGGCACGGGCGACATCATCCCGCAGCAGAACTGGCACACGATCGCGCATCTGGCGTTCGGGGTTACGACGGTCCACGATCCGTCGAATACGGCGAGCGAGGTTTTCCCCTCGGCCGAGATGCAGCGCGCCGGGATCACGCTCGGCCCGCGCGTCTTTTCGACCGCCGAGATCGTCTACGGCGCGCGCAGCCCGAGCCGCTATGCGCTTATCAACGATTATGACGATGCGCTCGATCATGTCAGACGGCTCAGGATGCAGGGCGCGCATTCGATCAAGAATTACAACCAGCCGCGCCGCGAACAACGCCAGCAGGTCGTTGCCGCCGCGATCGCCGAGAATATCGCGGTGGTCGCCGAGGGCGGGTCGCTGTTCGGGATGGACATGGCGCTGATCGCCGACGGGAATACGACGCTCGAGCATAATATCCCGCAGGCCGTGCTCTATGAGGACGTGCTGAGCTTCTTCGGCCAGACCGATGTCGGTTATACACCGACGCTCGTGGTGACGTATAGCGGCCTTGCCGCCGATCCCTATTGGCGCGCGCATACCGATGTCTGGCGGCACCCGATCCTGTCGCGTCATGCGCCGCCGCGCATCCTCCAGGCCAATTCGGTGCGCCGGACGATCGCGCCCGAAGAGGATTATGTCGATGACGAAGCGGCGGCCGCCGCCCATGCACTCGCGCAACGCGGCGTACCGGTCTCCATCGGCGCGCACGGCCAGGAAGAGGGCCTTGCCGCGCATTGGGAGATGTGGAGTTTCGCGCGTGGCGGCATGTCGCCGATCGAAGCGCTGCGCACGGCAACGATCGTTCCCGCCCAGGCGCTCGGTTTCGACCGCGATCTTGGTAGCCTCGAAACCGGCAAGCTCGCCGATCTCGTCATCCTCGATGCCGATCCGACCGAAAATATCCGCAATTCAGACCAGATCCGCAATGTGATGATCGGCGGGCGGCTCTACGATCCGTTGACGATGAACGAAACGGTCACCGGAAACCGGACACGCGCGCCCTATTGGTGGGAGTGACCAAATTCCTCCCTGTTGCGCAGCAATGGGGAGGGGGACCACGAAGTGGTGGAGGGGCATGCGCGCTACACCCGCAGCTCGTTCAGTCGGACAAGACATCGCATTGCCCCTCCACCATGCGGCGCATGGTCCCCCTCCCCATCACTTCGTGACGGGGCAGATCCCTGAGGAAGCGACGAAACGACTCGTCTGTGCGGCACGCCGTTGCCACCCGGCGCGTTAGACATTCGCGCGACAGCTGGACCGCGTTACTGTATAGGTTCGGGCAATGGTGTGGGTGTGAGCGTAATGGCAAGTGTTTGTAATATTTGGCGTCAGGCGTTTTCGCTGGCGATTTTGACGTTTGTGCTGGCGGGTTGCGCCGGCGCGATCCCGCAGTCGAACCCGCCACAGCGCTCGGCAACAGCCGCTCCTCCGCAGCGCCCCTATGTCGCGCCGCCGCGCCCCGAACCGCCGCGCATGGTCCAGGGACCGTCTCGCGAGCTCGAAGCGGCAATCCAATCGCTCGGCCGTTCGTTCAACGGCGAGGTCGGCATCGCGGTCCACGATATCGAGCAGGGCTGGACGGTATCGTGGAACGGCGAGCGCTTCTTCCCGCAGCAAAGCGTCTCGAAGCTATGGGTCGCGCTGACCGTGCTCGACGCCGTCGATCGCGGGCAGCTTAACCTCAACCAGAATGTTCGCGTGACGCAGGACGATTTCGTCGTCTTTCACCAGCCGATGCGCTCGCAGGTCGGCGCCGGCGGCTATCAGACGACGCTCGCCTATCTGCTCGAACAGGCGATGACGCGGTCGGACAATCTCGCCAATGACAAGATGCTCTGGATCGCCGGCGGCCCCGATGCGGTGCGCAGTTTCTTCAGCCGCAACGACCTCGAAGGCCTGCGCTTCGGTCCCGGCGAACGGCTGCTCCAATCGGGCATTGCCGGAATGGAGTGGCAGCAGCGCTATTCGATTGGCCGCCGTTTCTACACCGCGCGCGCGAATGTGCCGGCCAGCGTGCGCCGAAGCTCGATGGATCGCTATATCGCCGACCCGATCGACGGCGCCACACCAATCGGCATGGTGAGGGCGCTGGGCCGGCTCCAGCGAGGCGAACTGCTTTCGGCGCGATCGACGCAGGTCGTGCTTTTGGCGATGCAGCGATCGCGTACGGGACCGCAAAGGCTCCGCGCCGGCGTGCCCGATAGCTGGCGTTTCGGCCACAAGACCGGCACCGGCCAGAATTTCCAGGGCCGGACGGCGGGCTATAACGATGTCGGCATCGTCACCGCGCCCGATGGCCGCAGCTATGCCGTCGCCGTGCTGATCGGATCGACACGCGTCGGCATTCCCGAGCGCCAGCGGCTGATGCAGGCGGTCACCGGCCAGACGGTGAGCCACCACCTGCGCCGCCGCTCCGAGATGCTGAGCAACCGGCGCTAGGCGCGTAAAGCCCCGAACTACGCCGAATAAGCCCGCGCGCCGTGGGCGGCGGCCATCGAGTGCCGCCGCGCGATCGTCGTCGAGCGTTCGCGCACCGTATCGAGGAACAGCCATTCGCCGCGCGCTTCGTCGAGCGTCAGCCGGACCGTCAAATAGCCGCGCCCTGCAGCCGCCATCCATGGCAGCGTAGGATTTTCGGCAACGAACGCCCGCGCGACGCCCGGAGCAGCCGATTCGCCGCCGACCTGTTCGAAGCCGGGAGAGGTCACGCTGTGTCCGCCCATTTCGACGCCGACATTTGCGCCCTGATGGACGAGGTTCGACGCCCAGCCATTATGCGTATCGCCGGCCAGCACGACGAGATTGGCATCGGCGTCGAGCGCCGAGCGCAGCAGCCGCTCGCGCGCCGCCGGATAGCCGTCCCAGGCATCGAGATTGAACGGCAGCCCCGCGCGCGACGCCAGCGCGGCCGCGGCGACGATATTGCGGACGGCCTCGGACGCATCGGCCGGTGTCGTCTCGGCCAGAGCAGGCGGGAAATCGACGCGGCCGACAAGCACCTGCTGGGCGAGGATCTGCCAGCGTGTCCCGGCCCGGCGTGACGCCGCGAACCCCTGGCCAAGCCAGGCTTCCTGTTCGGCGCCGAGCATCGAGCGGCTCGCATCGACCCACGGCCCATCGCGGAAGGCCGCCAGCGCCGCCGCCGGATCGCCCCCGGCTTGGCGCAGGATATCGCCATAGGTAAACTGCTCGCTGCGCCCCGAGACCCTTGTATCGGGCATGAAGATCGTCGCCAGATCGCCGATCTGATAGCTGTCCCATGGATCATCGGAGACCGGCATCCAGTCCCGATAGGCGCGCAATGCGGCGGCCTTGCGCATCTCGTAATTGCCCTCGTCGGGCTGATGGTTCTCGGCGCCGTGCGCCCAGCTATTGTTCGCCACCTCGTGATCGTCCCAGCGCGCGATCATCGGAAAGTTGCGATGGAGCGCGGCAAGATCGGGATCGGCGCGATAGCTGGCATAGCGCAGCCAGTAATCGGCGAGTGCGATGGTTTCGGTCGTCGGCATCAGATCGCGCCCGGCGAGCGCCTGGTCTTCGCCCGGATAATAGTCATGACCATATTCGTAGAAATAATCTCCGGTATGGATAACGAGATCGATATCGCGCCGCTGCGCGGCATGGGCATAGGCGTTGAAATAGCCGAAGCGCATATTCGAACAGGAAACCACCGCCAGCGTGAAATCGTCGACAGGACCTTCGGGCAAGGTGCGCGTGCGGCCGACAGCAGAGACCGTGCCGTCGGGCGCAACGAAGCGGTAGAAATACCAGCGGCCCGGCGCGAGTCCTTCGACGGTCGCCTTGGCCGTGAAATCATGCGCGCTGCGCGCCGCCGCCTCGCCGCGCGCGACGATCCGGCTGAACTCCTCATCCTCGGCGATTTCGGCGCGCAAGACCGGCTCGCCTTCGGAAACATAGCGCGTCCAGAGCAGCACCGAATTCTGCGACGGTTCGCCCGAGGCGACGTCATGGGTGAAACCGGCACCGGTGAGCAATCGCGCCGCACCGGGCACCGACAGCGCGCCGAGCCCGAACATCCCGGTCCGGAGGAGCAGGCGGCGGTTGATTGTGACGGTCATGATATTTCCTCCTCAAGCCTCTCGCGCCCGGCGATCGCAAAGCGATGGCAGGTCAGAGCAGCGTTCTGAGACTCCATAGTTCGGGAAAGGCGCGTTTCGACAGTGTCGATTGCAGATAGGCCACGCCCGCCGTGCCGCCCGTCCCCCGCTTGCCGCCGATGATCCGCGATACGGTCAACACATGTTTGTGCCGCCAGCTCGCAAAGGCATCGTCGATATCGACGAGTTTTTCGGCGAGCTGATAGAGTTCCCACCAGCGTTCGGTGTCCTTGTAAACCTCGACCCAGGCGCTCTCGACTGCTTCATCGGGCTCATAGGGTTTGGTCCAGTCGCGCGTCGTCGCCGCTTCGGGGATGGCGAGACCGGCGCGCGCGGCGGCGCGGTTCGCTTCGTCCCACAGGCTCGGCGATGCCAGCGCATCGGCGAGCGCGGCGAGCGCCTCGGGCTCGTCTTCATGATGATCGAGATGTTGCGCGTCCTTGAGGCCGAGCATGAATTCGACCTGGCGGAACTGCGCCGACTGAAACCCCGAGCTCGCGCCGAGCACATGGCGGAAGCGCGTATAATCGGCGGGCGTCATCGTCGCGAGCACGTCCCAGGAGAGCGTCATCACCGCCTGGATCCTGCTGATCCGCGCCAGGCCCTTATACGCTGGCACGAGTTCGTCGGCGCGGACCAGGTCGAGCGCCGTATCGAGCTCGAAGATCATCTGCTTGAGCCACAGCTCCTTGGTCTGGTGGATGATGATGAACAGCATCTCGTCATGCCGGTCGGAGACGGGGTTCTGCGCATCGAGCAGCGTATCGAGCGCGAGATAGCGGCCGTAGGTCATGTCGTCGGGGGATTCGGTCATGGTCACCGCCTTAGCCCGAAGCATCGGTTCGCCCAACCCTTCTCCCAGGGGGAGAAGGGTAATCTTCACACCCGGTCTGCCTGGCTCACCACATCGGCGGCGCGCAGGGCGGCGATGATCTTCATCAGATGCGCAAGATCGTGGACTTCGATCGTGACGATAAAGGCGTGAAAGCTGCCGTCGCGATTTTCGAGCTTGAGGTTGATGATGTTGGCGCCGTGGGTGCCGAAAATATTCGCCATCACGGCAAGCGCGCCGGGTTCGTTCTCGAGCACGACGCAAAGCTGCGTCGTGCCGCCATCCGATCCGTCGCCCCAGTTGATCGAGAGCCAGTCGGCATCGTCGCCATTGGCAAGTTCCTCGCAATCGATCGTATGGATCATGATATCTTCGCCGCGCCGCCTGATCCCGACGATCCGGTCGCCGGGGACGGGATGGCAGCATTGCGCGAGCTGGAAGGCGACGCCCGGCGTCAGTCCCTTGATCGAAATGACCTGTTTTTTCGGTGGCAACGCGGTTGCGAGATCGGTGTCGGACATGCCGGGCATCAGCGCATCCATCACCTCGCGATCGTCGATTTCCTTGCGCGCGATCTTTTCCATCAGCGCTTCTTCCTTGGCGAGTTTCAGCCGTTCGAGCGCATTCTTTGTCGCGCTGCGCCCGATCGGCGCGGGGAGCCGGGCGACGATCTGGTCGAACAACTTGCGGCCAAGCGAGACCGTCTCCTCGCGTTCCTTGTTCCGTATCCAGCGGCGGATCGCCGCGCGCGCCTTGCCGGTCACCACGAAATTGAGCCAGCCCGGATCGGGATGCTGGTTGTCCGACCGCAGGACACGGACCTGATCGCCATTGTCGAGCTGTGTGCGCAGCGGCACGACGCGGCCGTTGACCTTCGCGCCGACCGTCTGATTGCCGAGATCGGTATGGACTTCATAGGCGAAGTCGACCGGCGTCGAGCCCTTGGGCAGCTGGATCAGCTCGCCCGCCGGGGTGAAGGCGAAGATGCGATCCTGGTACATCGCCATCCGTGTGTGTTCGAGCAGCTCTTCGGCATTTTCGGTCGTTTCGAGGATTTCGATCAGGTCGCGCAGCCAGCCGGCCTGTCCATCGGGCTGATCGCCGGTCTTGTAACTCCAATGCGCGGCGAGCCCGAATTCGGCCTGTTCGTGCATCGCGCGACTGCGAATCTGGATCTCGATCCGCCGGTCCTCGCCATATTGGATCGAGGTGTGGATAGAGCGGTAGCCGTTGCGCTTGGGGGTCGAGATGTAATCCTTGAAGCGCCCCGGAACCATGTGCCATTTCTCGTGGAAGACCCCTAGCGCACGATAACAATCGGCGACGTCGGTGACGATCGCGCGAAAGGCGAGAACATCGGTCAGCGTTTCGAAGCTGACATGCCGCTCGGCCATCTTGCGCCATATCGAATAGGGATGTTTCTCGCGCCCCGTGACCTCGGCATCGACGCCAT
The DNA here is from genome assembly GCA_013001755.1 of Sphingomonadaceae bacterium. GTDB lineage: Bacteria > Pseudomonadota > Alphaproteobacteria > Sphingomonadales > Sphingomonadaceae > Parasphingopyxis. Next base: position 7,168 of record JABDLY010000131.1, read on the forward strand.
GCGCGCCCAATGTGACCCTGAGATCGTCGGCAATCCGCGCAATCGCCGCCTCGCCATCGCCTTCGCGCAGCCGCGCCAGGCGCGTCGTGATCGATTCATACGCATCGGGCTCGAGATGCCGAAAGGCGAGCGTTTGCATCTCGTTCATGAATTCGTACATACCGATCCGCTCGGCGAGCGGCGCGTATATATCCATCGTCTCGCGGGCGATGCGGCGGCGCTTTGCCTCGTTCCCGATGTGATGGAGCGTGCGCATATTGTGCAGCCGGTCGGCAAGCTTGACGAGCAGCACGCGGATATCGCCCGACATGGCGAGCAGGAATTTGCGCAGATTTTCGGCTGCGCGCTCGGTGTCCGATTGCGCCTCGATCGTCGAGAGCTTGGTGACGCCGTCGACGAGCCGGGCGACATTCTCGCCGAACAGCTCCTCGATCTGCTCCTGCGTCGCGACGGTGTCCTCGATCGTATCGTGGAGGATCGCGGTGGCGATCGTCTCGTCGTCGAGGCGAAGATCGGTGAGGATACCCGCGACTTCGATCGGATGGCTGAAATAGGGGTCGCCCGATGCGCGTTTTTGCGCGCCATGCGCATTGACCGAGAACACATAGGCGCGGTTGATCAGCGCCTCATCGGCGTCGGGGTCGTAATCCTTGACCTTCTCGATCAGTTCAAACTGTCTCAGCACCCGGTCAAGATGGCCGGGTGCCGAGATATTGCAAGCAAATTAGCGTTGCGCCCGCTGCTCGGACGGGTTGCCGTTGCAAGCCGCCAGCTCCGCGGCATCGAAACTACGATCGCCGGAGGTGAAGGCGGTAACCGTGCCGAGTTCGCGCGCGAAGCGCAGGCATTCGTGCCGCGCATTGCTGCGGGCGTTTTCGGTCGTGCAGGTTTCGCCGTTGCAAACCCAGGCCGTATCGCGAACGATCTGGACGCGTTCGGCGGGTGCTTCGGCGAGCTGCGCGGTGATCACCGACGCGGCGTGCGCGGTGGTTGCCCCGAAGAGCATAGCGGCCATGATGGCCGAAGCGAAAAGCGAAAGAGTGTGTTTCATAATGAAATTCCTGAATTGGGAGAGGAAGAGACGCCGGTCAGGCAGCCGTTGCGCTGAACAGCAGCACTGTCGTCGCCAGCGAGACGATGGTTGTGAGAAACTGTTGCATGATTCGCTCCTTTCGGATTTTGGTTGCGAATCACTGCCTATTACACTAAGTTTTAAGTTGCAACTCAAAACTTAGTTGCGATTCCCTTTTGCGCGCTTGCGCGTTTTGCACTATGCAGAGGTTTCCATGGGTAAATTGATCGAACGCCTCGACGATGATGAATGCGGCCTCCCCTGCGCTTTGGAAGCGATGGGCGAGCGCTGGTCGTTCATGATCCTTCGCGCCGCCTTTAACGGGCTCAAGCATTTCGAAGAGATGCAGAGCAGCCTCGGCATTGCGCGCAACATCCTTGCCAACCGGCTCGGGCGCCTTGTCGAGAGCGAGATACTCGAACGCACGCCCTGCCCCGATGACCGGCGCAAGATCGAATATCGCCTGACCGAAAAGGGCGAAGCGCTGTTGCCCGCGATGATCGCGCTGCGGCAATGGGGCGAACGCTTCGGCACCGGAATCCCCTCGAACCCGGTGCTATGCGATGCCCGCGACCATCTGCCGGTGCGCAGCATAAGCGTGTTGTCGCACGATGGCCGTCCGCTCGACTGGCACGATCTGCAATGGGTCGATCAGAGCGAGCTGATCGCCGAAGCCGCCGAATAAAAAACGCCCCGGAAAACCGGAGCGCCTTTCAAATTTCAAAATTTCGTGCGAACCGCCTGCGCGGTCCAATCAGCCGCGCTTGTCGTAATCGCCCGCGACATTGGTGTTGCGCGGCGGCGCCGATGCGGTGAGGCGCAGCGCTTCGGCCGATTGCGAGAGCGAGCCCATCTCATCGGCCTCTTCCTCGTCGTCGATCTGGACGCGCTGAAGGCTCGTGATCACGGCTTCTTCAAGCTGTTTGGGCTTAACGGTCTGTTCGGCGATCTCGCGCAGGGCGACGACCGGATTTTTATCGCGATCGCGGTCGATGGTCAGCTCGGCTCCGCCCGAAACCTGGCGTGCGCGCTGGGCAGCGAGCAGCACGAGATCGAAACGGTTGGGAATTTTGTCGACGCAATCTTCGACGGTGACGCGCGCCATGGCGAACTCCGATTTCCTGTGATGACGGAAGAGCGGCGGAAATAGGGGGCAAGACCCCCAATGTCAATGAAAAGCGATGTTGCCGATCGCCCGAAATTACCGAATAACCGGGCTATGGCGGATGCGGAACCCCGAAAAATCACCCTGCCCGATGTCGATGGACAACGTTTTACGATGCTTGACGACGGCCCCGAAAGGCTCGCGGCGCTGTTGTCGCTGATCGCCGGCGCCAAGACCAGCGTAAAACTGTGTTTCTATATATTCGTCGAGGATCGGGCTTCGGTGAAAGTACGCGATGCGCTTGCCGCAGCGGCGGGCCGCGGCATCGATGTCGTATTGCTGATCGACGGTTTCGGTGGCGAAGCGAGCGATGCGTTTCTTGCGCCGATCGTCGAGGCCGGCGGCTGCTTCCACCGCTATGAACGCAAGCGCAGCCGCCGTTATCTGCTGCGCAACCACCAGAAGATGGCGATTGCCGATCGCGAGCGGGTGCTTATCGGCGGTTTCAACATCCATGACGAATATTTCGCGCCCGATGGCCAGGGCTGGCGCGATATCGGCGTTTCGATCGAAGGGGCGGCAGCGGCGCGGCTCGCCGATCATTTCGATTCGCTTTACGAATGGGCGACATCGCCCAAATCGAAGATGCGCGATCTGCGGCGGCTTTTGATCCGCCAGAGCGAGCAGGACGGCGCGGTGCGCTGGCTGCTGGGAGGGCCGACGCGCGAACTCAGCCCCTGGGCGAAGGCGATCAACACCGATCTCGAGAACGCCGCCCGGCTCGACATGCTTGCCGCCTATTTCGCGCCCTATCGCAACCTGCTGCGCCGGATATGCGACGTCGCCAAGCGCGGACAGGTGCGCATCGCGACGACCGCGCGATCGGATAACAATGTCACCGTCGCGGCAGCGCGCAACCGCTATCAATATCTGCTGCCCGATGCGCGGATTTTCGAGTATCGCACGGCCAAACTCCACACCAAGCTCTACATCATCGACGATATAACCTATATCGGATCGGCGAATTTCGATGTCCGCAGCATCTATCTGAATATCGAGGTGATGCTGCGTATTCGCGATGCGGCTTTTGCGTCGGCAATGCGGCGATTCATCGATGCCGAGCTCGATCTCTGCAAGGAAATTACCGCCGAATCCTATTATGCCAAGCGCACATTGTGGCGCCGGATCAGGGGCCGGTTGTCCTATTTCCTGATGTCGGTGCTCGACTATAATGTCTCGCGGCGGCTCAATTTCAGCTTCAAGGATTGATACGCTTCTTTCAAAGCTTCGCTTCGCGCAGGCGCGACCTTGGTTTGTCAGACCTCGCCTTCGGCTCGGGCCGGCGCGGCGATTTTGCGCCAGCGAAATTCTGACAAAGGCATCCTAATCGCGCCAGCCCCAGAACAGCACCGCAGGCGGGATGTTCCACCATTCGCGATCGCGGTCGAGGCGGTCGAAATTGGGTTCGATATAATCGCGGCACTTGGGCGAAAACTGGTAAACGAGAAAGGCGCCGCCCGAACGAACGACACGCCCCGTCGCCTTGCCGATCTCCTCACCGACGCCGTCGGGCAGCGTCGAAAAGGGAAGGCCCGACAGCACATAATCGGCTTTCTCGAATCCAAACTGCTTGACGATCTCTTCGACATCGGCGGCCGAACCATGGACCACGTTGAAGCGCGAATCGGAGATGTCGCGCTTGAGGAAATCGACGAAATCCCGATTGGTGTCGATCGCGATATAGGTTGCATCGGCAGGCATCCGCTCGAGGACGGGCCGGCAAAAAGTGCCAACGCCGGGGCCATATTCGACGAACAAGCTGGTGTTGGGCCAGTCGCATTTCGACAGCATCTTGTCGATCAGCCGCGTCGACGACGGAATGATCGAGCCGACCATGACGGGATGTTTGACAAAATTCTTGAAAAACAGGGCAAGCGGCCCGGGGCCATGGGCGCCGCTATGGCGCCGGCTTTCTGCTTTGGCGGCTGAATCGTTCATATAGGCCTGTCGGGTGGAGGTGGATTGATTGCGAGATCGCAAATGCGATGCCGATTTGCAAGGCAAGAGCGGGTTTCGCCGTACGCAGCTTGCCGATAAGGAAGCCCGATGCGCAACCCTGAAACGACCGCAAAATGGCGACACTAAGCGCGACCGGCATCCGCCGGGACCGATTTGCCGTGCTCTTTCTGGTGATGCTGACGGCAGCGGCGGGCAATACGGCAATGCAATCGGTCATGCCGGCCGTCGGCCGCGAACTCGAAATTCCCGATTTCTGGGTCTCGCTCGCCTATACGTGGTCGGCTTTGCTCTGGGTGCTGCTCGCGCCCTATTGGGCGCGCCAATCGGACAAGCGCGGCCGCAAGCCGCTGATGCTGCTAGGAACCGTCGGTTTTATCAGCTCGATGGCGATTTGCGGGCTGATCCTCTGGGCCGGGCTGGCGGGCTGGCTGTTGCCGGTGACGACCTTCATCGTCTTTGCGATGGCACGCAGCCTCTATGGCGGATTCGGTTCGGCGGCGCCGCCCGCGGTGCAGGCCTATGTGGCGGCGCGCACCGATCGCGAACACCGCACGACCGCGCTATCGGTGATCGCCTCGTCGTTCGGGCTCGGCACGATTATCGGCCCTGCCCTTGCCCCGGCTTTCATCCTGCCGGTCGTCGGCTTTGCCGGGCCGATGCTCGTCTTTGCAGCCATCGGCATCGTCGTCTGGCTCGCCGTCTATTTCATCCTGCCGAACGATATGCCGCGGCATCAGGCGCGCGGCGCAATCGCCAGCGAACCTTCGATAGGCGGCATGTCGGGCGCTTCGGCGATCCGCGACAATGACGACGAGGACGATAGCCCGACGACCGAAAGGCTGCGCTGGAAGGACAAGCGGATCACGCCCTGGCTCGTCACCGGCATTATCGGCGGCCACGGCCATGCGGCGATCCTCGGCGTTATAGGTTTTCTGGTCATCGACCGGCTTGCGATGCCGCTTAACGAAGCACAGCAGGCGATCGGCATCGTCCTGATGGCCGGCGCGGGCGCGACCTTGCTCGCCCAATGGGGTCTGATCCCGCAGATGAACGCCGCGCCGAAGCGTCTCGTCATCTGGGGCTTTGTCCTGGGAGCAATCGGATGCCTGCTGACCGCCTTCGCGACGAGCATACACGGGCTGACCGTGGCGTTTGCGCTGGCATCGCTCGGCATGGGGCTGTTCCGGCCCGGCTTTACCAGCGGCGCCTCGCTTGCCGTCAGCCGCGGCGAACAGGGCCAGGTCGCCGGCATGGTCGCCTCGGTCAACGGCATGGCGTTTATCGCCGCGCCGGCTATCGGCGTTCTGATCTACGGCATATGGATGCCGTTGCCCTTCCTGATCACGGCCGGTCTCTTCGTCCTGCTCGCCATCTGGGTCGCGCTGCGCATCAAGGGCTAGGTCCGGAAGCCGGCGCTACTCGTGCTTCTCGGCCTTTGTCGGGGTCAGCATGCCGGGCGCAATGAAGCCGATCTGGTCGATATTGAGCGAATTCTGTTTGAGCTTCGCTTCCATCGCCTCATATTCGCGTTCGACTTCGACCGTGACGCTGGCGCGCGTTTCCCTGAGCGCCTTCGTGAAATCGGCCATCGTCACCTTGTCGGCTTCGAGCGAGCGGCGTAGCGCGAAGAGCCCCGCACGGCGCGTCAGATCCTCAAGATCCGCCCCGGTGAACCGCTCGGTCTCTTCGGCAAGCCTGTCCAGATCGACATCGCCGTCGAGCGGCATCGCCGATGTGTGGATCGCCAGGATGCGCCGCCGTCCGCCGGCATCGGGCACCGGCACATAGATCAGCTCGTCGAGCCGGCCCGGCCTCAGCAGCGCCGGATCGATCAAATTGGGCCGGTTGGTCGCGCCGATCACGACGACCGATTGCAGCTCTTCGAGCCCGTCCATTTCGGCTAGGATCGTATTGACGACACGCTCGGTCACCTGCGGCTCGCCGAGACCGCCGCCGCGCGCCGGTACCAAGCTGTCGAGCTCGTCGATAAAAATCACGGTCGGCGCGACCTGGCGGGCGCGGGCGAACAGCTTGGCGATCTGCTGCTCGCTCTCGCCATACCATTTCGAAAGCAGGTCCGAGCTTTTGGTCGAGATGAAATTGGCGTTGGCCTCGCGCGCGGTCGCCTTGGCGAGCAGCGTCTTGCCGGTGCCGGGCGGGCCGTAGAGCAGGAAACCCTTGGCCGGACGGATGCCGAGACGGCGGAACGCATCGGGATCCTTGAGCGGCAGTTCGATGCCTTCCTTGAGCCGTTTCTGCGCCTCTTCGAGCCCGCCGATATCGTCCCAGCCGACATCGGGCGCCTGAACCATCACTTCGCGCAGCGCCGAAGGCTGGACGCGCTTGATCGCCTCTTCGAAATCGCAGCGCGTTACCGATAGCTCATCGAGCACTTCGGTCGATACCGTGCCTTCTTCGAGATTGAGCTTCGGCATGATCCGCCGCACCGCCTCGATCGCTGCTTCGCGCGTCAGCGCGGCAAGATCGGCGCCGACAAAACCATAGGTCTGCTTCGCCAGCTCGCGCAGCCGCACATCCTCCGCCAGCGGCATGCCGCGCGTATGGATGGCGAGGATCTCGCGCCGCCCGGTTTCGTCGGGAACGCCGATGACGATCTCGCGATCGAAACGACCAGGCCGCCGCAATGCCTCGTCGATCGCCTCGGGCCGGTTGGTGGCGGCGATAACGATAAGGTTGGCCCTGCGTTGCAGCCCATCCATCAGGGTCAGCAGCTGGGCGACGAGCCGCTTTTCCGCCTCGCCCGAGACCTTGTCGCGCTTCGGCGCGATCGAATCGATTTCGTCGATAAAGACGATCGAGGGCTGCGCCTTGGCCGCGTTTTCGAAGACCTCACGCAGCCTTTTTTCGCTCTCGCCATAGGCCGCCCCCATGATTTCGGGGCCGTTGATCAGGAAAAATTCGGCATCGCTTTCATTGGCGACCGCGCGCGCGAGCAGCGTCTTGCCGGTGCCGGGCGGGCCATGGAGGAGCACGCCCTTGGGCGGATCGACGCCGAGCCGCTGGAACAATTCGGGATAGCGCAAGGGCAGCTCGACCATCTCGCGCACCTGATCGGTCGTTTCGCCCAGCCCGCCCAGATCATCATAGGTGACATCGGCGCGGCGATGATCGCCGAGGTCGGTATATTCGGTCTTGAGCTCGACCTGGGTGTCGCTATCGATCAGCACGATGCCCTTGGGCGAGGTGCCGGCGACGACGAGGCGGACTTCCTGCAGCGCATAGGCAGGAGCGTTCATCATCTGGCGCAGCTGCGGCGGCATTTCGCCGGTATCGACGCGCTGTTGCCCGGCGGTCGCGACGACATCGCCCTCGGTCAGCGGCTTCATCCCGAAGCTGCGCTTGAGCGCATCGGCATTGCCATGGAGGCGGACATTTTGCTGGGCCGGCGCGAAGGTCACCTTCTTGGCGGGCCGCGCCTCGGCCTTGGCGACGGTGACGAAATCGCCCGAACCGGCACCTGCGTTGGCACGCTGAAGGCCGTCGATACGCAGGATCGCAAGGCCTTCGTCCTCGCGATAGGGCAGCACAGCGCGCGCGGGCGTGCTGCGCTTGCCGGTAATCGTCACGACATCGCCTTCGGTGAGCCCTAGCGCATTCATCGTCTCGCGCGACATCCGCGCCAGGCCGCGCCCCGAATCCTCGGGCCGCGAATTGGCGACCTGGAGTTTCTGGCCTTCGGTTTTGGCGGGAAGTGTTTCGGCGTCTGCCATATTTCGCTCCGGCTGATTCTTCCACCAACATAGGAAGGCAAAGCCGTGTTGCGAACCGCAAAGATTTCAGGAGCGCCGGACAAAAAAATTGGGCCGGCTTCTTGGAGGGGATGCCGGCCCAAAGGGTCTTAGGAGAGGATGCCTGTAAGGCCCGCCGTAAATGAGTTTCAAATTGAAATTGTGCAAGTGCGAAAAAAACCATTATGGTTGCAGAAAATGCAATCATTCCCATCTGAACTGTTGTAAGATGCCGACGTCACGAAGGGATTATGTCCATGCGCAGGCTGCCTCCGCTTACGGCGATCGAAGCCTTTGTCCAGGTCGCGCGGCTCGGTTCGGTCAAGGCCGCGGCCGAAGAGCTTTCGCTCTCCTCTCCGGCGCTGAGCCGCCGCGTGCAGACGCTTGAGCATTTTCTCGGGCGCGCGCTGTTCGAACGCCGCCATCACTCGATGGTGCTGACCAAGGATGGCGAGGAGCTGCTGGCCAAGGTCACCGGCCCGCTCGACCAGCTTGCGCGCGCCATAGAAACGACCACGGGCGAATCGGGGCTGGTCCGGCTCAAGCTCGGCGTGCTGCCGCTCTTCGCCTCGCAGCGGCTTATCGGTAAATTGCCCGAGTTGCGCGAACTCCATCCCGAACTGCATATCGATATCGATACCGCAGCGCACGGCACCGCGCGGCTCGGCGACGGGCTCGACGCAGCGATCGTGCTTAGCCAGACGATCGACCCCAACCTCTATGCGCGCAAAATCGACCATAACATCATTACGCCGATTGCCGCGCGCGGGCTCGAGATCGACGGCAAACCGCTGACCCGGCCCGAACAGCTCGCGAAAACGACGATATTGCTGCACCGCGATATGGAGCAGACCTTCGATTTCTGGCGCAAGGCGATCGGATTCCCCGATCTTGAACCGGTAGCCGAAGATCATTTCGATTCGGGGCAGCTGATGCTCGATGCCGCGGCCGAGGGGCTCGGCGTCGCCTTCATGCTCGACTCGCATCTCGCCGATGCCGCCGATGAGCGGCTCGTGAAGCTCTTCGATACCGAGGTCGAGAGTCTCTACAGCTATTGGTTCGCCTGCAAGCCGTCGGCGCTGCGCCGCAAGCCGGTGCGGCAATTCCATGACTGGCTGTTCGCCAACGTCTGCCGCCAATCGGCGACGGGCGAGGGCGCGCCTGGGGCTATCCCTGTAGCAGCTTGACGATCTCGCGGCTGACGCTGCGCGGCGTGATACGGCCCGACTGGACCATCGCCTTGTTGACCAGGCCGGGAATGACGATCGCCTTGTTCTTTTCAAGGCCGGCGAGACCGGCGTCGACCACGGCGTCGACATTGCCGACGAAATTCTTGAAGAGCTGCGTATCGGCCATGCCCGCGCTGTCGGCAAATTCGGTCTGCGTCGCGCCGGGGCAGAGCGCGGTTACCTTGATATTGTGCGGCGCCATTTCCTCGTGCAGCGCCTCGGTCAGCGAAAGCACGAACGCCTTGCTGGCGTAATAAGTCGCCATCCACGGACCGGCCTGGAACGACGCGGTCGAGGCTACGTTGAGGATCGCCCCGCCGCCATTGGCCTTCATCATCGGTATGACGCGATGACATAGCTCCATCGGCGCCGTCACATTGACCTGCACCATGTCGATCTGGTCGCCGAGGGAGATCTCCGCGAAAGGCCCGCGCATCCCGAACCCCGCATTGTTGATCAGCGTGCCGACATGGCAATTCTTGCTTTCGATCGCGTCGACGATCGCCTCTGGCGCGTCATAGTCGCTCAGATCCTCGGCGATGACGATAGGATCATTGCCGAGTTCGCGAGCGAGAGCGCGGAGCCTGTTCTGGCGGCGGGCGACAAGCGCCAGCCGGTCGCCGCGCGCCGCACAGCGCCGCGCAAACAACTCCCCCAGCCCGCTCGATGCGCCTGTTACGAGCGTAACCGGCTGCGCCATTCTAGCCGACCTTTGTCGATTGGATCGCGCCGGGATCGGCCGGCGGCTCGCCCTTGGGCAGCGCGTCGACATGTTTCATGCCTTCGGTAACCTGGCCCCAGACGGTATATTGGCCGTCGAGGAATTCGGCATCGCCAAAGCAGATGAAAAACTGGCTGTTGGCGCTGTTCGGATCCTGCGTCCGCGCCATCGAACAAGTGCCGCGGACATGCGGTTCGCTCGAAAACTCCTGATCGAGATTGGGCTTGTCCGATCCGTGCATGCCGGTGCCGGTCGGATCGCCGCCCTGCGCCATGAAACCGTCGATCACGCGGTGAAATTTGACGCCGTCGTAAAAACCCTCGCCGGCAAGCTCGGTTATCCGCGCGACATGATTGGGCGCAAGATCGGGGCGCAATTTGATAACGACGTCGCCAGCGGGCAGCGTCAAGGTAAGTGTTTCTGACATGTGGTTCTCCTTTGGCCGCACCTTTAGGCAGCGGCGGCGCGCTCGGCCAGCCCATATTCTTGCGCCAGCAGTCGATAGCTTTGCCTGCGCGCGTCATGATCCGACATGATGTTGACGAGCATCATTTCATCGGCGCCATATTCCCCGGCCACCGTATCGACTTCCGCCCGCACTTCCGCCGCCGTACCGAAAATTGCGCGGCGCCGGCGCTTGGTCGCATCGGGGTTGGCGTCGATCCATTCTTCGGCGATTTCCACCGATGGCACCGGTATCAATACGTTGCGCATGAGCAGCGCCCCCAACATCGCACCGGGCTTGCCCTGCCGCTCCGCCGCTTCTTGGGTCTCCGCCGCAATTGCCCAGCTCGCCACCATTACGCGCGGCTCGGCAAGCGTCGCAGACGGCTTGAAACGCTGGCGATATTCCTCCGCCATCGCCGCGCCGTCGCGATTGATGAAATCGGCCCAGCAATAGGGCAAACCCGCTTCCGCCGCCCAGCGCGCGCTATCCATCGACGATCCCAGCATCCAGATTTCGGGATTGCCGCCGCCCGAGGGCAAGGTTTGCGCAAGTGGCTGGAAAAGATGATCCTCGGGCAGCGTATCGCCATAATAGGCGATAATCTCGGCGAGATTGTTGGGGAAATCGTCCATCGGTATCCGGCGGCTGCGGTCGCGCTGAAGCGCCAGCATAGTCCGGCCGTCGCCGCCCGGCGCGCGGCCGAGCCCGAGATCGATCCGCCCCGGCGCCATCGCCGATAGCAGACGGAAAGTTTCGGCGACCTTGAACGGCGAATAATGCGGCAACATGATCCCGCCCGAACCCACTCGAATCCTCTCCGTCACAAGCGCAATCGGCCCGATCAGCACTTCGGGCGCGGCGCCCGCCAGCGCCGGGCTCGCGTGATGTTCGGCGACCCAATAGCGATGATAGCCAAGCCGGTCGGCGAGCCGGGCCAGATCGAGCGTTTCGCGAATCGCATCGGCCGCGGTCTTGCCCTCGGCGACAGGCGACTGATCGAGGACGGAAAGCTTATAGGATGGCATCGTGCGAACCTAGCGCCTCGGGCAGCTTTGAGAAGTACGCGCCTCAAACATTTCCGATTGGGCTGAGCTTGTCGAAGCCCTGTACTTTCTTCTAAGCCGCGCCGAAGGAAGGACAACCCTTCGACAGGCTCAGGGTAAACGGGGTGAGGATATGACTGAAGCCGCCGCCGAAGCGCCCGAATCCGAAGAAGATACCGGACTCGACCATGAGGATCGGCTGAAGCCCGAATTCGTCGAAGCGGTTGTCGATACACTCGAAGCGGGCGACCCCGAAGCGACGCGCGATCTTGTCGGCCGGCTCCACCCCGCCGATATCGCCGACCTGTTCGAAGCGGTGGATCGCGACGAACGCCCCGCGCTCGCCGCCGCCGTCGCCGAAATGCTCGACGGCGAAGTCCTTGCCGAGATGAACGACTTCGTCCGCGAGGCGCTGGTCGATGAGCTCGACAACACGCAGGTCGCCGATCTCGCCGCCGAACTCGAAACCGACGACGCCGTTGCGATCATCGAGGATATGGAGGCCGACGACCAGCGCGAGGTACTCGAAGCGCTCGAGCCCGACGACCGCGCGGCGATCGAAACCGCGCTCACCTATCCCGAAGAATCCGCGGGCCGCGTCATGCAGCGCGAGCTCGTCGCGGTGCACGAGGCGATGAGCGTCGGCGATGTCATCGATTACCTGCGCGAAGACCAGGATCTCGTCACCGATTTCCTCGAAATCTTCGTCGTCGATATCGGCCACAAACCGGTCGGGACCTGTGCGCTTTCGTGGATTCTCCGTACGCCGCGGCAAATCGCGATCGCCGATGTCATGAAGCGCGAACAGACGCTGATTCCGGTCGATATGGACCAGGAAGAGGTCGCGCTGCGCTTCCAGAAATATGGCCTGATCTCGGCCGCTGTCGTCGACGCGTCGGGGCGGCTCGTCGGCATGATCACCGTCGACGATATCGTCGACATTATCGCCGAGGAAGCCGGCGAGGATATCCTGAGACTTTCGGGCGCCGGCGAGGGCGATATCAACGAACCTGTCGCCGAAGCCTATTCGAGCCGCGTGCGCTGGCTGATCGCCAATCTCGGCACGGCTTTGGTAGCGAGCTTCATCATCGCGCTGTTCGGCGCGGCGATCGAGGAGATGGTCGCGCTCGCCATATTGATGCCGATCGTCGCCAGCATCGGCGGTAATGCGGGCACGCAAACGATGGCGGTCGCGGTGCGCGCGCTGGCGATCAACGAGCTGACACGTTCGAACACCTGGCGAACTATCCGCCACGAGCTCGCCGTCGCGATCCTCAACGGCATGACGATCGCGGTGCTGATCGGCCTTGGGGCTGCGCTCGTCTTTTCGAACTGGCCGCTCGGCGGGGTGATCGCGGCGGCGATGCTCGTCAATATCGTTATTTCGGGGCTGGCCGGCGTCATCGTGCCCGTGCTGCTCGAACGGATGGGGCAGGACCCCGCCGTCGCCTCCTCGGTCTTCGTGACGATGATCACCGATTCGATGGGTTTCCTGGCATTCCTCGGCCTCGCCGTCGCGGCCGGCCTTGTTGGCTAGCGCATGTCTCGGCGACGCCGAACCGAGCGCTCGCCCTGGGCCTGTCGAAGGATTTGGACACGACGCTTCGCCAGGCTCAGGGTGAGCGCGAATGGCGTCTCGCTCAGTCGCCCGGCCCGGCCGTCAGCAAATCGCGCATCCGGCCTGCAATCGCGCTGCGCTGCGTTTCGGCGGCTTGCGCCGGTTCGGTTCCGTAGAGCGCACGCAAATAGGCGACATCCCAGTCGGTGAGATCGGCGGGCGCCTCGGCGGCGCTGCCGAACAGGCTGAGGATCGTGCGTTCGGGGCGCATCGGCGCGCTGGTATCGGCGGCCGTCAGTGCCTCGAGCGCAACGAAGGCGGAGAGCTGTTGCATGGTCACGCCCTCCATCCGGTCGAGATCGATGAGCATATAAACGGTGCTGAAATCGGCGCGCAGCTCGTTCGAGATACGGCTCGCGACGCCGCGCGATCCGCCCTGCTCGAAATTGCCGTCGATATTGGGGCCGTTAGACTGCTGGACGACGCGCCCATCGCGCGTCCGGAACTCGTTGACGCTCCAGCTCCGCGCCGCGGCATCGCTCGACGCCAGCGCCTGACGTTCGCGCAGGTCGAGCGAGGCGAGATGCGCCGGCCGCTGCCGCCGCAGCGTTTCGACGAATTCGGACGGCTCGCGCATGAAGACGATAACGATATTGGCGTCGCAATCGCCGCTATGCGCGCGTGCGCCGACCGCCTGGGCGACCGCCGTCACCGTCTGCTCGACATAATTTGCCAGATCGTCGCGAAGGCCCGTCACCTCGGGACAGATCGGGCTGTTCCAGCGCGCGATATGCCCGTCCGCCGTGCGGCTGCTCGCTGCATCGACGAAATCGGAAATCGCGGCGGGATCGTCGGGCATGCCGGTAACGACGATCTGGTCGCCATCCGCTTGCTGCGCCTGCACCGTCACGGGAATGAGCGCCAGCGCCAATGCGGCCATCGAAAATATACGCATGGGAAAACCTCCTTTTTTCCATGCCCCTCGATGCCCGTTTCGGGCGACTGTGTTACATTGGCAAGTCAGTCTGGCCAAGCCTTCGACAAACGTCGTTTTCAGTTCGACATGCGGCGTGAAACGCCCGCTGCGGCAGGTGTCCGCCTTGCCGGAAATGGAAAAATTGTCCGCCGCGCCTGCGACTGGCCCGGTTGCTATACGCCTATTGGTCGGTCTCTTGGATCAGCGTCTCGCGCATGATCCGCATCATCTGGCCGCGCTGCGCGGTGGCGCTGGGGCGATTGTCGGATGCGTAGAGCGCGCGAAGATAGGCGATATCCCAGTCGCTGAGATCGGCCGGCCTGTCCTCGCTGCGGTGGAACAGGTTGAGGATCGAGCGTTCGGGGCGCACCGGATCGTCGATATCGATCTGCGCCAGCGCCAGCATCGCGACGAAGCCGGAAAGCTGGTTGAGGTCAATTCCCTCGATTCGATTGCCATCGAGCAAGATGAAATTCGCGGCCAGATCGACACGTGTCGAGAGGGTAATGCGTGAAGGCTGGACGCCGAAAAGATATTCGGTGTCCGGTACTCCAAGCCCTGCCGCCGGGCCCAAGCCGCCAGAGCCGAATTCCTGGCGTTGCGTTGGCCGCCCGTCCGAACCGCGCGTCACCAGCATGCTCCACATGCGCGCAACCGAATCGCTTTCGACGAGGCGTCTTCGTTCAGGCGGATTGATCGAGCGAAACAAAGCCGGTTGGCGCAGGCGCATTGCCTGGATCACCTCCCCGGGATTATCGGCGACGACGACAAACAGATTGGCATAGCAGCCCTCTGCCCCTGCTTCGGCGCCGACCGCTACCGCGACCGCAGTGATCGTTTCCTCGACATAGGCGTTCTGTTCGTCGAGAAAGCCGATGACTTGCGGGCAAATCGGGTCTTCCCACCGCGCCAGCTGATCTCCGGACGCCTCTTCGGCGATCCCGCGCACGAAATCGCGGACGACCTCTTCGGGCGTGCGTTCGCCGGTCACGACAATCTGTCCGGCGGCAGTATCCGGCATCGATTGCTGGGACGCCCAAAGCGGCATCGCCAGCGCCAGCCATGCCATCAGCGGGCCCGATGCGAGGTTGCGCATCATTCGCTCCCGCCGCCCTGGAGTCGTTCGTGTGCAACGCGGACCATCTCGGCGCGCTGAGTGTCGGCGCTGTCGCCGCCGTCCGTGGAATATAACGCCCGGAGATAGGCGATGTCCCAATCGCTGATATCGTCGGGTGTGTTGGCCGGATCATGAAACAGGTTGAGGATCGTCCGGTTGGAGCGGATCGGGCTGTCGACATCGACCTGCGCCAGCGAGAGCATCGCGACCAGCCCCGAAAGCTGCCGCATCGAGACGTCGTCCACTTGCGCAAGATCGACAATGATCGCACGGAAATGGAAATCCGCGCGGATGGAACGACCTGTACGGCTTGCCACAACGCCGGTCAGCGTATCCGTGTCCGGGTCGAGATCGCGGCCGTCGGAGCCGCGCGTTTCGAGCAGGCTCCACAGATTCACCGAACTTGTGCCGTCGATCATCGCATCGATATCGGGGAGCGAGAGCGTTCCGAACAGGTCCGGTCTTTCTTCACGCAATGTCTCGAGAAAGCGCGCCGGGTTGTCGGACATCACCACCAGCAGGTTGGGCCGGCAGCCGCGCTCGCCGGTTCCGATACGGCTGATCTGCGCTACCGTTTCGATGGTCGCTCTTACATAGTCGTTGAGCTCATCGCGGAGACCGATAACATGGGGACAAATTTCGCCGTGCCACCGGGCCAGCTGATATTCGCCGGTTTCAACGCCCACCGCGCGAATGAAATCGGATAGTTCGTTTCCGCCGTCAGCATGGCCGAATACCACAATCTCCGGGCCGCCCTGGTTCGGAAGCGACAGTTCCGGCTGGGCAGCATCGGCAATCCCGAAAAATCCGGCAGCGCCAAGCACAGCCCATATCAGATCACGGACAAGTCTCGCCATTGTTCAAAGCTCCAAAAACTATCTTAGTGCCAAAGGGATAGGCCAATATGGCTTGGCAAACAATCATCGAGACGCTTGATAGCCGGACAGGGATGCCCAATGTCGGGCCATGGCTTCGCTCCATCTCACCAAGGTCGCGGTCGGCTGCGGCTCGCGCGAAGAGCTTGACCGGCGGCAGAGCGAGCGCGCCGCCAACGGCGAAGTGACGATCACGACGCGCTACCGGCCGAAACGGCATGACGAGCTGATCGGCGGATCGATCTTCTGGATCATCAAGCGCAAGCTCGCCGTGCGGCAGGAGATTTTGGGGTTTGTCGAGGCCGAAGACGGGCGCTGGAATATCCGGCTCAAGGCGCAGCTCATACCCGTCCGCGCGCGGCCCAAGCGCCCGCATCAGGGCTGGCGGTATCTGGCGGGCAGCGACGCGCCGGCCGATCTCGGCGGAGGGAGCGAGGGTATTGCCGCGCTGCCGCCCGAAATGATCGAGGAGCTGGCCAAGCTCGCGCTGATCTAGGGCGAAAAACCGCCGCACATGATCTGGCCCGATCCGACGCTGCGATCGGTGCAGGCGGCATCGCCGCGCACCATGACATTGCCATTGCCCGAGGCGACGATTTCGGCCTCGCGATCGGCGGTGATGTCGATCGTGCCGGGCCCGCTCAGATTGACGCGCAAATTCTCGACGAGCAGGGCTTCGGCGCTGACCATACCGGCGCCCTGCACCGTCACCCGCCCGGTCTCGGCATGGCCGCCGGCTTCGATCACGCCCGCACCCGTCACCCCCAGCGTCACATCGTCGGCATCGATGCTGGCGATGGCGAGCCTGCCGTTTCCGCCAAGGCTGGCGACCACCCGGCCGGCGCGCATCCGGTCTATCTCGACATCGCTCGTGCCGACGACGGTTACCTGGTTGAGCGACGGCGTCGTGAGATAGAGGATCGCCGATCCGTCATTGCCTTCGCCCGGATAGCCGCCCCAATTGTCCGAAACATTGCGCCGCACCGTCAAAGTGCGCCCCGTTACCTGCACCGATATCTGGCGGATCGCCGCGCCATCGCCCTCGGCATAACCCGACGAGCCGCCGCCGGTCGCGACGCGGACGACGAACGGCCCGTTGACGATCATCCGCTCGAAACTGGTCACTGAGAAGCCGCGCCGCTCGGCACTTGCCGGAACGGCCAGCATCGCAATCGCCAGTGCCGCTATCATCCTGCCGATCATATCCGGGCCTCTCCCCATTCGGTCCAGCCGGCGAAACGCGGCGATTTTTCCATATAGCCTTCATCTTGCCGAACGATGCTGAATCCCGCCTGAGCGACCGCGCCCGTTATCGGCCGAGTCAGATGACAACCGCCGGCAATCCGTTTCCAGACCGGCTCGATCCGCCGCTGCCATTTGGCGACATTCGCATCGGGCGCAGCGCCATGTTCGAGGAAGAGCAATTTGCCATCGGGTTTGAGCACGCGCCGCGCCTCGGCGAGCGATTGCATCTGGTCCTGCACCGAACACAGGGTGAAGGTGATCAACACGGTGTCGAAAGCGTCATCGGCAAAGGGCAGTGCCTCGGCGATGCCCTCCTCGATATCGAATTCCAGCCCCTCGGCCTTGGCGGCGTCGCAGGCGCGATCGAGCAGGCCCGGCGACGGATCGACACCCTGGACGCGCGCGACACGCGACGGATCGTAGAGCGCGAAATTCGCGCCGCCGCCCGCGCCGAGCTCTAGCACCTCGCCCTCGGCCTGCGGCACGACGAGCTTGCGGCGCTTCATGACCGGCGGCTGGGTGCAGCAAAAGCCGATCAGCCGCGGCACCATATAGCGTTCCCAAAGACCCATAGGCGCGCTGTGCCACATCGCGATTCGCCTGCCTAGCTCGGGAGTGTATTTTATTAAGAATTGACTTAATTAAGAGAACGGTTAAATTATGGGGATGGACAGGTTTACCGCACTCGGCGACCCGACGCGCCGCGCCATTATCGATTTGCTGGCCGCCGAAGCGCGGCCGGCGGGCGCCATTGCGCGCAACTTCGAATCCAGCGCCCCTGCCATTTCGCAGCATCTCAAGGTGCTGCGCGAAACCGGGCTGGTGCGCGTTTCGCGCGAAGGGACGAAGCGGATCTACCGCCTCGATCCGAAGGCGCTCGACGAGATGGAAGAATGGGTCGCGCGGACGCGGGCGAAGTGGAACCGGCGGCTCGATGCCCTTGGACAAGCTATGGAAAATGAGGAGAATTAGGATGAAGGAAGATTTTGGCACGCAGCTTGAAGACGGATCGCTGCGCTTCGTCCGCGACCTGCCGGGGCCGATCGAGCGTGTCTGGGACTATTTCGCCGATCCCGAAAAGCGCGCGACTTGGTTTTGCGGCGGCACGATGGCCAAAAAACCGGGCGACCGTTTCACCATGACGTTCGATCATGCGAAACTTTCCGACGAACCCTTTCCCGAACGCTTTGCCGAATTGAAGGGCGGCGTATCGTTCGACGTCGAGCTCGTCGAGTTCGAACCGCCGCACCGCCTCGTTTTTCGCGATTTCGGCGTGGCGGGCGAAGAAGGCAGGGTCAGCGTGACGCTCGAACCCGATGGCGAGCGGGTGACGCTCACGCTCATCCAGTCACCGCATCACGAATTCGCCCAGCTGATCAGCGCGGCAGCAGGCTGGCAGGCGCATATCGGCCTGATGATCGACGAACTCGAAGGCACGCCGCGCCGCCGTTTCTGGGCCGAACATGAAGTTGCCGAAGACCATTATCGAGACGCGCTGAAACCGGCCGGTTGAAGATTGGGCGCCGGGAGGAGCGCAACGTCCATGAAAGAAGATGTCTGCACCCAGCTCGAAAGCGGCGCTTTGCGCTTCGTCCGGCGGCTTCCGGGTCCGATCGACCGGGTCTGGTCTTATGTCATTGATCCGGCGAAGCGCCGGTTATGGTTCGCCGGCGGCACGATGGGCGAGGAAGCGGGCGACGAGTTTACCTGGGATTTCGATCTTGAAGCGCTCGCCGACCAGGAGGTCCCGGAGCGGTTTCCCGAGATGAGCGGCGGGGTGCGGACGCGCGCGCGCGTCCTCGAGATCGATCCGCCCAACCTGCTCGTCGTAATCGGCATCGAAGATCCCCAGGAAATCCGCTTCGAGCTTCACGAAGAGGGCGACGAGGTGGAGTTCGTATTGATCCAGGGACCGCCGCCGGAATTCGACGACCTGATTTCAACCGCGGCGGGCTGGCAGGCATGCCTCGGCTTGCTCATCGACCATTTGCATGGCCAGGCTCCGCGCAGCTTCTGGGCCGAACATGAGACGGCCGAGGGCATCTACGGCGAGCGATTTTCCGCGGACGGCTGAACGCCGGCTTCAGTCGGTGCAGACCACACGGCCCGAACCGACGGCCGACGAACGGCATTGGGCGCCGCCGCGCGCGCGGACCTGTCCCGAACCGGCAAAGCTCGCCTCGACATCGCGCGTAATATAGG
>JABDLY010000191.1 GCA_013001755.1 Sphingomonadaceae bacterium
GAAGCTCGCCTACGCACCCGATATTGAACTCTACAAGCAGAAATTCGGCGCGTCGAACCTGATGTTTTGTTGAAGCTAGTACTAACGTTTCTATATTTTTTCTTACTTGAGACAGCGACCCACTAAGACTTTTTGCTAGCCATCGTTGGTTGCGCACTGCGGCTTCAAAAAGATTCAATCTCAAACTGCCGCTATGTGTCCGCATTCGGCCCTAAAACGGGCGAGAACGCAATTCGGTGTATGTAGTGCCGGATGGCGAGGAGAGAGAAATCGAGAATGGAGGGCCCGCCCTCCGCTCAATTTTTGCCGTACGCTAAAGCCCCGCCAGCCTTCCCCGCCAATCCCTCACCGGATGCGCCGCCTCGAATTCCGCCGCCAGCCGGTCGACGAGGTCCGCCACCGGCATCACCCCCTCGATCAGCCCGACGCTCTGCCCGGCACTCCAGATATCGCGCCACGGCATGACGCCTTCGGGCATCGCGATGCGTTCCTGAGGCAGTTCCTTGTGATCCAGCCCGACGGCTTCGATCGAGCCGCGCATCCAGTTGGCGGGGACGCCGTTCATCGCTGACGAGACGACGATCTCGTCGATGCCGGATTCGGGGATCATCGTGCGATGGCCGTCCGGCACGCCCGATTCCGGTGTCGCGATAAAGCGCGTGCCCATGCAGGCGATGTCTGCGCCGAGCGCCAGCGCCGCGGCGACGCCATTCCCGTCGGCGATCCCGCCGGCAACGATCAGCGGGCCATCGAACAATTTGCGCACCGCCGGCACGAAGGCAAAGGGCGTGATAAAACCGGTATGGCCGCCCGCGCCCGAACAGGTCAGCATCAGGCCGTCGGCACCCGATGCCAGGGCTTTTTTCGCGTGGCGCATCGTCGTCACATCCTGGATCACCTTGCCGCCCCAGCCATGGACGCGGTCGATGATCAGCGCCGGATCGCCGAGGCTTGAAAGGATGAGCGGTGCGCGATGCTTTTCGAGCAGGTCGAGCTTGGCGGGGCCGGTCGCTTCGGTCGCGATCCGCGCGGGCAGGTTGACGATCGGCGATGCGCCTTCGACATCGTCCAGGGCATCGAGATAGGCCTCGAACTCGTCCATCGGCGTATAGGTGCCGCCCTGCCAGCCGCCGAGGATGCCCGCCTTGCAGCATTCGACCGCGAGCGGAACCGCGCTGGCGATCGACATCGGCGCGCACATCAGCGGAAGACGAAGATTATCGAAGAGGCCGGGCTGGGTCATGCAAATCCATATCGAACGAGGGGAAGGGCCGTCCGCGATGACATGCGCGCCGGGCAATTTCCAGCCTGTAAAAGGAGGACGCTCTACTTAACCCCGATCGCGCCCGTAGATATCGTCGAGCAGCTCGGCTTCGCCGCCCTGCCCCTCGACCGCGGTGAAATAGGTGATGTGGACGGGGATCGGCTCGGCCAGGTTCACCGTTTGCGTCCGGCCATCCGCCGCCATCGCCTCGAGCTCTTGCCGCTCGAGGCCGAGCAATGTCGCGGCAAAGCCCATCGCGTCCTCGACGCGGATACAGCCATGGCTGAACGTGCGGTTCTCGCGGTCGAACAGGTGCCGCGAGGGCGTATCGTGGAGATAGATGGCGTGGTTGTTGGGCATGACGAGCTTCATCCGGCCGAGCGCGTTGCCCGGGCCGGGGCGCTGGCGATAGCTGCCGTTCGAGACGACATAGCCGCGCCGCCGCGCCTCGGCGGGACGGTTGCGGACGAGAGCGCCGATGCTTTCGCGGACGATGCTTTGCGGCACATACCACCATGGGTTGAGATTGACGCCGGTGACCTCGGTGCTGAAACTCACCGTCGGCGTGGTGGGCCGACCGACGATCACGTTCCAGCGCCCGACCGCCCGGCCATACTCCACCAGCACGACCTCCTGCGCCGGAACATTGACCCATAAGTGCCGCTGCCCAAGCTGCGCGGGCATCTCGCGCCAGCGATCGAGATTGGCGGCGAGCGCCGCTTGCCGCGCCGGATCGCTTGCCGCTCCATAGGCCGCCTCGGCCGCCGCGCGATCCGGATTGATCGGGCCGTTGCCGCGCGGCGTTACGACGACGTCTGCAGGCGCGAGCCACTGCGCGCTGGCGGGCGCGGCGAACGCTGCAAGCAGGGCGGCGACGAGCAAAAATATCGATCGGATTCGCATAGCTGCCCCGCACTATAACGCGAAATCGCCGTCAAACATATATGGTTAACGCTTCACGGCGTTTGGAAAGCAGGTCTGTCGGGGCGGCGCTCCCCTGCCGTGCGGTTTTTGCGGGTTGACCTTCACGTCACCCTCGCCAAGAAACGCCGCCATGCAACAGCACGGACCGACCTCGCACAGCTTTATCTCGCAGCGCCTGCGGCTTCACTATGCCGATTGGGGCAATGCCGAGGCGCCGCCGCTGATCCTGCTCCATGGCGGCCGCGATCATGCGCGCAGCTGGGACTGGGTGGCCGAAAAACTCTGCGAAGACTGGCACGTCATCTGCCCCGATCTGCGCGGCCATGGCGACAGCGCATGGGCGTCGGACGGCAATTACGCGATGATGCCCTATGTTTACGATCTGGCGCAGCTCGTGCACCAGCTCGATCTCGCGCCGGTCAACATCGTCGCGCATTCCTTGGGCGGCAATATCGCGCTCCGATACACCGGGCTCTATCCTGAAAATGTCGCGAAGCTCGTCGCGATCGAAGGGCTCGGTCCCTCGCCCGAGGTGCAGGCCGAGCGCGACAAGACCGGCCAGGCGCAGCGGCTGCGCGACTGGATCGACGAGAAACGCCGCGTCGCCGGCTATCAGCCCAAACGCTATGACAGTTTCGACGAAGCGCTCAAGCGAATGCACGAAGCGAACAGCTATCTCAGCGAGGAACAGGCGCACCATCTGACCGCCCATGCCGCGATCCGCAACGAAGATGGCAGCTATGGCTGGAAATTCGATCCGCATGTCCATGCCTGGAACCAGGTCGATATCGCGATCGGTGATCTGGAGGCGCTGTGGAAGGCGATCGCCTGCCCGACTTTGCTGGTGTACGGCGAAGACAGCTGGGCCTCGAACCCCGAAAAGGATGGGCGGATCGAACATTTCGGCACCGCGGAAGTTCGCAGCTTCGACCGCGCCGGCCATTGGGTCCATCACGACCGGTTCGACGATTTCGTAACGATGTTGAAGGAATTTCTATAGGCGGCCGCCCGATGATGGCGAGCATGAAAGACTTGAGGGGAGAACGACATGACTCCGGTCTATGTAAAAAGCGGTGTTGCCATTCATAAACAGCAAGGCGGTCGCGAATGGCTATATTCGCCAATCGGCACGTCGGGTGCGAATTCTGACGATCCGAGCAGGGCCGGCGAGATCCTCGACACGCCCGTCCCCGCATTTCTCTTCAAATATCCCGAATCCGCGATCATCGTTGCCAATCTGGATTGCGAAGCCCCGTTCGCGGCGCTGGCCGACCAACCGGGTTGGGAACAGCGTGCGCGCACGCTGGCGCCCGAAGCGCTCGCCGATGCCTTTGCCGCTGTTGAAGGCCGGATCGCGACAGGCGAGACCAAGCTGCGCCTTCAAAGCATCGGCGAATTCGAGAAATCGTCGCTCAAATTCCGGGCTTACCGCGTCGATCCATTCGACGGTCATTATTTCGAGGCCGATGATCGCCAGCTCTCAACACAAGGCTACTCCGCTCTTGCTCGGCAAATCTGTTTTGAACCGGACGCTGCGACAGAATAACGATATGTCGCGGCACGGCTAAAGGCTGGCATTGCGCGGCGAGTAGACTCATTCGCGTTGCTTGGTTACGCCTTGCCGTAAACGGAAAGGGTTCAAGAGCGATGGCCGATACGGGAATTCGCGCCGAGGGCGTGCCGGAAGAACACCGGATGGACGAAGACAAGCTCGACGCCTGGCTGCGCGAGCATGTCGAGGGCTTCGCCGGCCTCACCGCCTATACCAAATTCGCCGACGGCCAATCGAACCCGACCTATCGGCTCGAAGACGAAGCGGGGCGCGAATATGTCCTGCGCCGCAAGCCGTTCGGCAAATTGCTGCCCTCGGCACACCAGGTCGAGCGCGAATATCGCGCGATCGCCGCGCTCCATCCGACCGGCTATCCGGTCGCCCGGCCCTATGCGCTGTGCGAGGACGACGGTGTCGTCGGTTCGGGTTTCTACATCATGGGCTTTATCGACGGCCGGGTGCTGTGGGACGGCATGCTCCCCGAAATGGAACCCGATGAGCGGACATCGACCTATCGCGCGATGATCGGTACGCTCGCCCGGCTCCACAATCTCGACTACCAGGAAATCGGCCTCGAAAATCACGGCAAGCCCGGCAATTATTTTGGCCGCCAGATCCACACCTGGTCGAAGCTATACCGCATGGCCGAGACAGAGACGATTCCCGAGGTCGAGAAGCTGATCGAATGGCTGCCGACGACTTTGCCCGACCAGACCCGCACCAGCGTCATCCATGGCGACTACCGGCTCGACAACATGATCTTCCAGCCCGACCGGCCCGAAGTCGCCGCGGTGCTCGACTGGGAGCTGTCGACAATCGGCGATCCGCTCGCCGATTTCACCTATGTCGCGCAAAATTGGGTGATGACCGCCGAGGAGCCGGGCGGTTCCGCCCTCGGCGGCTATGATCTCACCGGCACCGGCATCCCGACGCTCGACGAAGCGGTCGGCCTCTATTGCGAGCTCACCGAGCGCGACCACCTGCCCGAACTCGACTGGTATTTCGCCTATAACCAGTTCCGGCTGGTCAGCATCCTGC
>JABDLY010000205.1 GCA_013001755.1 Sphingomonadaceae bacterium
TACCTGTCACAGTATGCGGCGAGATGGGAGGACGCACGCTCGAAGCGATGGCGCTTATCGGCATCGGCATCGAGCATCTTTCGATCACACCGGCCGCGGTCGGCGCAATCAAGGCGATGGTCCGCTCGCTCGATGCCGAGGGGTTGCGCGAGGCGATGGAAGAGTGGCTGACGATACCGCCTGAAAATATGCGCCAGACTCTGCTCGACTGGGCCGAGCAACGGGCCGTCGCAATCGCCTGAAACCGCGCGCTGCAAGGTCGCGGCTTTGCTTGACACGCGGCGAAATGGCTTGCCAAAGCGCAGGCGGACGTCGGCAAGAAAGCCGCGCCGAATTGGGGACGCTCATGTCGGACGAAGAGGAAGGCGAAGACGGCGCGCTGTTTGAATCGCGGGTCGGAACCACGCTCAAGGATGCGCGGGAAAGCCAGAATATCGCGCTTGCCGATATCGCCAAATCGACCCGGATTCCGCTCCGCCAGCTCGAAAATATCGAGAAAAGCGATTACGAAGCGCTCCCGGCGCCGACCTACAGCACCGGTTTCGTCAAGGCCTATGCGCGCGAAATCGGCCTCGACCAGAATGAGATCGCCGCCAGGTTCCGCGAAGAAATCAGCTTTCGTACGGCAAACGAAGCCGCAGGCGATTATTTCGAACCGACCGACCCAGCGCGCGTTCCGCCGCGCAGCCTTGCTCTGATCGCCGCCGCCATCGCGATCATTCTCGCCATCGGATATGGCGTCTGGCGCAGCGGCATGTTCGGTGAGGGCGCCGATGATCGGCAACGGCTTGCCGCCGGCGCCGATGACCGGGTTGTGGAGCAGGGCAGTGCTTCGAGTTCGGGAGCCAGCGCCGCTCCGGCCCCGGCAACCGGGGCGGTTGTCCTCGAGGCGACCGAAGCCGTCTGGTTCCGCGTCTACGATCTCGAAAGCGGCGACCGGATCTACGAAGCCGAACTTCAACCCGGCGAGCGTTATCAGGTGCCGTCTAGCGCACAGAATCCCGCTATCCGCACCGGCCGCGCCGATGCAATCCGTGTCACCGTCGGCGGACAACGGGTCGCGCCGCTCGGCCCGCCCGAGACGATCATCAGCGATGTCAGCCTGCTTCCAGCCAACCTCGCACGCCGCCGCAGCGCCGGGCAAAGCGACAACGAGGGCTGAAACTTCCCACAGCTTCAGGGTGGCGACAGGATAGTCGCGTCATCGCGTGGCTGATATGTCCATTCGAGGGGAGAGTTATGATGCGAAAGATCGTGGTTGCGGCCTTGCTGCTGACGTTCGCTCAGGCGCCGGCCTTTGCGCAGGGCGCCGAGATGGACCGCCGTGTCGACCGGATCGAACGCCAGGTCCGCGCGATCCAGCGGCAGGTGTTTCCGGGCGGCGATCCGGAATTTTTCGAAGCCGATATTCAGCCGGGCCAGACGCCGCCATCCGGCACACCGGCCTCCCCGCCGATCACCGACCTGACCGACCGGGTCAATTCGCTTGAGCGCCAGCTCCAGACGCTGACCGGCCAGATCGAGGAAAACAGCTTCGCGCTGCGCCAATTGCAATCCGAAGTCGCCGCGATGCGCGGCAATACCGCCCCAACCGGCGATTCAACAACGAGCGAAGATGTCGATATCCCGACGGCCGACGACATCACCGGCGATGACGAAGCACCCGCCGACGACGGCGAAACGGCATCGGACGATACGGCAACCGATAGCGGCGACGATTCCGCCGATACGGCAACCGGCGAGCCGCCCTTGCCCGCCGATCCCGGCGAAGCCTCCTATGTCGCCGGCTATCGCCTGTGGCGCGACGGCAATTTCGAGGCCGCGCGCACCCAGCTCCGCCAAACGGTCGACAATTTTCCAGGCCATCGCTTCGAGAGCTTCGCGCGCAACCTGCTCGGCCGCGCCTATCTCGACGACGGCAAGCCGGCCAATGCGACAGAGATTTTCGTCCGCAACTACCAGGAGCTGCCTAATGGCGATCGCGCGGCCGACAGCCTGTTCTTCCTCGGCGTGGCGCTGACCGAGCTCAACTATAACGAACGCGCGTGCCTCGCCTTTGCCGAGCTGATGGATGTCTATGGCGAAAATCTGCGCAGCACGATCAGCGAACAGGTCCCCGCGGCGCGCGAAGCGGCGGGGTGCGACTGAGCTTCGCCATTTCCGCGCGGGCAGCTATGGCGACCCAATGCAGAGCGAAGATTTCCGGAACGAATGCAATCGGCTGACCGGCGCGCCGATTACCGCGGGCAAGCAGCTCGGGCTGGCAGTGTCGGGCGGGCCGGACAGCCTCGCGATGCTGCTGCTGGCCCATGGCGCCTTCCCCGGAGCGATCGCGGCGGCGACGGTCGATCATGGGCTGCGCCCCGAAGCGGCCGGCGAAGCCGAATATGTCGCCAGTCTTTGCGCCGATCTCGACGTGCCGCATGCCATCCTGACGCCCGCTGCGCCGATCGAGGGCAATCTCCAGTCCGAAGCCCGCAAGGCGCGCTATGCTCTGCTCGAAAACTGGCGGGCGGGAAACGATCTGGCGTGGGTCGCAACGGC
This sequence comes from Sphingomonadaceae bacterium, assembly GCA_013001755.1. GTDB lineage: Bacteria > Pseudomonadota > Alphaproteobacteria > Sphingomonadales > Sphingomonadaceae > Parasphingopyxis. The sequence goes on from JABDLY010000205.1 coordinate 2,545, forward strand.
GCACCATGCCGACGACCAGCTCGAAACCCAGCTGATGCGGTTGATGCGCGGCAGCGGGATCGACGGGCTCTCCGCGATCCGCCCGGTCAACGACCATGTGATCCGTCCGCTTCTGAACGTCCGCAAAGCGGAGCTCGAAACTTATCTCGCCAAGCGCGGTATCGAGGCAGCGCATGATGCCGGCAATGAGGACACACAATTCGATCGTGTGCGCATTCGGCAAATGCTGGCTGACTTGCCCGGCTATGATCCGTCGCGCATTGCCCAAAGCGCCGCTGCGCTACGCGAGGCCAGCGAAGCGCTAAAATGGGTCGTCAGGCGAGAGGCCGGGAAGGTTGTCGAGGATCGCGGTGACGCCGTATCGTTGCTGGAAATCGCCTATCCGCCGGAATTGTTGCGCCGATTGGTGCAGCTTTGCCTCGAAGAGATCGAACCGGGCATCGCGCCTCGCGGCGAAGCGCTTGACCGCTTCATCGACACGCTTCGGTCTGGGAGAAAGGCTCGAATCGGTGCAATTCTGGGCGAAACCCAAGATGAAGACGGGTCTTCATCGTGGCGCTTCACCTTGGCCCCGCCGCGCAAAACAGGCTAGACGGCCCTGCTCACGGGCTATTCATATCGTCGCGCCGATTGTCTTTTGCGCGCAAAATCCTATTTTGGCGGGAAGAGAAAGGCCGAAATCCATGAATGACGAACGCGACCCCCGGGAAAACGGACCCAATCCATGGGTGAAAAGCCTGCTGATCTGGGCGGGCATCCTGTTCGCGCTCGTGCTGTTCGTGACGATGTTCGGCAATAGCAGCGAAGCCGCCGACGAGACGCTGAGCTATTCCGAATTCCTCGACCGGGTCGAGGAAAGCCAGGTCGCGCAGGTCGAGATCAACCAGGGCTTCATCGACGGCACGCTGACCGACCAGTCGACCTTTCGCACGGATCTTCCGCCGGGCGTCGCGATTCCCGTCGAAGCGATGCGCGAGAACAACGTCTCGATCCAGGGACGGCCCGAGGAACGCGCCGGGATCTGGACCTATATCCTGGTGAACCTCCTGCCCTTCATCCTGATCTTCGGCATCGCCTTTTTCGTCATTCGCCAGATGCAAAAAAATGCAGGAGCCGGCGGCGCGATGGGCTTCGGCAAATCGAAGGCCAAATTGCTGACCGAGAAGCAGGGCAAGGTGACGTTCGAGGACGTCGCCGGGATCGACGAGGCGCGCGAAGAGCTGCAGGAAATCGTCGAGTTCCTCAAGGACCCTGGCAAATTCTCCCGTCTCGGTGGACAGATTCCCAAGGGCGCGCTGCTCGTCGGTTCGCCGGGTACGGGCAAGACGCTCCTCGCCCGCGCCATCGCCGGTGAGGCCGAAGTCCCCTTCTTCACCATTTCGGGTTCGGATTTCGTCGAGATGTTCGTCGGCGTGGGCGCCAGCCGCGTCCGCGACATGTTTGAGCAAGCCAAGAAGAATTCGCCCTGCATCGTCTTTATCGACGAAATCGACGCGGTCGGCCGCCATCGCGGCGCCGGCCTCGGCAATGGCAATGACGAGCGCGAGCAGACACTCAACCAGCTGCTCGTCGAGATGGACGGCTTCGAGGCTAATGAAGGCATCATCATCATCGCCGCGACCAACCGGCCCGATGTGCTCGATCCGGCGCTGCTGCGTCCCGGCCGGTTCGACCGCCAGGTGGTTGTCCCCAAGCCCGATATCGAAGGCCGCGAGAAGATTCTCGATGTCCATATGAAAAAGGTGCCGCTGGCGCCCGACGTCGACTCGCGGACAATTGCCCGCGGTACGCCCGGCTTTTCAGGCGCCGATCTCGCCAATCTCGTCAACGAGGCGGCTTTGCTCGCCGCGCGTAAAGGCAAACGGCTCGTTGCGATGGACGAGTTCGAGGAAGCCAAGGACAAGGTGATGATGGGTTCCGAACGGAAATCCATGATCATGACCGAGGACGAGAAGAAGGCGACCGCCTATCACGAAGCCGGCCATGCGCTCGTTTCGCTCCACGTTCCGGGTTGCGATCCCCTGCACAAGGTGACGATCATTCCGCGCGGCCGCGCGCTCGGCGTGACGTGGAACCTGCCCGATCGCGACCGCTATTCGATGTCGATGGAGCAGATGAAGGCGCGGCTCGCCCTGGCATTCGGGGGACGCATCGCTGAACAGCTTATCTATGGCGAAGACGCGCTCAACACCGGCGCCTCGAACGATATCCAGCAGGCGACCGAGATGGCGCGCTCGATGGTCATGGAATATGGCATGTCCAGCAAGCTGGGCTGGCTGCGCTATCGCGACAATCAGGAAGAGGTGTTTCTCGGCCATAGCGTCGCGCGCAGCCAGAATGTTTCCGAAGAAACCGCCAAGCTGATCGATGCCGAGGTCCGCGGGTTGATCGAGGAAGCCGAAGGCGTCGCGCGTACCGTGTTGACCGAAAATCTCGATCAGCTTCACAAGCTCGCCGGCGCTTTGCTCGAATATGAAACGCTAACCGGCGAAGAATCGAAGAAAGCTATCAAGGGCGAAGATATCGGCCGCGACGATCATCGCGACAAAAAGCCCAAGGCGCAGACCAGCGGCGGCTCCGCCATCCCGGCAACCAACAGGCCCAAACGCCCGTTTGGCGACGCCGCACCCGAAGGCGCCTAGCGGGAACGGATTATTTGATTTCGGGAGAAGGCTCGCCTCGGCGGGCCTTTTCTTTACCCGGCCACTAGCCGAGCGCGCCGATACCGAGCAGCAAGATGAAAAATATCGATGCGGTGATCCAGCAAAAGGTGATGAGCAGGATCGTTCGCAACAGCGCGCTTAGCCAGTGCAGTCCATAGGCGCCCTTCAGTTGCAGGAAGATATGAATCGGCGGAACGAATATCGCGGCCATCGTGATGATCGATGCCGGCAGGCCGACAAATCCCAACAGCGTCAGCCCGATCACGAGCAATGACATGAAAGCCAGCGAATAGGTGACGAAAACGGTGTGATCGTAGAGCCGGAAACGCCGCGTCCAGAAAAACAGGATCCAGACGAACGGCACCGATACCGGGATCAGCAGCCACGAGAATTTGAAGCCGTTGGCCTGCAGCTTGTAGAGCGCGAGCGTGGGATTTTCGTTGACCTTGTCGATGCCCTTGTCGAGCCGCTCCCATCCCGTGTTGATGTCGCCGCCGATCAATTGGAAGCCTTCGCGACCGCTGAGAATTTCGTCTTCGCCGCCTGCTTCGGCAACCGTTGTATCAGACTCGCCAGTCCCGTCGCCCTGCGTAACAGTATCGCCGCTGCTACCGCTTTCCGCACGCTCGTCGACATCCGCCGGTTGCGTCGCATCGCTCAATGATCCGAGCGTCTCGAGTCCTTCTTCATAATGGGCGATGCGGTCATCAATCTCGACGGCCTGCCGTTCGAGCAGCCCACGCGCCTCTTCCGTCCCCGTCTCGCCCGGCAGCGCATCGATCCGGCGCTGTATCGCCGCGCGTTCCGTCCGCGCCTCCGCCAAACGCGCCTCGACGTTGACCATAGCGCTCTGCGGACTCAAGATCCGTGCCGGACCTTCCATCTCGATATTGGCAAGCGACAGACCGAAGGCCGAGAATATCGCGAACATCAGGAACACCGAGAACAGGAACATGCCAAGCGGCGAGACGAATTTGGCGCGTTCGCCATGAGCATAGCGCCGCGTCAGCTCGCCAGGCCGCCAGGCGAGCAGCGGCAAGGTGCGCCAGAATTTGCCGTCAAGATGGAGGACGCCGTGGATCAAATCATGGAGAATCGCGCCGATGCTGCGGTGGACATGCGCTTTCTGCCCGCAATAATGGCAATGCGGCCCGACCAGCGGCATCGCGCAATTGGCGCATTCGGTTTCGAGCGCCTCCCCGCCCTCGCCATGCCCCGGCTCGACCGCGCGCGCGGCCAGCGCGCCTGTAACAGCCGCTCCGATGCCTTCGAGATCGCTATCCATCACCGCCTCATAGCGTCAGATTCCGCCGCGCGTCGATAGCCGTTCCCCCGTGCTGCGGTGCATGATATGCCTCGATGGATGAACGAGCAGAGCCGGATAGACGCGTCCGAAGCGTTAATCGCCGATATGGGCCGGCGCGCGCGTGCGGCTGCGGCGGTGTTGGCGCAGACCCCGACTGAGGCGAAAGCACGCGCTATCTGCGGCGCTGCGGCGGCGCTGCGGAAAGCCGAGGCTTCGGTGCTGAACGCCAATGCGCTCGATATGGCGCGCGGCGAGGGAAACGGCCTGACGCCGGCGTTGCTCGATCGGCTCAAGCTCGACAGCGACCGCGTCGAAACCATTGCGCGGGCGCTCGAAGCCGTCGCCGCGCTACCTGATCCGGTCGGTGCACTCATCGACGAGAGCCGGCCGCCCAACGGCCTCAAACTCAGTCGTGTGCGCATCCCGCTCGGCGTGATCGGCATTGTCTATGAAAGCCGTCCCAATGTGACGGCGGATGCCGGAGCGCTCTGCCTGATGGCGGGCAATGCGGCGATTTTGCGCGGCGGCTCCGAAGCCGTGGAGAGCAACCAGGCGATCCATCGCTGTCTTGTCGCGGGACTTGAAGAAGCGGGCCTGCCCGCCGATGCGATCCAGCTTGTCCCGACGACCGACCGCGCGGCGGTTGGCGCGATGCTGCGCGCGAGCGGGTTGATCGATATTGTCGTGCCGCGCGGCGGCAAGGGGCTGGTCGCTCGCGTGCAGGAGGAGGCGCGCGTTCCCGTCCTCGCCCATCTCGACGGTATCTGCCACAGCTATGTCCATTCCGCCGCCGACCCCGATATGGCGGTGGCGATCGCGGTCAACGCCAAGATGCGGTGCCCGGGCATATGCGGTGCGATGGAGACGCTGCTTATCGACAGGGGGTTTGCGGAGCCGGAAGGGCTGGTCGACGGGTTGGTCGAGGCAGGTTGCGAGGTGCGCGGCGATGCCGCGATCCGGGCACTCGACGACCGCGTAGTAACCGCGACCGATACCGATTGGGACACCGAATATCTCGAACCGATCGTTTCGGTGGCAATGGTCGACGATATCGATGCTGCGCTCGCGCATATCGCGCGCCACGGTTCAGGACATACCGACGCCATCATAACCGACGATGCGGACGCCGCCGCGACGTTCCTGAACGCCGTCGACAGCGCGATCGTCATGCACAATGCGTCGTCGCAATTCGCCGATGGCGGCGAGTTCGGGCTCGGTGCGGAAATCGGCATTTCGACCGGGCGTCTGCACGCCCGCGGCCCGGTCGCGCTCGAGGGGCTGACGACCTATAAGTGGATCGCCCGCGGCGAAGGCACGACCCGCCCATGAGCGGCAGGACACTGCTTATTATGGGCGGTTGGCTGTCGGTACTCGCCGCCGCGCTCCATATCGCGGTCATCATAGGCGGGCCGAACTGGTATCGCTTCTTCGGCGCGGGCGAAGCCATGGCGCATATGGCGGAGCGCGGCGATCTCTACCCGGTGCTGATAACGCTGGCGATTGCCGCAATTCTCGCGATTTGGGGCGCCTATGCGTTTTCCGGTGCCGGACTCATCCCCCGCCTTCCCCTGCTGCGCACCGGATTGATCACCATCTCGGCAATCTATCTGCTGCGCGGCGCGGTGTTCGTGCCGATAATCGCGATGAGCGGCCAACCGGTCTCGGCCTTCGCCTATTGGAGCTCGGCAATCGTTCTGGTTTACGGCCTGGCCTATGCGCTGGGCACATGGCTCTCCTGGTCGTCGCTGCGGCCGCTTGGCGGAACAGCGCTCTCTTGAAACCGACCGGCCTTCTCGGCGGTTCGTTCAACCCGGCGCATGGCGGGCACCGCTCGATCAGCCTGTTCGCGATCGATGCGCTCGGCCTCGACGAAGTCTGGTGGCTGGTTTCGCCGGGAAACCCGCTCAAATCGGGAAAGGACATGGCGCCGCTCGCCGCGCGGCTCGCTTCGGCGCAAAAAACCGCGCGGCGTGCGCGTATCCGGCCGACCGCCATCGAGCGCGAACTGGGCACACGCTACACGGTCAAGACCATCGAAAAATTGATCCGCCGCCACCCCGAGCGCCGCTTCATCTGGCTGATGGGCGCCGACAATCTCGCTGAGTTCCACAAATGGAAAAACTGGCGGAAAATAGCCGGGTATATAGTGATTGCCGTGGTCGCGCGGCCCGGCTATGATGATAACGCCAGAACCGCTCCGGCAATGGCCTGGTTTCGGCGCTATGTCCGGCCCGCAAGCCAGTCGCGCAACTGGACTGATTGGAGACCGCCAGCGCTCGTGTTTTTGCGCTTTCGACCCGATCCCCGTTCCGCAACGCGCATCCGGCGCAACACCCCCGATTGGCATGACCGGTACCAATCAATAGTCTTGCGTGACCGGGTCACGCACAGGCGCATCCCATAGGAGACATCTTGCCCGCTTCATCTGCTGCAACGCTTCCGATTTCCGACGCCCAGACGGCCGAAGACCTCCATCAGCTCATTTTGCAGTCTCTCGATGATGATCAGGCGCAGGACGTGACCTCAATCCCGCTCGCCGGAAAATCGTCGATCGGCGACTATATGGTCATCGCCAATGGCCGATCGACGCGTCATGTCGCCGCCATCGCCGAAAAACTCGCCGAGAGGATCAAGAAAGAAACGCGTCGGCCGGTGCAGATCGAAGGTCTGCCCGCCGCCGATTGGGTGCTGCTCGATGCCGGCGACGTCATCGTCCATTTGTTCCGTCCCGAAGTTCGCAGCTTCTACAATCTTGAGCGAATGTGGGGCTTTGGCGATCCGGCCGACGACGATGCGGCGAAGGCCGAGGACGGTTCGGTCTGAGCCTTTCCCTCCATATAATCGCCCATGGAAAGATCGGCCAGAGCCCCGAGGCCGATCTCGTCGATCGCTACATTGAGCGGGCGCAATGGCCGGTAAAGATAACCGAGCTCGCCGAAGGCGGCGGAAAGATACCGCCGCTCCCGCCGCGCACGAAGGTCGTCGCACTCGATGAAACCGGACAGCAGTTCAGCTCGGTATCGCTGGCGCGCCAACTTCAGACATGGCGCGATGGCGGCGCAACGGAAATTCGCTTCCTGATCGGCGGCGCGGACGGGCTGAGCGATGAAGAGCGGGCCGGCGCGGATATGCTGCTCGCTTTCGGCAAGGTGACCTGGCCGCATAAGATGGCGCGCGCTATGCTCGCCGAACAGCTGTGGCGAGCGAGCTCGATACTCGCCAACCACCCCTATCACCGCGAAGGCTAGGTTTTGTAATCATGTGGATGCGGCTGCTTGCCATCTTCGCCTTTTTTTCGGCGACGCTAGCGCCGTTCGCCTTGGCGCAGACCACGACGCGCGAAGCCGAGGCCGAAGCGCTTCAGGAGGCCAATCGCCAACGCGCCATCGCCCAGCAGCGCGCCGAGCAATTTGCCGAACAAGCCGACGCGGCGCGCACCGATGCCGAACGCGCTGCCGCGCGCGAAGCCGCCGCGGCCGCCGAAGTTCAGGCCGCCGAAGCCGATCTCAGCGCCGCGCAAAGCCGCATCCGCCTGATCGAACAGCTGCGCACAGAACAGCGCGCGCGACTATCCGACCGACAGGGATCGATCATCAACCTCACCGCCGCTTTGCAGACGCTCGCGCGGCGGCCGCCCGCGCTCGCGCTCGTCCAGCCGGGTAGCGTGCGCGATCTCGTCCATATCCGCTCGCTGTTTTCGACGACGTTGCCGATTGTCCGCGAACGCACTGCCGATCTTCGCGCCGAAGTCGCGCGCGGCGCAAATCTGCGACTGCAGGCCGACCGCGCCGTGGCGCTGCTCGAAGGCCGGCAGCAGGGTCTTGAAGATCGCCGCACCGAACTCGCCCGGCTTGAACGAACATCGCGCCAGCGCGCCGAACGGCTCGCCGGAGCAACGATCGTCGAGACCGACCGGGTCATGGCGCTCGGCGAAGAGGCGCGCGATATTCGCGAGCTGATGGCCGAGCTCGACCGGCAAGCGGTGGTCCGCGATCGGCTGATCGACCTCCCCGGCCCGCGCCTGCGTCCGGCTCGCCCCGGCGAGGCCAGCGCTCCCGAACGTCAGGCAGCCAGCCGCGCCAATCGCCGTCCGCCCTATCGCCTTCCCGTCATGGGCGAAGTCGTCGAGGGGCTTGGCGAGGTTTCCGATGCCGGCGTCCGCTCGCGCGGCGTCACCATCGCGACCCAGCCGCGCGCGCAGGTCATCGCGCCGACAGCGGGCCGCGTCAGCTATGCCGGTGAATTTCGCGGCTATGGCAATATCGTCATAATCGATCATTCGGGCGGCTGGACAACGCTGATCACCAGCCTGGCGGAGCTCGATGTCGATGTCGGCGATGTCGTCCGGCAAGGCGCACCGATCGGCCGGGCGGGCGCGGCTCGGCCAACGATAACGATAGAATTGCGCCAGGGCGGACGCCCTGTTGATATTTCGTCCTTGGTGAGCCGAGGATAGCCAAGTCTTCTCCCATAGGGAGAAGAATATGGAGCCTTGGCGAGGAACGAGCTTAGGCGGAGTTGGATGAGGGGTTCCGACGCATCGAGAGAACGTTACCCCTCATCCAACTTCAACTAGCCAGCAAGCCGGCAAGTTTTCGTATCCTTCTCCCCATGGGAGAAGGTTTGTTTCTCTGGAGAAGGCTCGCTTTCGTAAGCCGGGGTTAAGGCTCCGCCGCTAAACCTTTCCTTTGCAGGAATTTCGGCGCATTTGGCCGAAAAACCGATATCGGTTATACTGATCCGACACTATATGGGCGCGAACACTGGAGTATCGCATTATGGCCAAACCACTGATTTCCGCCATCGGCGCCGTTAGCGCGCTTGCCCTGATCCCGGCCTTTACGGCCTCGCTCGCCGCGGTCGATGTCGATACCTATCGCGAACTCGACCAGTTTATGGACGTTTTCGAGCGGGTTCGCGCCGAATATGTCGATGAAGTCAGCGACGAAGATCTGATGCGCGGTGCGATCAACGGCATGCTTTCGAGCCTCGATCCGCATTCCTCATTGCTGGTGGAAACCGATTTCGACCGGCTGCGCACACAGACCGATGGCGAATATGGCGGCCTTGGCCTCACCGTGACGCTCGAAGACGGCGCCGTGAAGGTGATCGCGCCGTTCGAAGATACGCCAGCCGATCGCGCGGGCATCATGGCCGGCGATTTCATCACCCATCTGGACGGCCAGCTCATCTTCGGCGGCACGCTCGACGAAGCCGTCGAACAGATGCGCGGTGCGCCGGG
>JABDLY010000213.1 GCA_013001755.1 Sphingomonadaceae bacterium
CGCATGGTCGTGGCCGAGCGCACGCGCTGTTGCCACGATCATGTCGGACCATAGCACTGTGTCTTCTGGCCGCTGTGCCAGAGCCTCGCGATAGCTGTCGATAAAGGCCTCGCCGGCACCGGCCTGCCACTGCATCTCGGCGAGCAGATGATGACCCTCATGCCAGTCGGGTTCGATGGCGAGCTGGTCTCGCAGGATGCTCTCGCCTTCCGCTTGCCTGCCCTCGGCGCTTAATGCCGCCGCGAGGCCAGCCAAGGTCGCATGATTTGTGGGACTGGCGCGTCGCGCAATCTCGAAGAGTTCGATGGCGGCTTCCCCTCGATCGAAGGCGAGCTGGGCGCGGAGCCGCAATCCTGTCGCATTGTCCGGCGTAAGCGTGAGCAGCTGCTCGACCCGCTCTCGACTTTCTTCGAGCTTTCCGAGCTTGCGGGCCATGAGCGCGAGGTTGAGCAAAATTCGCGGGTTGTCCGAATTGCCCGCAGCCACGCGTTCGAGTTCGCGATAGCCGGCCTGCGGATCGAGATGTTTGTGGCGTACGACCGCCCGGTCGATCTGCGCGTCGAGCAAATCGGGCGATAGCTGGAGCGCGCGATCATAGGCCGCGATGGCGTCTTCCGCCCGGCCTTCATCCGCGAGTATGCTGCCGCGCTCGGCATGCAGGCCGGGCACCGCTCCGTTGATGGCAAGCCCGCGCTCGAAGGCCGCACGCGCGGCCGACGGATTTCCCTGCTTCTTCAGCGCCAGCCCCGAGAGGTGGTAGAATGCCGGCTGGTCCGGATAGGCCTGGATCAACTCCTCGAGCAATTGCGAGCATCGCGTGAAATCGCCAGATTGGAGCGCCTGCTGCGCTTGGGCAAAACCCTGTTGCAGATCGATCATCGTCCCATTCAGCCCTTTCGCTGCCCGGAAATCAGCCACGCGATCGGCTTGGCGCCGTCATTGGCGTGTAGCGGCGCGGGTTTCTCACAGGCAAAGTCCGAAGCCAAGGCTCCGGCGAAACGGTCGATAGATTTTTCGTCCTTGGCTGCTCGATCGAGCGCCGCAAGCGTGGTTATTTCGCGATCCATGCCGCGTTCGATCCGGTCGATATCGTCTTCCCTTTCGGCTCCGGCCAGGTCCCGCGTCGCATCGAGCGCGGCGCCGATCTCGCCGACGACCGATTGATCGCGAAAATCGCGGGCGATCGGTAGCAGCCTTTCCTTGATGGCCTCCCTATCTGCGCCTTCAGCCCGCACCATTGCCGCGACATCCGATTCCCGACAGGCCCGAATCGCCTTGAGGCGTCGGCGGTTTTGCGCGAGCACCGGGCTCGAATCGTGGTGGATGACGAACAGCAATCGCCCGCTTGGTTGTGTCACCCTTGCTGTCTCGGCAATCGCCTTGTCGTCATCAGCATATTCGATACCGAACTGGCTGGTTACCGCGCCAAAACTACCATCCGCGAAGGGAAGCGCCGACATCGCCGTCCGGCCGACCAAGCGGATCGCCTTGTGCGGTGCGGCCGGCAGCTCGGCAAAGTCTATCCCGGTAACTTGGAGCGTGGCGTTGGCATCGGTGAGCACCCGGGGAACCGCGCCGGTACCGGTCGCGAGATCCAGCACCCTTGCGCCCGCCGGTAAATCCTCGGCAAAGTTGGACCACAGGGTGGCGAGCGCATCGGATACAGCTCGCGGCGCGCCGGGAAGGCAGGTTCCGGCATTGCCCATCTGCGCCCAATAGGCGCTCCATGCGTCCGCTTCATCCATCCGCGGCGTTTAGCCGAACTGGAGATCGAGCGCACCCTCGCCTTCGTCGACCCGCACCGTCGATCCATCGGCCACATCGCCGCGCAAAATGGCATCGGCGAGTGGATCCTGCAGATATTTCTGGATGGCACGCTTGAGCGGACGTGCACCATAGACCGGATCATAGCCGACCCTGCCGAGCCATTCCCTCGCCTTGTCGGTCAGCTCGATCGTTACCTTGCGATCGTCGAGCAGCCGCTGGACGCGCGACACCTGAATGCCGACGATCGGCGCCATATGTTCGGCGCTCAACCGGTGGAACAGGATGATCTCGTCGAGGCGATTCAAAAATTCGGGCCGGAAATGCCCGCGCACGACATCCATCACCTCATTTTCGACATCGGCGACCGTCTGGTCGTCGCCAAGCGACGACAGATACTGGCTGCCGAGGTTCGAGGTCATGATGATCAGCGTGTTCGAGAAATCGACCGTCCGGCCCTGGCCGTCGGTCAGCCGGCCGTCGTCGAGCACCTGGAGCAGAACGTTGAAGACATCGCCGTGCGCCTTCTCGACCTCGTCGAAGAGGATCACCTGATAGGGCCGCCTCCGGACCGACTCGGTCAGCACGCCGCCTTCCTCATAGCCTACATAGCCGGGCGGTGCGCCGATCAGCCGCGCGACGCTGTGCTTCTCCATGAATTCGGACATGTCGATCCGCACCATCGCGTTCTGATCGTCGAACAGGAATTCGGCCAAGGCTTTCGTCAGTTCGGTCTTGCCGACGCCGGTCGGCCCGAGGAACAGAAAGCTGCCGAGCGGCCGGTTCGGGTCTTGCAAACCCGCGCGCGAACGGCGCACAGCGGTCGATACGGCATCCACCGCCTCTTCCTGACCGATCACGCGTTTGCCGAGCGCCTCTTCCATGTTGAGAAGCTTCTCGCGCTCACCTTCGAGCATCTTGTCGACGGGAATGCCGGTCCAGCGCGAGACGATCGAGGCGATGTCTTCGCTGGTCACTTCCTCGCGCAGCATCGCGCCTTCGGTCGCTTCGCCTGCCGCTTCAAGCTTGCGTTCGAGTTCGGGGATGGTGCCGTAGGAAAGCTCGCCGGCCTTGGCGAGATCGCCGGCGCGCTCGGCCTGTTCGAGCGCGATCCGCGCCGCATCGAGCTCTTCCTTGAGTTTCGATTCGCCCTCGATTTTCTCGCGTTCGGCCTGCCAGCGCTGGGTTAGCGCGGCGGTTTCCTCTTCGAGATTGGCGAGCTCTTCCTCTATCGCATCGAGCCTCTCTTTCGACGCGTTGTCGTTTTCCTTCGACAGCGCTTCGCGCTCGATTTTGAGCTGGATGATCCGCCGGTCGAGCGTTTCGATTTCCTCGGGCTTCGATTCGACCTCCATGCGGATGCGCGATGAAGCCTCGTCCATGAGGTCGATCGCCTTGTCGGGCAGGAAACGATCGGTGATATAGCGTTCGGACAAGGTCGCGGCCGAAACGAGCGCGCCATCGGTTATCCTGACCCCATGATGGAGTTCGTATTTTTCCTTGATGCCGCGCAGGATCGAGATTGTGTCCTCGACGCTCGGCTCTTCGATGAAAACGGGCTGGAAGCGCCGTTGGAGCGCCGGATCCTTCTCGACATGCTTGCGATATTCGTCGAGCGTCGTTGCGCCGATACAGTGCAGCTCGCCGCGTGCAAGCGCCGGTTTGAGCAGGTTCGACGCGTCCATCGAGCCCTCGGATGCTCCCGCACCAACGAGCGTGTGCATCTCGTCGATAAACAGGATGATCTCGCCAGCGGCCTGCTTGACCTCGTCGAGAACACCCTTGAGCCGCTCCTCGAACTCGCCGCGATATTTGGCGCCGGCGATCAGCGAGCCCATGTCGAGCGAGAGCAATGTTCTGTCCTTGATGCCGTCAGGGACATCGCCATTGGCGATGCGCAGCGCGAGGCCTTCGGCGATCGCCGTCTTGCCGACGCCAGCTTCGCCGATCAGCACCGGGTTGTTCTTTGTGCGCCGAGCGAGAATCTGGATGGTGCGGCGGATCTCCTCGTCGCGGCCGATGATCGGATCGATTTTGCCTTCGTGCGCCCGCTCGGTGAGATCCATCGTGAAGCGTTTGAGCGCGTCATAGCGATCCTCGGCGCTGGCGGTATCGGCGGTCCGCCCGCCGCGCAGTTCGTTGATCGCTGCGTTGAGCGTTTCGGATTTAAGGCCCCCCGCGTCGAGTGCGTCGCCCGCCGGCGTACCCTTGGCGAGCGTCAGCGAGAGCAACAGTCGCTCGACAGTAACGTACGAATCGCCCGCCTTCTCGGCAATCTGTTCGGCTTGGTCGATTACGCGGACCGCACTGTTGTCGAGCTGCGGCGTCTGTTGCGCGCCGCTGCCCGAAACAACGGGCACCTTGGCAAGCGCTGCATCGACTTCGCGCACCGCCGCCTCGACGCTGCCGCCGGCACGCGCGATCAGCCCGGAAGCCATGCCCTGATCGTCTTCGAGCAGCGCCTTGAGCAAATGTTCGGCCGAAACCCGCTGATGATGCATCCGGATCGCAACCGTTTGAGCAGATTGCAGAAAGCCCTTGGCGCGGTCGGTGAATTTTTCGAGATCCATCTCTTATCCCTGTGTCAGATTATCCGGTCCGATATAGTGTTGCCAATTTGCAACACAAGGCCAATTGCGCCGCGTTTCGTCGACCGATCTAGGCGCTTGTCGAGTGCTTGCAAGCACGGCTTGCGCGCACCCGGTCTCACGCTATGACTTGCGGTAGATAAATCCAACCGAGAGTATGTCCATGCGATCGCTGATCCTGGCGCTGGCCGCGCCGCTTGCCCTTCTCGCCTCACCTGCACAGGCGCTCGACCATCATGCGGAAACCGCGCCTATGGGGCCGCAGCCCAATGTCGAGGCCGCCGATCTTGTCGACGACGTGGCTATCCCGTTCGAACGCTTCACGCTCGACAACGGCTTGCGGGTCATCGTTCACGAGGACCGCAAGGCGCCCGTCGTCGCTGTCTCGATCTGGTATCATGTCGGCTCGCGGCACGAGCCGCAGGGCAAAACCGGATTCGCGCACCTCTTCGAACATTTGATGTTCAACGGGTCGGAAAATGCGCCGGGCGATTTCTTCGCGCCGCTGCGCGAGATCGGCGCGACCGATTTCAACGGCACGACCTGGTATGACCGGACCAACTATTTCCAGACAGTGCCGACCGAGGGACTCGAACTGGCGCTCTATCTCGAATCGGATCGCATGGGGCATCTGCTCGGCGCGGTGACGCAGGAAAAGCTCGATAACCAGCGCGGCGTCGTCCAGAACGAAAAACGCCAGGGCGATAACCAGCCCTATGGTCTGGTCGATTATGCGCAACTCGAAGCGCTGTTCCCCGAAGGTCATCCCTATCGCCATTCCACCATCGGTTCGATGGCCGATCTCGACGCGGCGAGCCTTGAAGATGTCCAAGCCTGGTTCCGTCAGCATTACGGACCGAACAATGCGGTGCTCGTCCTCGCCGGCGATATCGACGCGGCGGCCGCGCGGCCGCTCGTCGAGCGTTATTTCGGCGATATCGCGCGCGGACCCGAAACCGAACAGGTCGATCCCGGCGTGCCGACGCTTGCCGAGCGCACCGAGATCGTCATGGCCGACAATGTCGCGACGACGCGGCTTTACCGGACATGGATAGTCCCCGGCCTCAATGACCCTGTCACAGCCAATCTCGATGTCGGCGCAAGCGTGTTCGGCGGGCTCGCGAGTTCCCGGCTCGACAATATTCTTGTGCGCGAAGAACAGACCGCCGTCGCGGTTCGCGCCTTCGTGCAGGCGTTCGAATATGTCAGCCTGTTCGAGATCCAGGTCGATGTCGCGCCGACCGCCGATGCCGATGCAGTCGCCGCACTGCTCGACGCGCTAATCGCCGACTATATCCAGAACGGCCCGACGCAGGACGAGGTCAACCGTGTTGCGATGAGCCAGGTTTCCGCCCGTATCGCGGGCATTGAGTCGGTTGGCGGTTTTGGCGGCAAGGCCGTCGCGCTGGCGAGCGGCGAACTCTATTCGGGCGACCCGGCCTTTTATCGCACACAGCTTGAACGGATTGGCGCGGCGACGCCGGAAAGCGTCCGCGCGGCGATGCAGCGATGGCTGACCCGTCCCGTTCTCGCGACCAGAGTCGATCCCGGCGAGCGCGGCGCATATGAGGAAGCCGGCTCGGTTTCGGACGGCGAGCGGACCGGCACGTTCCGCGCGCCCGCAGGTTATTTGCAGGATGGCGAGACGGAGGCTGCGGAAGCAACGACGCAGGTCGTCAGCACGCGCAGCGTTCCGCGCCCGCCCGTCGGCCAGATCGACGATCTCGATTTCCCAGAAGTCGAACGCGCGACGCTCTCCAACGGCGTCGAGATCCGTTTCGTTCGCCGCGATGCCGTCCCGACCATCCTGACGCAGCTCAGTTTCGATGCCGGCAATGCAGCCGACCGCGCCGATCGGCTCGGCACGCAATCGCTGATGCTCGCCCTGCTGACCGAAGGGACAACGAGCCTCAACTCAACGCAAATCGCCGAGGCGCAGGAGCGGCTTGGCGCGAACGTCATCACCGGCGCAACCACTGACCGCACCAATATCGGCCTGTTCGCGCTTGCGGCCAATTACGAGCCGTCGCTCGACCTCCTCGCCGACATAGTGCGCAACCCCGCCTTCGAGCCGGACGAGATCGAACGGCTGCGCGCTACGCAGCTGGCGGGCATCGCCGCCGAACTGACCTCGCCGAGTGGGCTCGCGAGCCGCAATCTCTGGCCGCGGCTGTTCGGCGAAGCCCATCCCTATGGCCGTCCGTCGAGCGGTCTCGGCACGCCCGATTCGATAGCAGCGATAACCCTCGAAGATCTGACCGAATTCCGCCGGCGCTGGTTGCGGCCTGAAAAGCTCGGCATCTTCGTCGTCGGCGATACGACGCTCGAAGAAGTGGTTGCAGCGCTCGAACCGCGCTTCGGCGCATGGGCCGGCGAAGGCGAGGCAGGCGTGAAATCGCTCGACGTCGATATCGCCGATACAGCGCCGCGGATAATTCTCGTCAATCGGCCCAACTCGCCGCAATCCTTTATCTATGCCGGGCAGGTGCTCGATCATCGCGGTACCGACGAGCTGTTGCCGCTGGTCGTCGCCAATGAGGCGCTGGGGGGCAGTTTCCTCGCCCGGCTCAACATGGACCTGCGCGAGACGCGCGGCTGGTCCTATGGCGTTCGCGGCTCGATCAGCCGCTTCGAAGGCCCGGTGCCCTATACGATCCGCGCGCCGGTCCAGGCCGACCGCACAGGCGATTCGATTGCCGCGCTGCGCGAACAGGTGACGGCTTTCCTCACAACCGATGGCGTGCGCGAGGATGAGTATAACCGGGCGATCACAGGCTCGATCCGTGAACTGCCCGGAAGCTACGAGACTTCAGCCAGCATCATCGCCGGGATGCAGCGCAATGTGTTGTGGAACCGATCGGACGATTATTATGACGGGATCGCCAGCCTCTATCGTTCGCTTGAACGCGAAGAGCTTGATACGGCGGCGCGATCGGCAATCGACCCCGATGCCTTTATCTGGGTCGTGGTAGGCGACGCCGCGGTAGTAAGGGAACAGCTTGACGAACTGGGCTTGGCCGTCGAAACAGTCGAGGCGGAATAACCAACTAACACTCATGTAAGGAAGGAATATCAATGACAGACGTATCAGGCACCTGGGATGGCACGATCAACTCGCCGATGGGTGAACAGAAAGTCACGATGACGCTTAATCAGGACGGCGATGCCGTTACCGGTACTGCCGCCGGCGCGCAGGGCGCTGCCGATATCGAAGACGGCAAGGTCGATGGCGATACCTTCACCTGGAAGCAGGACATCACCGTCCCGATGCCGATGACGCTCGAAGGCACGGCAACCGTCGGCGGCGATTCGATGACCGGCGCGATCAAGGCCGGTGCGTTCGGCGAAATGCCGTTCAAAGCTGAAAAGCAGGGCTAAACTCCTAAAAACATTGATAGTTGCGCCACTCAAAAGAGCTGCGTGACATGCCCCATTTTGCGGCCCGGGCGTGCTTCCCCCTTATTGTAAAGGTGGAGGTGCGCCTGGTCCTTTTTTAGCCAGTCGCCCCAACGCTCGACTTCCGACCCGATCAAATTTGTCATCTCGATGCGATCCGCGGTCAGTCCGGTCTCGCCGAGCGGGAGCCCGCAAATCGCGCGGATATGATTCTCGAATTGCGAGGTCGCCGCGCCCTCGATCGTCCAATGTCCGCTATTGTGTACGCGCGGCGCCATCTCGTTGAAGATCGGCCCGTCGAGCGCCGTAAAGAATTCCATCGTCAGCACACCGACATATTCAAGCGATTCGGCCACCGACCGCGCCAGCGTGCTTGCCGCTGCGCGCTGATCGGGAATTATGCCTTCGCCCGGCACCGTCGATGTCGAAAGAATACCATCGGCATGTCGATTGCGCGGCGGATCATATAGCCGGATTTCGCCATCAATCCCTCGCGCGAGGATGATCGAGAATTCGTTCTCGAAATCGATAAATGCCTCATAGACCGAAGGCTGGCCGCCGAGATTTCGCCAGGCCGGCTCGGCGCCATCGGCTGCGAAAATACGCGATTGCCCTTTGCCGTCATAACCGAAGCGACGCGTCTTCACGATGCCCGGCGTGCCGATATCCTCCACGGCGTGGGCGATATCACCGATCGAATCGACCGCGCGATAGGGGGCGGGGCGGCCGCCATGTTCTCGGATAAAATCCTTTTCGGCGAGCCGGTCCTGCGACAATTCGAGCGCGTCGATCGGCGGATAGACCGGAGTCGCCTCGGCAACGGTGCGCAACGGCGCGGCAGGGACATTCTCAAACTCATAGGTGATGACATCGACCGTCTCGGCGAAGTCCGCAAGCGCCGCCTCGTCGTCATAATCGGCCTGGGTGTGCTGCGCAGACACTTCAGCGGCGCAGCAAAACTCGTTTGGCGCGAAAATATGGCAGCGATAACCGAGCTGCGCCGCGGAAATGGCGAGCATGCGGCCCAGTTGTCCGCCGCCGACAACGCCGATCATCGACCCGGGCGGGAGCGTTTCGCCTGTCATTCGGCGGGGTTTTCGCCGACGCTGTCGGTCTGCGCCCGCCGCCAGTCATCGAGCTTCTGCGCGATCACCTCGTCCGATGTCGCGACAATCGCCGCCGCCAACAATGCCGCGTTCATCGCGCCCGCAACACCGATGGCCAGCGTACCGACGGGAACGCCGCCGGGCATCTGCGCGATCGAGAGCAGGCTGTCCATGCCTTTGAGCGCCTTTGATTCGATCGGCACGCCGAGCACCGGCAGCCAGGTCATCGAGGCGGCCATACCCGGCAGATGCGCGGCACCGCCGGCGCCTGCGATGACGACCTTGAGCCCGCGCCCTGCGGCCGATTTGGCATAATCGTAGAGCCGATCGGGCGTGCGGTGCGCCGAGACGACCCTGCATTCATGCGCGATGCCCAATTCGGTGAGGATATCGTCGGCATGACGCATCGTCTCCCAATCGGAGCGGCTGCCCATGATCACGCCAACCAGCGGTGTTTCGCTCATGCTTCGTATGGCCCCCACTGCCTGAAGAAGCGCTTTCTTCTAGAGCCACGCCGGGTTTTGCGCAATGGACCCGCTGTTAGCGTTCCGACAGGTAGTAGCGGTCGCGCGCGGCGAGGTCCCCGTCGAGATCGTAGACGATCGGCTGGCCGGTCGGGATTTCGAGGCTCGTGATCTCGTCGTCGGGGATCCGGCTGAGATGCTTGACGAGCGCGCGCAGCGAATTGCCATGGGCGGAGATCAGCACGCGCTGGCCTTTTTTGAGCGCCGGCGCGATCCGCTCCTCCCAATAAGGCAGGACGCGCTCGATCGTCAGCTTGAGGCTTTCCGATTTGGGCACCGGGACGCCTTCGTACCGGCGATCGCCAGAGAGATCATATTCGCTGCCGGTTTCCATTTCGGGCGGCGGCGTATCGAAGCTGCGGCGCCAGATATGGACCTGCTCGTCACCATGTTTTTCGCGCGTCTCCTGCTTGTTGAGCCCGGTCAGTCCGCCGTAATGGCGCTCGTTGAGTCGCCAGTGCTTCTCGACCGGTAGCCAGAGCCGGTCCATCTCGTCGAGAGCGAGGTTGAGCGTCTTGATCGCGCGCGTCTGGAAGCTGGTGAAGCAGATATCATGGTCGACGCCCTTTTCGGTCATCAATACGCCCGCCGCTTTCGCCTCCTCGATGCCCTTTTCGGTCAAATCGACATCCCACCAGCCGGTAAAGCGGTTTTGCAAATTCCATTCGGACTGGCCGTGGCGGACGAGGACGAGTTGCGGCATGCGGTGCTCCTGCTGGTGTAGCCATTCTCAAACAGGGAAACACCAAACCGTTTACCCTGAGCTTGTCGAAGGGTCGTTCTTACTTCTAACCATTGAAAAGGAAAGGCAGGGCTTCGACAAGCTCAGCCCGATCGGAGATGAGGGGGCGGCCTATGACCATCGAACGCAAAACCATAATCCATGACGGCCCCGGCGGCCGCTTCGAGGGTCTGCTCGCGAGCGATAGCGACTGGGGTGAGCCGAAACCCGGGGTCATGATCGTCCCCAATGTGCTCGGCCCCAAGGAAATGGATTTTCAGAACGCAGAACGGATCGTGGGCCTCGGCTATGCGGGGTTCGTCGCCGACATCTATGGGAAGGGCAACCGCGCAACGCGCGAGGACGACGATCCGGCGCGCTTCATGAACGCGCTCGATGCGGACCGTGCGTTGCTCCGCGATCGGTTACTCGCCTCGCTCGAGGCGATGAAGGTCTTGCCCGAGGTCGATGCGGCGAAGACGGCGGCGATCGGCTTTTGCTTCGGCGGTAAATCGGTGCTCGATCTGGCGCGCGCCGGGGCGGATGTGCTCGGCGTCGTCAGCTTTCACGGGATCTATGACCCGCCGGGTCTTGATGGCGGCGAGATTACCGCAAAGATCCTCGTCTGCCATGGTTGGGATGACCCGCTGGCCAAACCCGATTCGGTCCTCGCGCTCGCCGAGGAGCTGACCGCGGCAGGCGCCGACTGGCAGCTCCACGCCCATGGGCATACCGGTCACGGCTTTACCGACAAGACCGCCAATATGCCCGAGCGCGGCGTGATCTATCGTGCGGAGGCGGATCGGCGGAGCTGGGCAGCGATGGTTGATTTTTTGAACGAAATTCTCGCCTAAACCGGCAGTTCTTCGATCATATCGCCGAGCGCCGCCAGGCAATCGCGGCCCAGCTGCTGGCAGCGTTCGGGCGACCAGCCAAATTCCTCATCGGGATGTTCGTGGTTATCCTTGAACGGCATTTCGAGCGTCATCGCGACGGCGCCGAAGCGTTCGGCGACCTGGTTGGTCGACATCGAAAGATTGCCCTTGCGCGGCTTGGCGATCGGATAGCCGAGTTCGATCTGGAAATCGGGCGAGCGCTTGAGCAGTTTTTCCAGATAGCGCCCGTAAAGTTCGAGCTGCCGATCGGTGATGCTCGGGACGCCTTCGAAACCGGCGATGAAATTGGCCGGGATCGCCTCGTCGCCATGGATGTCCATCGCGAAATCGACGCCGGTCTCGCCCATTTTGCCCAGCACATAAAGCACTTCGGGGCTCTTCGCTGCGCTCGGCTCATGCCATTCGCGGTTGAGATTGGTGCCGGCCGCATTGGTGCGCAGATGGCCGCGCTGCGAGCCATCGGGATTCATATTGGGAACGATGTGCAGCGTCGCCTTTTCGGTGAGCGCGCGGGCGACGGGATCGGCAGCGTCTGTCAGCCGGTCGAGCGCGCCCTCCATCCACCATTCTGCCATCGTCTCGCCGGGATGCTGGCGCGCATAGAGCCAGATCGAAAGCGGCCCGTTGCCAAGCGTGAAATAGTCGAGCTCCTGACCGTCGAGCGTCTTGCCGAGCGAGCTGTGCGTCACGCCTTCCTTCGCCGCGATATGCGCGACGAAATCGTGATGGCGTTCCATCGTATAGGGCGCGAAATAGGCAAACCAGACGCTGTTGGCTTCCGGCGTGTGGCGGATAGTGAGCACGCCGTCCTTGAAGCTCGTATCGGCCTGCCGCCAGTTTTCGCGGTCGACGGTGACGCGTGCCGAATATTCTTCCCAGCCCTTGGTGTAGGCCGATCCGCCGGCATTAGTGATCCGCAGCGTCAGTTGCTCGCCCGCGCCGCCCATGACGCGGAAATAGAACCATTGATAGAAATCGGACTGATGGTCGTGCTTGATTTCGAGATCGGCGTGGTCGCCGTCGATCGAGACGACACGGATATTCCCGCCGTCGAAGGCGTCGGTGATGCTGATGGTCATTCTGTGGTCAATCTACCCTGATAGTTTGCCCGGACTCTCCCGGAAACTGGCTGAACATTGCCGCGGCGAGGCGGCGTACTACGGTGGCCGGATCTTCTTCGCCCGGCCGCGTCTCGCGGATGGCCCGGCCTTCCCAGACGATCGTACCTTCGGAGCGACGTTTTAATTTTACGTCAAGCTGCGTCACCGAAATTTCGCCGCCGCGCGAACCGCCGACGCCGACACTCGTGCCGACGCCCACGCCGACATTGCTGCCGAAGGTTCCGCCGCCGATCCCGATACTGAAGGGCGAGCCGCGCCCGGCATCGACACGGCTGTCGCGGCTGACCTCGACGACCGCGATCATTTCGGCGCCGGGAAGCGGCGCCTGGTGGAAGCCCAGCCGCGCCATCTCCTCGGCGACGATACCGGCATAGGTCCGAAATTCGAGGCTGTCCTGATCGGCCGGGTTGGCCGGTTCGACATTGATTGCCTGCGCCGGGATGTCCTGCCCGAGATGGAAGCGGGTCACTTCAACGCCGCGAGCCGGTCCGGTCTGACAGGCCGACATTGCGACGGCGCCCACAATCACCGCCATTGTCAGCAACTTATTCATCGGCCATCTCCCATGTCACGCCTCATCGTTATAGGTCTGTAACGGTTGTCGCGACAAAAGGCTGCAAAGAAGAGTCACCAGAGGGCAATAATGGAGCAAAATCGGCAGAATTCTGGGAGCAAACCCGCAGTGCTGGTAACCGGCGGCGCGGGCTATATCGGCAGTCATGCCGTGCTGGAGCTGCTCGACGCCGGCTGGCCGGTCGTCGTGATCGACAATCTCGTGACCGGCTTTCGCTGGGCGGTGCCTGAAGCGGCCGAGTTCGTCGAGGGCGATATCGGCAATGCCGCCTTGGTCGGCCGGGTGATCGCCGCCCACCGGGTCGGCGCGATCATGCACTTCGCCGGATCGGTGGTGGTTCCCGAATCGGTCGAAGATCCACTCAAATATTATGACAATAACACCGCCAAGACGCGCGCCCTGATCGGGAGCGCCGTCGAACAAGGCGTCCCGCATTTCATCTTTTCCTCGACCGCGGCAACCTACGGCATTCCCGATGAAATTCCCGTGCGCGAGGACATGCCGACCGTGCCGATCAATCCCTATGGCCGCTCGAAACTGATGACCGAGTGGATGCTGCGCGATTGCGCGGCGGCGCATGACATGAACTATTGCGCGCTGCGCTATTTCAACGTCGCCGGCGCCGATCCGCAGGGCCGCTCGGGCCAGTCGACCGCGGGCGCGACGCATCTGATCAAGGTCGCGGTCGAAGCGGCGATCGGGCAGCGCGATCATGTTTCGGTCTTCGGAACCGACTATGACACCGCAGACGGCACCGGCGTGCGCGACTATATCCATGTCAGCGATCTTGCCGCGGCGCATGTATTGGCGCTCGAAAAACTGATCGCCGAGCCCCGGGCGAGCCACATCATGAATTGCGGTTATGGCAGCGGCTTTTCGGTGCTCGAGGTGCTCGACGCGGTCGACCGCGCAACCAACCAGACAATCGATCGCCGTATGGAAGCCCGCCGCGCCGGCGATCCCGATGCGCTGGTGGCGGACAATAGCCGGATCAAAGCGACCTTGCCCTGGCACCCGCAACATGACGATCTCGATACCATCGTCGCGCATGCTCTAGCCTGGGAACGCAAGCTCGCCGAACGCAGTTAGCGCCTATTCAGAAACCCTCCGGACGACGCCGAGTCCGTCGCTGCCCGCGCCAGCGGCATAGGTGTCGATGATTTCGCCGCTTTCGAGATCGACGGCAACGACACGCGATTGTGCGGTTTCGGCAGCGTAGATTGTCCGCCCGTCTTCGGAAAAGACGATGGTCACCTGCACCGCATCGGGACCGGAAACAGGAATCGTCCGCGTCACCTCTTTCGTAGCGGTATCGACAAGCGTCAGGCTGCCATCGGCGGCGTTCGAAGTCACTGCGGTCGTTCCATCGGGGCTGATCGCGACGCGGATAGGGAAGTTGCCGGTGGTGATGCTGGCGATCCGGTCGAAGCTTTCGGTGTCGAAAACGTGAAGCACCGCATTGTCGCGGTCGGCGACCCAGAGCTCGCTGCCATCGGGCGTCAGCGCCAGCCCTTCGGGCGTATCGCCGGCCTCCACATCGGCAAGCTTGCGGCGTTCGTCCAGCGACACCGCGCTTACCGTGCCGCTGCCCATATTGGCGACATAGGCGCGCGTGCCTGCTGCGTTGACGGCGACCATATGGCTGCCCCGCTGCCCGGTGGGAATCGCCGATACGCTGCCGTCATCCATATCGACGATGGTCAGTGTTGAACTGCCCTCGGTCGTCGCGATCAGCCGGTTGTCGGGCGTCCAGACCAATCCGTGCGGCCGCTGGTTGGGTGAGATATCGATCCGGTCGATGCGTGTCGCGTTCGCGATGTCGAAAATGTCGATCGTCGTTCCGCCATAGGCGACGACGGCAGCACGCCTCCGGTCGGGCGAGATCGCGATTTCATGCGGCTGGTTGCCGGTTGCGACGCGAGTGCGCTCCTCGCCGCTTTCGAGGTCGATGAAGCTGACCGTATCTTCCTGCTTGTTGCCAACGATCAGCACATCGCCGGTGAGCGCGGCTTCGGCTTCGAAGGCGGTTTCGCCATTGGCCGGGTTACAGGCTGCGAGGAAGAGCGCGAAAGCGGCGAGATATTTCATGACGGGTTCCTTGCCAGTATTGCTTGCTACGTCTGGAGGAACCAGCGTTCCCCCGCTTCGAGCCCCAATGCGGTGAGTTTTTCGCTGAAATAGGCGCCGGTGTCGATACCGATGCGGTTGGATTTCTCCTCGACTTCGGGCGTGATCGAATGGCCATGGACGATCATCGCGCCATGATCGGCTTTGGTGGTCAGGAACTCGCCGCGAATCCAGAGCAAATCCTTCGCCTCTTGTTTGCCGAGCGGCACGCCGGGGCGGATGCCGGCATGGACGAAAATATAGTCGCCGCGGCTTACCGAGAACGGGCATTTTTCGAGCCAGTCGCGGTGTGCTTGCGGTACGGCGTCCTGCGCGGCCGCGACAATTTCGTCCTCTTCCCCCGAAGCGAGAATGTCGGAACCGACGCCGTAGCTTAGCAATGTATCATAGCCGCCATAGCCGAGCCAGCTGCCGAACCAGCGCATCTGGCCATCGAGCACGGCAAGCATCGAGGCTTCATGATTGCCGAGCAAACATTCGAGCGTCGCGAAATCGGCGTCCCAGTGTATCGCCCGCTCGACGACGCCGTGCGAATCGGGGCCGCGGTCGATCAGGTCGCCGAGCAGCAGAACCGTGACCTTTGCTACGCCGCGCTCTGCATTGTCGGCTTCGATCCGATCGATCAGCGTATCGAACAGATCGAGCCGGCCATGGATATCGCCGATCGCGTAAAGCCGTTCGCCCGGAGGCAAAAGGTGGTTTTTTCGTCGGCGAAAGGCCCGGCTAAGCGGCATTTTTGAAGGCTTCCAGCTTGACTTTGGTGGGTCCGGCACATAGATGCGCCGTTCGTTTCCGACAATAGAATAGCCAAAAGGCCGGGTGACCGCCATGAAAGTCCGTAATTCTTTGAAATCGCTCAAGGGTCGTCACCGCGACAACCGCGTCATCCGTCGTCGCGGCCGGACCTATGTCATCAACAAGACGAACCGTCGCTTCAAGGCGCGCCAGGGCTAGTGGCCATCCGTGCCGTCGTTTTCGACGTCGGCAACGTCCTCTACGACTGGCATCCGCGATATCTCTACGAAAAACTGATCGACGATCCGGTTGAACTCGACCGGATCGTAAGCGTCGTCATGTCCAATGAATGGCATTGGGCGCTCGACCACGGCCGCGTCTGGGCCGATATCGAGCCGGATTTGATCGCGAAATTCCCCGATGATGCGGACTATATCCGCGCCTGGGGATCGCGCTTCGGCGAGAGCATCGGCGATCCGATCCCCGGAATGCATGAGATCGTTCGCGAACTCGATGCCGCTGACGTGCCGATCTTCGGGATCACCAATTTCCCCGGCGAATTCTGGACTCCGTTCCGTGCGAAGGAGGCGGAGATTTTCGATCGCTTCGCCAATATCGTCGTGTCGGGCGAAGAAGGCATCGCCAAGCCCGATCCGGCGATTTTCCAATTGGCGCTGAAGCGATTCGGTCTCGGTCCGGGCGAGGGCCTATTTCTCGACGATCTGGCATCGAACGCCGAAGCGTCCGAGCGCGAAGGCTTTGCCGGCCATCATTTCCGCGATGCGGAAACGGCGTACGCGGATCTCGTTCGGCGCGGACTGCTGGGCTAGACTCCGGCGTCGACCCGATCGTCATCGAGCGCGCGGTCGGTATGCCGTTTGAGTTCGTCTCCGGTGAGCCGCACGATATGGAGGACATTGGTCGAACCCGGTGTGCCGAAGGGAACGCCGGCCATGACGATCATCGTTTCGCCGCCGTGCGCTATCGTCGCGCGCAGCGCCATGCGCTTGGCCTTGCCGACCATTTCCTCGAAATTGCGGACGTCGCGCGTGTGGACGGCATGAGCGCCCCATAATATGCCGAGCCGCCGTGCGGTTTTCAGTCGCGGAGTCAGCACGAGCAGCGGCACCGAGGCGCGCTCGCGCGATACCCGCCGTGCCGTCGATCCCGATGTCGTGAAGCAGACAATCGCGCTCGCCGAAACGGTTTCGGCGATACCGTTAGATG
>JABDLY010000232.1 GCA_013001755.1 Sphingomonadaceae bacterium
ATGTTCTGCACCGGCGGCATACGCTGCGAAAAGGCGACCGCGTTACTCAAAGAAGAAGGCGTCGACGAAGTGTTTCACTTGAAAGGCGGCATCCTCAAATATCTCGAAACCGTGCCGCGCGAAGACAGCACATGGGACGGCGAATGTTTCGTGTTCGACGAGCGGGTGACGGTCAAACACGGACTCGAAAAGGGCACGCATGTCCTGTGCCGCGCCTGCCGGATGCCGCTGAGCGAGAACGAACAGGCCTCGCCGCACTTTATCGAGGGCGTCAGCTGTGCGCATTGCCGTGATGCACGCGACGATGCCCAGCGCGAGCGCTATGCCGAACGCCAACGCCAGATCGAACTCGCCGAGAAACGCGGCGTCGCTCATGTCGGGGCCAAGCTCGATGACTGATCGCGCTCATCCTCTCCCCATCCTCTACAGCTTTCGGCGATGCCCCTATGCGATGCGCGCGCGTATGGCGCTGCGCGCGAGCGAAACGCAGTGCGAGCTGCGCGAGGTTCTGCTGGCGAACAAACCCGAGGCTATGATCGAAGCCTCTCCCAAGGCGACGGTGCCGGTGCTGCATCTTACCGATGGCGATGTGATTGACGAGAGCCTTGCGGTGATGAATTGGGCGCTGGCGCAGAACGATCCGCAAAGCTGGATCGCGCATCCGGGTGACGATGCCGACGCGCTGATCGAAACGAATGACGGCCCGTTCAAACATCATCTCGATCGCTACAAATACCACAGCCGCTATGGCGAGGACTGCGATCCGATCGAACATCGCACGGCGGCTGCGGAAATTCTGCGCGGCCTTGAGGCGCGGCTATCGCAGCACGCCTATCTGTGCGGCGACAAGCAATCGCGCGCCGACATCGCGATCTTCCCCTTTATCCGGCAGTTCGGGGCAACCGATCGCGACTGGTTCGACGCGCAGGATTGGCCGCATCTGCGCAAATGGCTCGACCGCCACATCGCGTCCGATCTCTTCAAGGCGATCATGGCGAAGCGCGATCCGTGGCAACCCGGCGACCCGGTGACGCTGTTCCTCGACCGCTAGGCGTCTCTTCCGGCCAACAGAGCCAGCAGCGCGAAACTCGCCAGCCAGTGTTCGCCCATATAATCGCCTTCGACATGGCTAAGGCTGGCGGCGAGATGGCGGTCGGCGGTTGATTCCGCCTGCGCGGCGACATCGTCCGGCAACGCCGGCGCAATCGACCGCCAGCACCAGGCGCGGCTCAGGTTGAAACCGTCGAGATGCGCGATCTTGCCATCGCTGCGGTCGCTGGGCACGGCCGGCGTGAACAGGCTGCCTGGCTCGGAAATATCGAGGCGTGGCAGAAAATCGGAGAACCATTGTTTGAAGTCGGGCGTGTCGAGCACCGTCTTCATCGATAACGCCTCGATCATCGCCGAGGACAGGAATTCATCGCCGCCCGGCTCCCATGCCTGACAGTCGCGGTCCATGCCGTAATAATAGCCCGCGCGTTCGGCGATAAGCCCGGCCAGCGTCTCGTCGTACTCGCTCGCCCAGCCATGGGCGAGCACCAGCGCGAAGGCCGTATTGTAATGCGTGCCCGTGCGGATCGGATAGCCTTGTCTGGGAAGGAACAGCTTGAAGCGTTCGGCGAATTCGCGCGCCAGCGGTTCGAGATTCGCGCCCCAATCGCGGTCGCCATGCCGCGCCGCTTCCCGGTGCAACACCAACAGCCACGCCCAGCCATAGGGCCGCTCGAAGCCACCCGAATAAGCATGGTCGAGATAGGCGAGTTCGCCCGCAACCTTGTCCTCGGTCAGCATGGTATCGGCGAGCGTGCCGATCTCGGCCGCGAAAGGCTGATCGGGGAACAGCCGTCGTAGCGTCAGCATCATCCAATAGCTGTGGACGCAGCTATGCCAGTCGAAACTGCCGAAGAAGATCGGGTGGAGCTCCTTCGGCCCGCGCACATCCTCGGGCCCGCTCATCACATGATCGAGCTTGTGCGGATATTCCTTGGTGACATGGCCGAGCGCTATGCGGGCGAATTGGGCGGCGAGGTCTGGGGTGAGATTCGAATCCATGGCCCCCCTTACGTCATTCCAGCGAAAGCTGGAATCTCCCGCCGCCAGCGCTCGGCAAAACTGCAGGAGATCCCAGCTTTCGCTGGGATGACGCCTTTGAGGCGTCAGAACGCAAGGAAATAGATCAGCAGGATATTGCATGCCAGCAGCGGAATTGCCGTGGCGATCTGCATCCGTATCACGCCATATTGGCTCTTAAGCTCGAGCAACGCCGCGGGCACGATGTTGAAGTTCGCCGCCATCGGCGTCATCAGCGTGCCGCAGAAACCCGCCAGCATCCCGATCGCGCCGATGACCGCCGGGTTGCCGCCATAATCGACAACCAGGAACGGGATGCCGATCGCCGCCGCCATCACCGGGAAGGCGGCGAAGGCGTTGCCCATGATCATCGTGAACAGCGCCATGCCGAGCGCGTAGATAAGCACGGCGATGAAGATGCTGTCTTCCGGGATAATCCCGCCGGCAATTCCACCGATTACCTCACCGACCCCGGCCAGCGCGAAAACGGCACCGAGCGCGGCCAGCATCTGCGGCAGCACGGCCGCCCAGCCGATAGAATCCATTAACCGCCTGCCCTCCTCGACGGGTGCGAGCAGCGGCGGCCGCAACCAGATCATGCAGACGATCAGCGCGATAAGAACGCCCAGGCCAAGCAGGATCAGCGTCACCCAGCGTTCCTCGAACAGGCCCGAACCGCCAAAGACGGTGTAGTTGTAGAGGATCGTCCCGGCGAAAGCGGTGATCGGGATGATCAGCGCGGGCAGGAAGAGCTTGTTGCCGAATCTCTCGGACAGGCCGAG
The DNA here is from genome assembly GCA_013001755.1 of Sphingomonadaceae bacterium. Taxonomy (GTDB): domain Bacteria; phylum Pseudomonadota; class Alphaproteobacteria; order Sphingomonadales; family Sphingomonadaceae; genus Parasphingopyxis. Next base: position 2,853 of record JABDLY010000232.1, read on the forward strand.
GCGTTCTTCGAGCGTCGTGGTCGGCGGATCGCTTCGGCCGAGCAGGCCGAGGCCGGCGATCGCCACCAGCAACAAAACGAGGACGCCGTTCGCAAGGTCGCTCAGCATCCCGCCGAAGAAAAAACTGATCGCAAGCAGCCCCCAAAAGGCGGCGTTGCCGAAGCGCTTGCCGTTGCTCCGATCGAACGCACTCATCAGCGAAAAGAGCGTAAAGGCGATGCCCGCCAAAATGTAGAGCCATTGCAATGTGATCATTTGCCCGGTCTCCGCAGCTTGCGGTCGAACATCAGCAGCCGCGAGCCATGGATGAAGAAGGCGCAGATCGCGGTCGGGATCGCCCACACCGACAGTTGGAGCGGCGTCAGCTCATAGCCATAGCTCTGGAACACCCCCTGGATCAGCAGGATCGACGCGATGGCGACGAAGATATCCTCGCCGAAGAACAGCCCCACATTGTCGGTCGCCGCCGACATGCCGAGCACCTGTTCGCGTTCGTCCTCTTCGAGATCGCCATGCGTTTTCTCGGCCGCCGCTTCGGCCATCGGCGCGACAAGCGGGCGGACCGTCTGGGCGTGGCCCGCTACCGAAGTCAGCCCCAGCGCGGCAGTCACCTGCCGAAACAGCAGGTAGAGCAGCAACAACCGCCCCATCGTCGCGCCGCGTATCGTCTCGATCACGGCCCGGGCGCGCTGCTGGAGGCCATAGCGTTCAAGCAGGCCGATCACCGGCAGCACGATCCAGACGACGCTGATATAGCGATTGTCGTTGAACGCCGCGCCGAAGGCGGAGATGACTTCTACAAGACCGAGCTTCCCCAGCAGTCCGGTCGCCAGCGCCGCCAACGTAACGACGAGCAGCGGATTGAGCTTCAGCGCAAAGCCGACAACGACGACGAGGATACCCGAAAGGACGAGATAGTCAGGCAAAGGACAATCCCGATTGCCCTGAGCCTGTCGAAGGGCTGTCCTTCACTCTAACCCGATGGAGTAAGAAAGCGCAGGGCTTCGACAAGCTCAGCCCAGTCGGATTTTTTATCATTTCTTCTCCCCAAATCCGCCGCCGCCGGGCGTTTCGATGACGAAGACGTCGCCCGGTTCCATCGCCGTCGAGGCCGTCGCTGGCAAATCTTCACGCGTCCCGTCGAGCCGCAGCACATAGTTGCGGCCCGGCGCCGCATCGTCGCCGCCCTTAATCCCCGCAGGCGGAATGCGGCGGCGGTTGGCGAGCATATTGGCTTGCATTGCCTCTTCGAAGCACACGCGCCGGACAACCCCGTCGCCGCCGCGATGCGCGCCTGCCCCGCCAGAACCTTTCCTGATCGAAAAATCTTCGAGCACCACCGGCAGGCGGGTCTCCAGTATCTCCGGATCGGTCAGCCGGCTGTTGGTCATATGCACCTGCACCGCGCTCGTCCCGTCATGATCGGGCCCGGCACCCGATCCGCCGGCGATCGTCTCATAATATTGATGCTCGTCATTGCCGAAGGTGAAGTTGTTCATCGTTCCCTGGCTCGGCGCGAGCCGACCGGTTGCGGCGAACAGCGCATCGGTGACAACCTGGCTCGTCTCGACATTGCCGGCGACGACGGCGGCGGGATATTGCGGGTTGAGCATCGAGCCTTCGGGCACAATGAGTTCCACGGGCCGCAAACAGCCGTCGTTCATCGGGATCGCATCGTCGATCAGCGTTCGCATCACATAGAGCGTCGCGGCGCGGGTGATCGAATAGGGCGCGTTGAAATTGTCGGGCAGCTGCTCGCTGGTTCCTGTGAAATCGATCGTTGCGGAGCGCGCCTCACGGTCGACGGCGATCGCCACGGAAACCTTCGCGCCATTGTCCATCTCATAGGTGAACCGGCCATCGTCGAGCTTGGCGATCAGCCGCCGCACCGCCTCTTCGGCATTATCGAGGACGTGATCCATATAGGCGGCGATCACGTCTTCCCCGTATTCACGGGCGACGCGGACCAGCTCCTCGGCGCCCCGCGTGCACGCGGCCAACTGCGCCTTGAGATCGGAGATGTTGCGATCGGGATTGCGCGCCGGATGGTCGCCAGCACCAAGGACTGTGCGCATGTCCGCTTCAAGAAAGCGCCCCTCATCGACGAGCAGCGCATTGTCGAGCAGCACGCCTTCTTGCTCGATGCTGCGGCTGTCCGACGGCATCGAGCCCGGCGCGATTCCGCCGATATCGGCATGGTGGCCGCGCGCAGCGACAAAGGCGGCGGGCTCGTCCGCGCCTTCGTAGAACACCGGCACGATCACCGTGATGTCGGGCAGATGCGTACCGCCGCGATAGGGCGCGTTGAGCACATAAGCGTCGCCGCGCCGTATCCCGCGTCCATCAACCCCACCGCCGCGCGCTTCGATGATCGTCCTTATGCTGTCGCCCATCGAGCCGAGATGGACCGGGATGTGCGGCGCATTCGCGATCAGCGCGCCACCGCTATCGAACAGCGCGCAGGAAAAATCGAGGCGTTCCTTGATGTTCACCGAGCTCGCCGTGTTCTGCAGCGCAACGCCCATTTCCTCGGCAATCGCCATGAAGAGGTTGTTGAAGATTTCGAGCATCACCGGATCGGCCTCGGTGCCGATAGCATGGTCGGCCTGACGCGGTACGGCGCGGGTGAGGATGAGGTTGGCATGGTCGTCGAGCGTTGCCTGCCAGCCGGGCTCGACGATGGTGGTGGCGGTCTGTTCGAAAATGAGAGCGGGGCCGGCGATCGTGTCGCCGGGAGTAATGGAGGAGCGTTTGATCATTAATTCCTCCCTGCCGCGAAGCGGTGGGGAGGGGGACCGTGCTTGCACGGTGGAGGGGCTTTGGGACGACTTTGCCGCTGCTTCGGTGAAAACGGTAGCGCCTTGCCCCTCCACCGTCTTCGACGGTCCCCCTCCCCCCGCTGCGCGCGGGGAGGATT
>JABDLY010000004.1 GCA_013001755.1 Sphingomonadaceae bacterium
AACTCCATTCACGCGCCGATCGCAACGCGGCGGTCGTCGATCAGTGGATCGAGACGACGCCATGGGTCCGCAATATGGTCGGCGATCCCGATCAGCGAACCAACACCGGCGTCTGCATGGTCTTCCAGGGCGACTGGTATGATGGCCTGTCGGATGACGACAAGGCCGCTGTGCCCAAAAAAGTCGTCGGCATGCTCGAAGAACGCGGCGTCGGTTACGATTTCAACGGTTATCGCGACGCGCCGCCGAGCTTGCGTATCTGGTGTGGATCGACGGTCGAGACCGACGATGTCGCCGCGCTGCTGCCCTGGATCGAATGGGCGTTCGCGCGAGTTCAGGCCGAGCATTCCAACCAATAACGTCATCCCGGCGAACGCCGGGATCTCCATCGGCCAGGCAAAACGGTTCGGCCCAGCTGCACGAGATCCCGGATCAAGCCCGGGATGACGAAAGTCGAAAGGACTTTCGTCATGCCCAAAGTACTGATTTCCGACAAAATGAACCCCCGCGCTGCAGAGATATTCCGCGAGCGCGGTTGCGAAGTCGACGAGAAGACCGGCCTCGAGCCCGAAGAGCTGAAGGCCATTATCGGTGATTATGACGGCCTTGCGGTTCGTTCCTCTACGACAGTCACGCCCGATATTCTCGAAGCGGCGACCAACCTTAAAGTCATCGGCCGCGCCGGTATCGGCGTCGACAATATCGATGTGCCGGCGGCTTCGGCACGCGGCGTCGTCGTCATGAACACGCCGTTCGGCAATTCGATCACCACGGCCGAACATGCGATCGCGCTGATGTTCGCGCTTGCACGTCAGCTCCCCCAGGCCGACGCCTCGACGCAGGCCGGCAAATGGGAAAAGTCGAAATTCATGGGCGTCGAGCTGACGCACAAGACGCTCGGCCTGATCGGCTGCGGCAATATCGGTTCGATTGTCGCCGAGCGTGCGCTGGGGCTCAAGATGAAGGTCGCCGCGTTCGATCCGTTCCTGACCGAAGATCGCGCGATCGAGCTCGGTGTCGAAAAGGTCGATCTCGATACTCTGCTCGCCCGCGCCGATTTCATCACGCTCCACACCCCGCTGACCGACCAGACGCGCGGCATTCTCTCCAAGGAGGCGCTCGCCAAGGCCAAGCCGGGCGTGCGGATCATCAATTGCGCGCGCGGCGGCCTCATCGACGAAGCCGCGCTCAAGGAAGCGCTCGAATCGGGCCATGTCGCGGGCGCGGCGCTCGACGTTTATGCCGAGGAACCTGCCAAGGAGAACGCATTGTTCGGAACGCCGGGGCTGATATCGACGCCGCATCTCGGCGCATCGACGACCGAGGCGCAGGTCAATGTCGCGATCCAGGTCGCCGAACAGATGGCCGATTTCCTCGTCAACGGCGGCGTCACCAATGCGCTCAACATGCCCTCGCTTTCGGCCGAGGAAGCGCCCAAGCTCCGCCCCTATATGAAGCTCGCCGAAAAGCTGGGCTCGCTTGTCGGTCAGCTCGCGCATGACGCGGTAAAGGGCATTTCGATCGAGGTCGAAGGCGCCGCCGCCGAGCTCAACCAGAAGCCGATTACCGGCGCCGTGCTCGCCGGGTTCATTGGCGCGCACTCGGATACCGTGAACATGGTCAATGCGCCCTATCTCGCCAAGGAACGCGGGCTCGATGTCCGCGAAATCCGGCATGACCGCGAAGGCGTCTATCACACGCTGATCCGCGTTTCGGTGATGACCGAAGAGGGCGAAAAATCGGTGGCCGGGACGCTGTTCGGCGAAGCCGCCCCGCGGCTAGTCGAGCTCTTCGGAATCAAGATCGAGGCCGATCTCGACGGCGCGATGCTCTATGTCGTCAACGAGGACAAGCCCGGCTTTATCGGCAGCATCGGCACGGCGCTCGGCCAAGCGAATGTCAATATCGGCAACTTCCACCTCGGCCGCCGCGATGGCGGCGGCGATGCGGTGCTGCTGCTGTCGGTCGATCAAAGCGTCGACGAGCCGGTGATGTGGAAGGTCTGCAACCTCGACGGCGTCAAAACCGTCAAGCCGCTGCGCTTCTAAAGCGTGCGGAGAGGCGTTAGACGGCCCCGATGAGCCTTCCACCCGGCCTTTTGCCCGAAGGGCTTCGCGATCGGCTGCCGCCCGAAGCGGGGGCGGCGGCGCGGTTGCTGCGTGCGGTCTACGATACGGCGCATGCCCATGGCTATGACCGCGTCGCGCCTCCTATGGCCGAATTCGAAGAAGGTCTGGTCGGGCGGCTGCGCCCCGATGGCGTGCAGGATTTGCTGCGCGTCGTCGATCCGCTGTCGCAGCGCACGCTCGCCCTGCGGCCCGATATCACCGCGCAGATCGGCCGGATCGCGGCGACACGGCTCGCGCATCGCGCGCGGCCGCTGCGGCTTTCCTATGGCGGACAGATCCTCAAGCTGCGCGCGACGCAGCTCCGCCCCGAACGCGAATTGCTGCAGGCGGGCGCCGAGCTGATCGGCAGCGACGGCGTGGCCGCAGCGATCGAAGTGATCGCGATGGCTGTCGAAGCGCTCGAAATTGCGGGCGTCGAGAAGATCACCGTCGACCTGACCTTGCCCGACCTCGTGCCGACGCTCGCCGCAGATACCTTCCCGCTCGCCGAAGACAAGATCGATGCCGTACGCTCCGAACTCGATGAAAAGGATGCCGGCGCGATCCGTGCGCTCGGTGCCGACGCCTATCTGCCTCTGATCCACGCCGCCGGCCCTGTCGCCGCGGCGCTCGAGAAGATGCGCACCATCGACGCGGGCGGCGCGCTGGCGACCCGGCTCGACGGCATCGAACAGATCGCCGCAGCGATATCGGAACGCGCCACGGTTACGCTCGACCCGACCGAACGCCACGGCTTCGAATATCAGAGCTGGCTCGGTTTCTCGCTGTTCGGCGGTGGGATATCGGGCGAAATCGGACGCGGTGGCAGCTATTCGATCGCGCATGACGGCGGCGGCGAAGAACCCGCATTCGGCGTATCGCTCTATCTCGATCCGCTCGTCGATGCCGGGCTCGGACGCAGCGAAAGCGAGTGTATCTTCCTGCCCTTCGGCACCGATACCGCGATCGGCGCGCAGCTCCGCGCCGAGGGCTGGCGTACCGTCGCCGCACTGGCCGAAGGCGAGACCGCCACCTCCCCCGCCTGCACCCATATCTGGAACGGCAAACCGGTCAGGCTGGCGTGACGCCCGAGGAGCAGGAAAACGAAATACAGCGCGCCAACGGCATCGCCCGCGCCGCATTGATCATCGCCTGTATCGCCATCGCGCTCGCCGTCCTCGGTCTCTTCCTGCCGCTCCAGCTCTGATCGCCCCCAGTTCGGCTGCCGAATCCGATGGACGCAGCGGCCCGCCATCCCTACTAAGCCGCACCGGTCTCACTCACCGGTAGGAAACTCTCTGACATGGCCAATGTAACCGTCATCGGCGCCCAATGGGGCGATGAGGGCAAGGGTAAAATCGTCGACTGGCTTTCTGCCAGAGCGGACGTCGTCGTGCGCTTTCAGGGCGGTCATAATGCCGGGCACACGCTGGTTATCGGCAATGAGACCTACAAGCTCTCGCTCCTCCCCTCGGGCGTCGTCCGCGGGACGCTGTCGATGATCGGCAATGGCGTTGTGCTCGATCCCTGGGCGCTCAAGGGCGAGATCGAGAAAATCCGCGGCCAGGGCGTCGATGTGACACCCGACAAGCTCCATATCGCAGAGACCTGCCCGCTGATCCTGCCGATCCATCGCGATCTCGATGCGCTACGCGAAGATGCGAGCGGAGAAGGCAAGATCGGGACGACGCGGCGCGGCATCGGCCCGGCTTACGAGGACAAGGTCGGACGCCGCGCGATACGGGTGTGCGACCTTGCGCATCTCGACGATCTCGGGCCGCAGCTCGACCGGCTCTGCGCGCATCATGACGCATTGCGCGCAGGCTTCGGCGAACAACCGATCGATCGCGAACGGCTGCTTGGCGATTTGCGCGAAATTGCCGATTTCGTGCTGCCCTTCGCCAAACCCGTCTGGCGAGCGCTCAACGAAGCGCGGCAGCGCGGCGACCGCATCCTGTTCGAAGGCGCGCAGGGCGTATTGCTCGACGTCGATCACGGCACCTATCCGTTCGTTACTTCGTCGAACACGATCGCCGGGACGGCGGCGGGCGGATCGGGCCTTGGGCCAGGCGCGGTCGGCTTCGTGCTGGGTATCGTCAAAGCCTATACGACGCGCGTCGGCGCCGGCCCCTTCCCGACCGAGCTGGAAGATGCGGACGGCCAGCGGCTCGGCGAGCGCGGCAATGAATTCGGCACGGTAACGGGCCGCCAGCGGCGCTGCGGCTGGTTCGATTCGATGCTCGTGCGGCAATCGGTTGCGGTGTCGGGCGTGACCGGCGTCGCGCTGACCAAGCTCGATGTCCTCGATGGCTTCGACGAGATCAAGATCTGCGTCGGCTACGATGTCGATGGCACGCAATACGACTATCTTCCGCCCAATACGCAGGACCAGAATGTCATCACTCCGGTCTATGAGACGATAGAGGGCTGGAGCGAAACGACAGCGGGCGCGCGCAGCTGGAACGACCTCCCCGCCCAAGCCATCAAATATGTCCGCCGCGTCGAAGAACTGATCGGCTGCCCGGTCGCGCTCGTCTCGACAAGTCCCGAGCGCGAGGACACGATTTTGGTCCGCGATCCTTTCGCCGATTGATCGCTTACATCGATGTAACTACTATGGCCCTCAAAAGAGAGGACCATCCTATGAAATTGCTCGCCGCCGCAACGTTATCGCTGCTCGCCACGACCAGCGCCTTTGCCGCCACGCATCCCGTCGAAGCGGGCCCCGACGCGCAGGAACGTTTGCAGATCGCGCTGATCGAGGCCGCGCCGGGCGACACCGTCGAGATCGGCGCGGGGCGTTTCGAACTGACCGACGGCCTGTCGCTCGATGTCGACAATGTCACCGTCCGCGGCGCGGGACCGAACGTTTCGATCCTCGATTTCACCAATCAGCAGGGCGCGGGCGAAGGGCTGATGGTGACGTCGGACGATGTAACGTTGCGCGATTTCGCGGTCGAAAATTCGCGCGGCGACGGCATCAAATCCAAGGAAGCCGACCGCATCGTCTACCATAACCTCCGCGTCGAATGGACGAATGGGCCGAGCCCGGACAATGGCGCCTATGGCATCTATCCGGTCGAATCGACGCATGTGCTCGTCGATGGCACCACCGTGATCGGGGCTTCGGACGCCGGCATCTATGTCGGCCAGTCGCAACAGATCGTCGTCCGCAACAATATCGTGCGCTTCAACGTTGCCGGAATCGAGATCGAGAACAGCTATGTCGCCGATGTCCACAGCAATATCGCGACCGAGAATACCGGCGGTATCCTCGTCTTCGACCTGCCCAACCTGATGCAGATGGGCGGCCATTCGGTGCGCGTGTTCCGCAATTTCGTCCACAACAACAATACCGACAACTTCGCGCCCGAAGGCAATATCGTCGCCGGCGTACCGGCGGGCACCGGCATCATGGTGATGGCCAATCGCGACGTTGAAATTTTCGAAAATATCCTTTCCGACAACGCGTCGATCAACATCATGGCGGTCGCCTATACGCAGGAATTCGATGACGAAAATTACGATCCGACACCGCGCAACGTGATCATCAGCGACAATATCCAGGGCCGCGCCGGATATGCGCCCGACTTCGAAGGCGGCGCGCAGCTCGCTACGGCGCTGGGCGGCAGCCTCCCGCCGATAATGTGGGATGGCGTTGGCGGACGCATCGTCATCAACGAGGAAACGCCTGCGATCACGCTCGGGCTGACCGAGGCGGGCCAGAGCCGCACCGAAGCGCAGCCGCAGCCATACGCCATGCGCGCCGACGTCACGGACAACCGGCTTGATGCGGTTACGCTGCCCGAATCGATGGAATCGCGCCTTCGGTGATCCGCGCGCTCATCGCCTTTCTGGGTTGGTTCGCGCTTGCCGGCCTTAACGATGTGCCTCCGGTCAACGGTGCGCTCATCGCCGATGAGGGTTATCCGCAGCGACTGTCGGAGTTCCGTTTCTTCCTCGACGATTATGCGCAGACGCCCAATGCCCGCGTCCATAGCTATGCGCTGAACACGCCGCTCTTTTCCGATTATGCCGCCAAACAGCGATGGGTCTACGTGCCCGAGGGCCAACAGGCGCTCTACAACGACGACGGTACTTTCGACTTCCCGGTCGGCAGCGCGTTTATCAAGAGCTTCGGCTATCCGGCGGATTTCCGCGATCCCGACGGCGAAATTCGCCTGATCGAAACGCGCGTGCTGCTGCGCCGCGAGGAGGGCTGGGTCGCGCTCCCCTATGTCTGGAACGAGGATGGCAGCGATGCCGTGTTGCGCCGCGCCGGACGGCGAATGCCCGTGTCGTGGATCGACGAAGCGGGCGAAACGCAGCAAGTCAGCTATCGCGTGCCGAACCAGAACCAGTGCAAATCCTGTCATCAGATGAATGGTGAAATCGAGCTGATCGGCCCCAATGCGCGTAACCTGAATAACGGCACGCGCCTGGCTCAATGGGTTGATTGGAGCATTCTCGATCGCGCGCCCGAAAATGCGCCGCGCGTGCCTGTCTGGGATGACCCTGCCGACGGCACGCTCGACGAACGGGCGAGAGCGTATTTGGACGTCAATTGCGCGCACTGTCACCGGCGCGAGAGCGGGGCGAGCAATTCGGGGCTTTTCCTGACCTATGACGAGGACGATCCCGTCGCACGCGGCATCCGCAAACGCCCGGTCGCGGCGGGGCGTGGAAGCGGCGGTTTCGATTTTTCGATTGCGCCGGGACGGCCGGGCGAGTCCATCCTGCTGCACCGGATGATATCGTCCGATCCCGGCGTGCAGATGCCCGAACTGGGCCGTGAGATTATTCACCGCGAAGGGGTTGCGCTGATCCGCGCCTATATCGCCGCGATGGAACCGCAAGGTTAGTTACCGGGTTTGGAACCGATATGACCTCACGCGAATCAACCCAGTTCCTGCCTCTCGCCCATGGCGATGAGGCTGACTTTCAACGATCTGCGCGCGACTGGGCGATCCAGCTCGGCATCGGCGCGATCCAATGGCCGTGGCTGCTGAGATCGCTGCGCGGCGGCAGCAAGGCGGAAAAACGGCGCCTTCTCGAACGTCTCGAGCTGCCCCACGATGCGTTGCCCAATCTTGGCAGCTGGAAGGCGGATACCAGCCTGCTCCACAAGATCGCCGACCGCATTTTCGAAGCGAAACCGAAGCTCATCGTAGAATTCGGCGCAGGCGCATCGACGCTGATCGCGGCACGCGCGCTCGAGCTGGTCGGCGAAGGCGGACAGCTGATCAGCTTCGACCAGCATGGCGGTTTCGTCGAGGCCACGCGGCAATGGCTTGCCGAAAACGGCCTGTCATCGGACTTGCGCTGCGTACCGCTGGTTGAGGCGCCGGGCCAGTTTCGGGGGCTGTGGTACGATCACGGGCCGCTGCCCGATGGCATCGATCTGATGCTGATCGACGGCCCGTGCTGGACGATCCACCCTTTTACCCGCGGATCGGCCGAGCAGGTTTTCGACAAGATCGCGCCGGGCGGCATGGTGATGCTCGACGACGGCGCGCGCCCCGGCGAGCGGGTGATCCGGCGACGCTGGGCGAAAGCCTGGCCCGATTTCGATTTCAGGCTGGTCAGCGACGGCACCAAGGGCACCGTCGTGGGTATCAAACGCAGTTAAGCCATTCGCCGCGGCGCTATCCGCAAGGGTTTGCGCTATCTCTCTCGGCTGCTTCCTCAGCTGCCGCCGCGGCAGCTTTCTCGGCGTCCAGCTGCGCTTCGGCTTCCGCGCTGAGGTCGACCGATCCCTGTCCGCGCGCAATGTCTTTCTCAGCTTCGAGTGCGTCTTGCTCTTCGATTGTCAACTCGCTGCGCTCGTCCAGCTGCGCGAAGGCAGGCGGCGACCCGACAAGGCCGATCAGCATTGCGTAGACAAGTTTCTTCATGGCATCACTCCGTAGCAAGGCGAATTACGCACGGCGGATTGCGACCGAAATTCGGCCTTGTCCAGCGAAATTCGGCTTATATGTCGTCAGCCGAGACGAGTTCCGCCTTGTCGAGTTCGCCGGTCATGCTCGCAACCGTCGTCGCGACGGCCGCATCGCCCGAAACATTGGTCGTCGTGCGCATCATGTCCATGATCCGGTCGATACCCGCTACGAACGCAATGGTTTCGAGCGGAACGCCGACGGCCGTGAAAACCAAACTCATCATAATCAGGCCCGCGCCCGGAATACCCGCTGCGCCGATCGCACCGAGCGTCGCAAGCACCGAGATCAGAAGATATTCGGCGACGCCTAGCTCGACGCCGTAAATCTGCGCGCCGAACAAGGTGACGAGCCCGAGATACATCGCGGTGCCGTTCATGTTGATCGTCGCGCCGAGCGATATGACGAAGCTCGATACGCTTGGGCTTACGCCGAGATTGCGCTGGGCGCAGCGCAGCGTCACGGGCAATGTCGCGTTCGACGACGCAGTCGAATAGGACACCGCCATCGCATCGATAATCCCGCGAAAAAAGCCGCGCACGGACGTCTTGGCGAGAAATTTGATCATTGCCGAGTACATCACGAAGATGATGATCAGACAGCCTGCATAGTTGAGCGCTACGACCTTGGCGAGCGGCAGCAGCGCCTCCCAGCCGAAGGTACCCGCCACCCAGGCCATCAGCGCGAACACGCCAAACGGCGTCAGCTCCATGACGACCATCGTCACCTTCTGCATGATGATCGCGCCCGAATCGAAGATTTTGGCGACGGGATCGCCCTCTTCCTTCGCCATCAATATGCCGATGCCGACGAGCAACGCGAAAACAATCAGCGGCAGCACTTGCACGTCCGCCATCACCTGAACCGGGCTTTCCGGAACCATAGAGAGGATCATTTCGGTCGGCGAAACCGGATTGGGTTCGGGAATCACCGCGCCCTCGGGCAGTTCGACACTGAGCCCCGAGCCCGGCGCGAACATCGTCCCCATGGCAAGGCCGAGCCACACCGCGATCTGGCCCGTAACCACGAACAGCAGCAGCGCGCGTCCGCCGACACTTCCCAATTTGCGCAGATCGCCAATCGCCGCGACGCCGGAAACCAACGAGAAAAAGATCAGCGGCACAACGAGCATCTTGATCGACGCTATGAAGAAATCGCCGATCCATTTGATCGATTCGGCACCCGGCCCCCAAAGCAGGCCCGTCACAATGCCGAGGATCAGCGCACCTACGACACGCTGCCAGAGCGGGATTTCAAACCATTTTTTCAACACGCGAACTCTCCCCGCTCTGACCTCTTCCGCTCACGCCGAGCTTGTCGAAGGGTCGTTCCTGTTTGGCTTAGAAGAAAGAACAAGGCTTCGACAAGCGCAGCCTGAACCGAGTATTCGGACGGCTAGGCAAACAGGAAGGCGATGGTGGTGCACGTCGTAAGCCCGACGACGAAGGTCAGCGGCAGGCCAGCCTTGACGAAATCGGTGAAGCGGTAATTGCCCGCGGCATAAACGAGCGTGTTGGTCTGATAGCCGATCGGCGTCGCGAAACTCGCCGAGGCGGCGAACATCACGGTGATGACGAGCGGCCGCGGATCGACGCCGAGCTGGTTGGCGAGGCCGATGACGATCGGCGTTACGATCACCGCGACGGCATTATTGGTGACAATCTCTGTCAGCATCACCGAAATGAAATACACGGCGAAGACCAGCGCCCAGGGCGGCGCGCTTTCGAGGATCGGCACAGCGGCGCTGACGAGGAGATCGACGCTGCCCGCTTGTTCGAGGCCGACGCCGACCGCGAGCATCCCGAAGATCAGGATCAGCACATTGCCGTCGATCGACGCCCAGGCTTCCTCGGCGTCGATGCAGCGCGCCGCGAGGATCGCGCCCATCGCCATGATCGCGGCGATCGCGATCGAGACGATGTTGAAAGCCGCGAGAATGACGACGGCACCCAGCGCGAGGATCGCTATCGGCGCACGATCGCGCCGGAATTCACGCGTCCGCGTCTGTCCGACGCCGAGCAGATTGGGATTTTCGTACATCCGCCGGATGGCGTCTTCGGAGCCCGTGACGAGCAACCTGTCGGCAGCCCGCATCCGGGCGTTGGGCATGTCGGGGCCCGGCAGGTGGCGATGGCGGGTGATGCCGATGATCCGGACGCGCAACCGGGTGAGGAAGGGGATATCGGCGAGCCGGCGGCCGAGGCTCGGATGCGTCGGCGCAATCGTCGCCTCGACGATCGCCTCGCTATTGGCGCCGGGGCCGTTGCGACCGGCGATTCCCATCTCGAACTGCCGCGTCCGGCGCAGCGAGAGCAATTCGGTCATGTCGGTGCTAATCACCAGCTCGTCGCCGGCCATCGCGATTTCCTCGCGCAGATTGTGCCGGATGAGCGCGCCGTCGCGCTTGATCGCGAGAACCTTGAGCCTGCTCGGCCTGAGAGCCGAGAGCTCGCCATAGGCGCGGCCGATGACGTCGCTATCGTCGAGGACGATGAGCTCGGTCAGGAAATCGGTGCCCTCGGCGCTGCTGTAGAGCGTGTCGGGATCGCCCTCGGGAAGCAGCAGCGGGCCGAATATGAGCAAGGTGACGGCGCCCGCCAGCGCGGCGAGCAACCCATAGGGCGTGATCTCGAAAATGCCGAACGGCGCGAGCCCCTCTTCGCGCGCGACGGCGTCGACGATGAGGTTGGTCGATGTCCCGATCAGCGTCATCATCCCGCCCATCACGCAGATATAGGAAAGTGGAATCAGCAGCCGTTGGACCGAGATCCCGGTCGCCTTGGCGAGCCGCTGCATAATCGGGATGAAGACGAGCACGACCGGTGTGTTGTTCATGAACGCCGATGAAGTGAACACGCCGGCGAACAGTTCGAACAAGGCCAGACGCGGCCGTTTGGAAGCACGCGTGACGATCGCACTGGCGATCGCGTCGATCGTTCCGGTGCGCAGCAGAGCGCCGGTCAGGACGAACATCGCTCCGATGGTAATCGGGGCTGGATTGGAGAACACCGAAAGCAGGTGGTCCGAATCGAGGATGCCGAGAAACAGGAATGTGCACGCACCGAACAAAGCGACGACGGCCGCAGGAAACCGCTCGAGCACGAACCCGATGAGCAGAATGACGAGAATACCGAGCCCGATATACGCCTGCTGATCGGCAATGAATGCTTGAACCGTTTCCAAAATCTACCCCTGCTCGCCGCCGCTTATCAGCCACATTGCGCGCGGTGAAGCAACATTTGGTCGGCCAACACAAGCGCCATCATCGCTTCGACGACAGGCACGCCACGAATGCCGACGCAGGGGTCGTGGCGGCCCTTGGTGGAAATTTCGGTCGCTTCGCCCTCACGCGTAATCGACCGCATGGGCGTCAGGATCGAGCTCGTCGGCTTGAAGGCGACGCGGCAGCTCACCGGCGCGCCGGTCGAAATACCGCCCAATATGCCGCCGGCATTGTTCGAAAGGAATTCGGGGCCGCCATCTCCCGGCATCATTTCATCGGCATTTTCTTCGCCGCGGATGCGCGCGGCCTCAAAGCCATTGCCGATCTCGACGCCCTTGGTCGCGTTGATCGTCATCATCGCCTTGGCAAGCTCGCTGTCGAGCTTGGCATAGACCGGCGCGCCCCAGCCCGCCGGGACGCCCGTCGCGACGCATTCGGCAACCGCACCAAGCGAGGAACCCGCCTTGCGCGCTTTGTCGACAGCCGCTTCCCATTGCGCGGCAACCTCGGCATCGGGGCTGAAAAAGGCGTTATTGCCGATTGCCGCCGCGTCGAAATGATCGCGGTCGACGGCGATGCCGCCCAATTCGACGAGATAACCACTGATCGAGACGCCTTTGCCGAGCAGCTTGCGTGCCACGACACCCGCCGCCACCCGCGCCGCCGTTTCACGCGCCGAAGAGCGCCCGCCGCCGCGATAGTCGCGAAAGCCGTATTTGGCGTCATAGGTATAATCGGCATGGCCGGGGCGGTATTTGCCCGCGATCTCAGAATAATCCCTCGAGCGCTGGTCGACATTCTCGATCATCAGGTGGATCGGCGTGCCCGTCGTGCGGCCTTCGAAAACGCCCGACATGATACGTACTTCATCGGGCTCGCGCCGTTGCGTCGTGTGGCGCGACTGGCCGGGGCGACGCTTGTCCATCCAGGGCTGGATATCGGCTTCGGCGAGTTCGATCCCGGGCGGACAGCCGTCGATGACGACGCCAAGCCCCGGCCCGTGGCTTTCACCCCAGGTCGTGAACCGGAACACATTGCCGAAACTGTTGAAGCTCATCAGGTTCTAACTCTCCGAGCGCGCAAAGGCCGGAGCATAGTCGGCCTTGCCCGCCTTCGGAAGCGTCAATGAATCGTCGAGCAGGATCGCCTGCCAATAGGGGCCGGCGTAGGGCGAGGCGAACGGCTGTGCCGCATCCACCGAATAGCCGAAGCGTGAATAATAACGCGGATCGCCGAGCAGGAAGATCATTTGCCAGCCTTCTTTCGCCGCCCAATCGTGGGCTGCGGCGACAAGCGCGCTGCCGATTCCCCGCCGCTGGCGACCGGGAAGCGCGGCGACAGGGCCGAGGCCGAGCGCGCGAATCGGTGCGCCGTCCGCCTTGGCCCGCATCGGGCTCAGCGCGATATGGCCGACGATCTTTCCATCGCTTTCGGCAACATGCGAAAAGATCAGATCGCAATCTTCATCGAGCATATCGACAAGCTCGGCCTCGCCCGTATGGCCGCGTTCGGACGCGGAAAAGGCCTGATGGACGAGCGCCAACACGGCCCCCCGGTCATCGGGGCGTTCCGCGCGAAGTTCGATCATTTTTCCAAGGCGATATCGGGGGCATCCTCGGCCTTCATGCCGATGACGTTGTACCCCGAATCGACATGGTGGATTTCGCCCGTCACGCCCGAGGCCAGATCGCTGAGCAGATAGAGCCCTGCCCCGCCGACATCTTCGATCGTCACGTTGCGCCTGAGCGGCGAATTGAGCTCGTTCCATTTGAGGATGTAGCGGAAATCGCCGATGCCGGAGGCTGCCAGCGTCCTGATCGGCCCGGCCGAGATCGCGTTGACGCGGATATTGTCGGGGCCGAGGTCCATCGCGAGATATTGCACACTGGTTTCGAGTGCCGATTTTGCCGGACCCATGACGTTGTAATGCGGCACGACCTTTTCCGCGCCATAATAGCTCAGCGTCAGGATCGATCCGCCTTCTGGCATCATTTCGGTGGCGCGCTTGGTGACCGCGACCATCGAATAGACCGAGATGTTCATCGTCATCAGGAAGTTTTCGAGGCTGGTGTCGACATATTTGCCGCGCAGCTCGTTCTTGTCCGAAAAGCCGATTGCGTGGACGACGAAATCGATCGTCGCCCAGCGTTTCTTGAGTGTCGCAAACGCCGTATCGAGAGCGTCCATGTCCGAGACATCGCATTCGAACAGGAAGTCGGAGCCGAGGCTTTCGGCGAGCGGGCGTACGCGCTTTTCGAGCGCTTCGCCCTGATAGCTGAACGCCAGTTCGGCGCCCTGGTCGGCAAGTTGCTGCGCGATGCCCCAAGCCAGCGATTTATTGTTCGCCAGCCCCATGATGAGCCCGCGCTTACCTGCCATCAAACCCGTCATTACGGTTCCTCAACGGTTGTTTCAGTTCGAGATTCTGCCTCTGCGGCGTCCTTTAGCTCGCTTTCGGGGACTTCCGCCAGTGCCGCATTCAATTCCGCGCCGATAACCACGCCGAAGCCGATAAAATAGAAGAAGAACAGCACAAGCATCACGCCGGCCAGGCTGCCATAGGTGAGGTCGTAATTGGCAACATAGGACAACGCCACGGGCATCAATGCCGTCGTCCCCAGCCATAGCACCGTCACGGCCAGCGCACCGGGCCATTTCGGGTAGGTTCGCGAGCGATATTGGCGCGGCGTCAGCGTCCAGAAGACGAGATAGAAGCCCAGAAACATGAAAAGCGCGGGGATGATCCGCGAAAGGCTGACGAAGAATCCATATTGCTCGAGCAGCGGCAGCAGGCGGTATATGAATTGCTCGATACCGATCAGCACGACTTGTGCGGCAAAGGCGAGCAAGGCGACCGCCACCGCGACGATGATCAAACCGATCGAGAACAGCCGGTATTCGTAAAATGGCCGACCATAGGGCGTGCCATAGGCGCGGCGCAGAATCTCGCGCACCGTCTCGATAAAACTCGCCGTCGTCCAGAGGCCGATCGCCGCACCGATCCAGAGCAGCGCGCCGGTCCGCGCCGAAAGCACGCTGGCAATCGGGTCTTCAAGCGTCGAAGCGACGCTCGGCGGCACATTCTGGAGAAACACCGTTACCGCCTGCAGGCCGTCTTCGGTCTGGCCGAACAATTGTGCGAGCGCGGCAAGGACGATGAAAAAGGGAAAAAGCGCGAGCAGCGACATGAAAGCAAGGTTGCCGGCATGGGTGAAGCCTTCGGCATAGACGCCGCTTACCGTCCGCTTGATCACCGTCCAGACCCGCTCGCCCGGGTTAAGCCGCCTTATGCCCTTGCCGAGCCGCGCGCGCGCTTCGGCCAGCCTTCGTCGCGCCTCGGGAGATTGGCTGGCCTGGTGGCTCAATCGTCGCCGCCTATACGCCCAAGTCGGAGCGCGGGTTTTGCGGCGTGCTGGGTTTCCAGCCCTTGACGAATTCGGCGAGCGCTTCGTCATTTTCGGGCAAATCGATTTCGAGCTTCACGAGCTGATCGCCGCGGCCGCCGCCTTTTTTATGGAAGCCCTTGCCCTTGAGCCGCAGCGTCTTGCCCGACGCCGCGTTTTTGGGAACCGTCAGCATCACCGGCCCATCGACGGTCGGTACCTTGATCTTCGCGCCGAGAACCGCTTCGTCGAGACCGATCGGAACGTCGAGCCGGATATCGTCGCCGTCGCGCTCGTAGAAGCGATGCGATTTGACCGAAACCGCCACCAGCGCGTCGCCATTGCCCCCGGGCCCGGCCTCGCCCTGGCCTCCGAGCTTCATCTGCTTGCCGTTCACCGCATCGGGCGTCAGCTTGAGGTCGATCGTCTTGCCGCTCGCCAGCGTGATCCGCTGCTTGTCGAGCCGCGCCGCGTCCTCGAAATTCACGCCCAGCTTGTAGGCGACATCGCTGCCCTTTGCGGGAGGCGCCTGCCGGCCGAAACCGCCAAAGGGGCCGCGCGAAGATGAACCCCGTCCGCTGCCGCCGAACAATCCCTCGAAAAGATCTCCGAGATCGCCCGCTTCCTCTGAAAAATCGAAGCCGCCGCCCGCGCCCTGCCGGAAACCGCCGCCACCCTGGCCGCCACCCATCCCTGCGAACGGGTGCGTGGGATTGCCGTCGGCATCGATCTCGCCGCGATCGAACTGCGCGCGCTTGTCCTTGTTCATCAGCAGGTCATAGGCATTGGTGGCGGCAGAGAATTTCTCGGCCGCCTTCGGATTATCCTTGTTGCGATCGGGATGCAGCTCCTTGGCGAGCGTACGATAGGCGGACTTGATGTCCTTCTCGCTCGCGCCGCGCTCAACGCCAAGGGTCGCATAAGGATCAGCCGCCATCAAAATGCTTTCGTCTATCATGTCCCATGTGCCAACTGTTGCAGATTTACAACAACCGAAATGGGACGAAGTTCCCGCTCTTTCAAGCGGCTGCGGTATAACCCGTGCGCGCCATGTGAATACGACGAACGATCAGGAAAATCAGCAAGCCAAGCGGCCCGAGCATAAAGGTCGCGACGAGGATCGGCGCCTGGACGATCCGCGACAGGCCGATTTCATCCGCCCGCCTTGCCACCCAGAGGCCGACGAACAGGTCGAACGCCAGATAATGCACCCAGCCGATAACGACACCCCCATCTGTGGCGAAAATCGCGCGGACGCCATCGATAGTCGCGAAATCGGCTCCGCCGCCAGCGAACGGCAACACGAACATCACGAGGATCAGCGCGCCGGCATAGAGCAGGCAGAGCAGCCCGATCACACCCTCGCGTAGCACCGAATAGAGCAGCTCGGCTCGTGACAGCAGGATCAATGCGATCCAGGCGATGAAGGCCAGACCGTTGGCCAGGCTGAATATCGTATCCCAAGGCATGATAGGCTCCCACGCTGCAATCAAATCTTACTACCCCGATCGCCCTGAGCTTGTCGAAGGGCTGTCCTTCACTTTCTGCCGGCGCAGAAGAAAGAGCAGGGCTTCGACAAGCTCAGCTCAATCGGCTTGGGTTATCTGGACAGACGATGGCTTTTCGCTACCACCGCATCATGCCCGACGACGAGCTGAAGAACCGCCGCCCCCTCGCCTCCCGCTCGACGGGATGGGCCGCGATCGCCGCGCGCGCCATTCTCGCCGCCGGGCTTTCGCCCAACGCGATTTCGGTCATCGGCATCGGCTTTGCTGCGCTTGGCGCATGGGCGCTGGTCGAGGCACCGCGCCAGCCCTGGCTCTATCTCGCCGCCGCGCTCGGCATACAATTACGGCTGCTGTGCAATATGCTCGACGGGATGGTCGCGGTCGAAGGCGGCAAGGGATCGGCGACGGGGCCGCTCTACAACGAAGCACCCGACCGGATCGAAGATACGCTGCTCCTCGTCGCGGCGGGCTATGCCTGCGGATATGAATGGGCTGGCTGGCTTGCCGCGGTGTTCGCCATGTTCACCGCCTATGTGCGCGCGCTCGGCGGTTCGATGGGATTCGCACAGGATTTTCGCGGGCCGATGGCCAAGCCGCATCGCATGGCGGTGCTGACCGCAGGCTGCATCGTCGCATTGGGTGTGGCGCTGATGGATCGCGAGGTAGCGGCGATCGCCGTCGCGCTGGCGCTGATCATCGTCGGATCGGCGATCACCGGCATCCGCCGCACATTCGGTAT
>JABDLY010000026.1 GCA_013001755.1 Sphingomonadaceae bacterium
GCGCAATTTCGCCCAGTGTTTCTCGGTCGTCGTGACCGAGCCCATCATTACATCGCTATGGCCGACGATATATTTGGTCGCGGCCAGTATATTGATATCGACACCATGTTCGATCGCGCGGAAGAAGTGCGACGCCGCCCAGGTGTTGTCGAGCAAGGTGACGACGTTGCGATCTTTCGCGACGGCGCATATCGCCGGGACATCCTGCACTTCGAAGGTGAGGCTACCGGGGCTTTCCATCAGGATAGCGCGCGTCCGGTCGCAGATCAGATCGGCAATGTCTGCACCGATCAACGGATCATAATAGCGCGTTTCGACACCCCAGCGCTTGAGGAAGGCATCGGCATAGCTGCGCGTCGGATCGTAGCTCGAATCGGTGCACAGCAGCACATCGCCCGGCCGCAACACGGCGAGCAATGCGCAGGCTATCGCCGAAACGCCTGAAGGAAAAAGCATCGTGCCTGCCGCGCCGGGTTCCATTTCGGTCAAGGCTTCGGCGAGCGCCCATTGCGTCGGCGTGCCCCGGCGGCCGTAGAAAAACCGGCCGTCCTCGTTATGCGCTTTGCCGGCGCGAAGATCGGCCACGGTGTCGTAGAGAATGGTCGATGCGTGCCAGACGGGCGGATTGACGACGGCGCCGGTCCACTCCTTCCGGCGACCGCCGGCTACCAGCCTGGTCGCGTTCTTGTGATCGTCCTTCTTCGCCGTCACGCGGCTCCGGTCGCCTTTTCGGTGTCAGGCCGACTGCCCCATTCGGCCCAGCTTCCATCATAAAGCGCAACGTCTGTCTTGCCGAGCAGCTTGGCGCCGAAAAGCGGCACCGCCGCCGTCAGCCCGCCGCCGCACGTCGTCACCATCGGCTTTTCGAGATCGACCCCGGCGGCTTCGAAGGCCGCGGTCAGCGCCGCGCCGCGCTTCCACGTCCCGTCTTCGTTGAAAAAGTCGGAATGCGGCACGTTCTTGGCGCCCGGAATATGGCCCGGTTCGATATCGTCGCGCGGTTCGGAATCTTCGCCCGTGAACCGCCCATCTGGGCGCGCATCGACGATTTCAGCGTCGTCCGAGCCGGCAAGCGCCTTCATCTCGTCGATTGAGCGGATGCCGCTATCGTCATGAAAGGGCGTGAAATGGCGATGGCGGACCTGTTGCTTGCCCTGTTCGACATCGCGGCCTTCGGCCTTCCATTTGGCTAGGCCGCCGTCGAGTATCGCAACGTTATGCGCGCCGAAAACATCCTTGGTCATCCACCAGGCGCGTGCGGCGCTGTGGAGCGGCGAATTGTCATAGATCACGATGCGGCTGCCATCGCCAATGCCGAGAGACTGCATCCGGCTCGCGAATTTTTCGGCCGGCGGCAACATGCCCGGCAGCGGGCTCGAGGTATCGCGAAGCTCGGCAAGGTCCATGAATACCGCGCCGGGAATATGCTCGAAGCCATATTCGGCTTTGGCGTCGCGCCCGGCATCGGGAAGGAATTGGGTCGCATCGACAACATGAAGGTCGCTTGCCCCCAATTCTCCGGCGAGCCATTCGGTCGAGACGAGCATGTCCATAAGGTATCGGTCCTGTTTGTACGTTATTTTGGAGGCGACTCTTAACCAGCGCCTTGCCGCTAGTCGAGTGATTCGAGAAACAGGCGCCGCTTTCGGCAGCGATCCCGACAGGGTCAAGCCGCAGCGGCAGCCTTTTCGGGTATTTGCAGCAGCCGGCAGCCGACCCGGCGATACTCGGCCTCGGGCTTGTCGAGCGCGAACGGCGCGACCTTGGCGGTCGGCGGATTATGCTCGCTGCCGACAAGGATCGTCGCATGGCGCTCATGCACATTGCCTGCAGCGTCCGAATAGCGCGGCATCATGTCGACGACGGGCACGCAGACCGGCCGGCCATTGATGATAACCGGTTTGATCGTTTGAAGCGGCAGCCGCATTTTGCCGTCCTGTTCGACGATCTTGCCCGGATCGAGCCGGTCGAGCGTGAAGATCGGGTCGGGCTGCTGCATCGGCACATGGCCGGTCAGCCGATCGGCCGCGCGTATCGTCAGCGCCACGGCGATATCGCTGAGCGGATCCTTCCCGACATTGGCGATATGGAGCCTGTAATCGATCGCGAGGCCCTCTGGCGTCAGTCTTGCATTCAAAGGGACAAGATTGATCTCGATCCGGCCGGGTCTGGCGGCGGTATCCGCCGGTGCCGTGTGGAGCGACGGTGTTGCGGGCCGCGCCGGCACGATGGGTTGCGGAGGCTCGGAAGTTGCGGGCGTGGGTGTCAGTCGGTGCGTCGGCATTGCCAGTTTCGGGGGAACCGGTTCGGCTTCGCCGATCTTCGGCTCCACAACCGATTCCTCAGTCATGGCGGCGTCGCGGCGCGCGCGCCGTCTGAAACCAAGGAATGCGGCAAGCGCCACAAGGAGCAATGCGGGCACCAGCGCCCACCATGAGGAAAGCGCGCCGCCGGCCTCTTCCGCCGCGGCTTCATTGCCGGGAGATATCGTGGCCGGTGCAACCGGATCGTCGGCTTGCGGTATCGGCGCGGCAACGGATTGACCGGCCGCGGGTTCAGGTGTTTCCGGCGCATTGGACGCGCCGGCTGCGGGACCGGCCTGCTGCGCGCTTCTCGTTTGTGTGCCCACCGGTACCGGCGCCGCGCGATCGGCCGTCTGGCGCGCAGGAGCTTCAGCGTTTCTCGCGTTGACGGGCGCTGTCGGCTGAGGCTGGTTCGCCGTCGCGGGCGGCGGCGTTGTTTGCGGCCGATCTTCGACGATCCGGCGCGGCGCGCTTTCGCCCGGCACTCTCGGGCCCTGCACATCGGGCTCGGGCTCGGGATTGACAGGATTGCCCGGGGGCAGGCTGAACACGGGCGCCGAAGGCGGCGGCCGTGTCGACTCGCTGTCCTGCGCCGCCACAGGCGCCGCAGCCGCGCAGACCAGCAAAAACCCCGATAAGACCCTGTTACGCATAACCGCCCGTTCCTGAAGCACCGCAACGCCGCGCTCAAGCCCCGATGCGCTTAATCGTCGATGAACCGCGACGGGGAATGACATAAACCGGCCAATCGCCTAGATGAACCGCCATGGATACCACCCATCTCGGCAAGGACAGCCCGCTCCCCGCTTCGCCCGAAGGGGCGATCCTCGATTATGTTCCCAATCCGCGCATCGGAGAGCTCTATTGCGTACGCTTCGCCGCGCCCGAATTCACCTCGCTCTGCCCGGTTACTGGACAGCCCGATTTCGCGCATCTCGTGATCGATTATGCGCCCGGCGAGACGATCGTTGAGAGCAAATCCTTAAAACTGTTTCTCGCAAGCTTCCGTAACCACCGGGCATTCCACGAAGATTGCACTGTCGGGATTGGTCGGCGCCTCACTGAAGAGATGCAACCGCAATGGCTGCGCATCGGCGGTTACTGGTATCCGCGCGGCGGCGTCCCGATCGACGTCTTCTGGCAAAGCGGCCCGCCGCCCGAAGGATTGTGGCTGCCCGACCAGGGCGTCGCGCCCTATCGCGGACGCGGTTGACGGTCCGGGATCTGAACTGAAAACTATGCCTTGGGGTGCCGCGATCATGACGTTACCAGGCGGTTAATCACTGCTTGCCACATAGCGTTCACTTTACTGACATGAATGTAAGCTATAATGATAGTCAGTATCGCAAAAGAGTAAGTGTAGATGCCCGATTCGACCAACCGTTATGACCACGCCATCGCCGTCGACCCGGCCGACATCGATTTCATGGGTCACGTCAACAACGCCAACTATCTCAACTGGGTGCAGGATGCCGTGTTGTCGCACTGGCAGAAGATCGCCCCGCCCCAGGCGGTCGCCCAGCATCTCTGGGTCGCGCTCAAGCATGAGATCACCTATCGCAAGCCGGCTTTTCTCGAAGACACGCTGATTGCGACTTCGATCGCCGAGCGCGTCCAGGGCGCGAGCGCATTCTTCGAAACGGTGATCAGACGCGGCGAAGAGGTGATCGCCGAGGTCAAGTCGCGTTGGTGCTGCATCGATGCCGACACCCAGCGGCCCAAATATATCGCCAAGGACGTCGCAGCACTTTTCTTGCCGCGCGAAGCCTAACGTCCGCCGAGCAATCCTCCGAGCAATCCGCGAACCAGCCGGTTGCCAATTTGCCTGCCGACTGAACTGGCCACAGATCTAGTTGCCGATTTGATTGCGGCTTCGCCGACCGACTGGCGATTGGAACTGCGGCGCGGACTCGCATTCTGCCGTGCCTCGGTTGCGCGGGCCTTTGCTTCGGCCTTGGCCTGTTCAGCGGCGGCTTTCTCGGCTTCTTCTTGCGCTTCGGCGGCCTCTCGTGCAGCAACGGTTTCTTCAGCGCGCGCCGCCAGCACTTCCTCGGCGCTTTCGCGATCGATTTCCTCGTCATATTTTTCAGCGCAGGGAGAGATCGACTGGATGATCGCGCGTTCTTTATCATTAAGCGGCCCGAGACGCGAGCGCGGCGGTTTGATCAGCGCCCGCTGAACCACCGAGGGTGCGCCATCCTCATCGAGCATCGAGACCAGCGCCTCGCCTACCTTTAGCTCGGTGATCGCCTCTTCGACATCGAGATCGGGATTAATCCGAAACGTTTCGGCGGCCGCTCGGATCGCCTTCTGGTCGCGCGGAGTAAACGCCCTCAGCGCATGCTGAACGCGATTGCCGAGCTGGCCCGCGACATTTTCCGGGATATCGATTGGGTTCTGTGTGATAAAAAACACTCCGACGCCCTTTGATCGTATTAGGCGGACAACCTGCTCGATCTTCTCCTCGAGTACCTTGGGAGCGTCTTCGAACAGGAGATGCGCTTCGTCGAAGAAGAATACGAGCTTGGGCTTGTCGGGATCGCCAACCTCGGGAAGTTGCTCGAATAATTCGCTCATCAGCCAGAGCAGAAAGGTTGCATAGAGTTTTGGGCTCGCCATCAGCTTGTCGGCGGCCAGCACATTGACATAGCCGCGCCCCTGATCGTCTGTTAGAAAAAAATCGTTGATGTCGAGTGCCGGCTCGCCGAAAAACTCGTTCGCTCCCTGACTGTCGAGTTGCAGGATCTTGCGTTGAATCGCACCGACGCTCTGCTTCGAGACATTGCCATAGGTGTTCGTCAGCTCCTTAGCGTTTTCCGCAACATTGACCATCATCGCTTGCAAATCTTCAAGTTCGAGC
Source organism: Sphingomonadaceae bacterium (assembly GCA_013001755.1). Classification (GTDB taxonomy): domain Bacteria; phylum Pseudomonadota; class Alphaproteobacteria; order Sphingomonadales; family Sphingomonadaceae; genus Parasphingopyxis. Next base: position 5,164 of record JABDLY010000026.1, read on the forward strand.
AACAGCAGACCTTCGTCGTCGGCATAGCGAAAGGCGATTTCTAAAACGCCCTGTTGCGCGTCGCTCAGGTCCATCAACCGGCCGAGTAGTAGCGGACCCATTTCCGAGATTGTCGTGCGGATAGGATGACCTTGCGCGCCGTACAAATCCCAGAAAATTACCGGATTGTCCGAATAGGCATAGCCTTCGTAACCGATCTCCTTGGCACGTTCGACCAGCTTGTCGTGATGTTTGAAAGTCGGCGAGCCCGGCATGCCCACCCCCGAAACATCGCCCTTCACATCGGCGACAAAGACAGGGACGCCGTGCGCGGAAAAGCTCTCGCACAATCCCTGCACCGTCACCGTCTTTCCGGTGCCGGTGGCGCCGGCGATCAGCCCGTGCCGATTGGCGCGCGCCAGGTTCAGATATTGTTTTTCGCCGCCACCCAGGCCGAGAAAAATGCCATTCTCCGTCGCATTGTCGCTCATCGTCCGCATCCCCCGTTCGAGGACGCGGACGATAGCCCGGGCCGGGCGGGATGCAACCGCCCGGCTCACAAAATTCCGCTATTCGGCGATATCGATGGCGATGAAGCGCGACGCCGTATTGCCGCGCTGGAGCAACAACAGCACCGAACCGCGACCAGCGCGCCGCGCCGCATCGATCACGCCGACCGCGTCAGAAGGCTGTTCGGTCGAGCGGCGGTTGATCGACAGGATGATGTCGCCGCGGCGAATACCCTTTTGCGCCGCGTCGCTCGACGGATCGACCTGGTTGATCACGATGCCGCGCACCGATCCGCGCACGCCAAGCTGGCGGGCGATTTGTGGAGTTAGCGTCTGGAAACCGAGACCGATCGATTCCATCGTGCTTTCGCTCACCGCATCCTGTTCTTCATCCTTGCCCGGATCGCGCAGGCCGCTGTCATCGTCCTGCTGGCCGTTTTGCTGTTGCGCGCGTTCGAGCAGCTCGCGCTCGGTCGGGCGTTCACCCATCACGGCGGTCACGCGAACGCGGCGGCCATCGCGGATCAAAACGATCGGCACGCGCTGGCCGACCGGCAGGTTGGCGACGATATAGGACAAGGTCTGATCAGGCGTGACATCTTCGCCATTGACCTCGACGATGACATCGCCCTGCTGGATACCGGCCTCGGCGGCCGCCTCGCCGGGTTCGACGCGCGCGACGATCTCACCGCGATTGCGCGCGATCCCCAAGGCTTCGGCTTCGTCGTCGCCAATCGGCTGGATGCTGACGCCGAGATAACCCCGGCGCACACGCTCGCCGCGCATCAGCGTTTCGACGATAGGCGCTGCTTCCGATGCGGGAATCGCAAAGCCGATGCCGACATTGCCGCCGGTAGGCGAGAAGATCGACGAGTTGATGCCGACCACATTGCCGCGCGTATCGAACATCGGGCCGCCCGAATTGCCCTGGTTGATCGAAGCATCGGTCTGGATAAACTGGTCATAGGGGCCCTGGCCGATATTGCGCTGCATCGCCGAAACGATGCCCGCTGTCACAGTGCCACCGAGACCGAAAGGATTGCCGATCGCCAGCACCCAGTCGCCGACGCGCAGGCGGTTCGAATCGCCGAACTCGACAAAGGGAAGATTTTCCCCCTCGATCTTGAGAACGGCAAGGTCGGTCGCCGGATCGCGGCCGACGATACGCGCCTCATATTCGGTACGATCGGACAAGGTTACGGTTATCGTGTCGACGGGATCCGCGCCGACGCCGCCATTTTGGCTGCGCGAGGAAATCACATGATTGTTGGTGACGATGAAGCCATCGGCCGAAATGATGAAGCCCGAGCCGAGCGAGCGCGCCTGGCGCGTGATCGGCTCGCCGTTATTGTCGCCGCCGCGCGGCCCGAACTGGCGGAAGAATTCGTCGAACGGACTGCCCTGAAACGGGTTACGGCGCTGGTTTATTTCGATGGTCTGCGTGGTCGAGATGTTGACGACCGCAGGCGCCAGCCGCTCGGTCAGATCGGCGAAGCTGCCCGGCGCATTGGCCTGCGGCATGACGGTCGGCGCATTTTGCGCCACTTGGGCACCCACCGGCTGTTGCAACGCAAGCGTTGCAGTCGCTCCCCCTGCCAGCAAAATTCCGGTAATCGCATAAGCGTATCGCACGGCCATAATACTCCCAATCTCTTGGCTGTTTTTAGTTACGACAGATGTCGGTTAGCTGCGAAACAGCGGCTGAACGCAGATTGAACACAACGCCGGCAGCTGCTGTTCGTCGATGTTTCAGCGCTGTCCACGGAATTGGCGCAAATATTCATTATACGGCGACATGATTATCGACGATTCGCCCTGGTTCTCGTTGTTGCGATCGATCCCGAAGGTCGTGCGATAGGATTCCATCGCACGATAGAAATCGTAAAAATCCGGATCTGCGCCATAGGCCTCGGCATAGGTGCGCGCGGCTTCGGCATCGGCCTCGGCGCGAATGATCTGCGCCTGCTTCGCGCCCTGCGCCTCGATCGTCAGCGCCTCCTGCTCGCGCGCCGAGCGCATTCTCGTATAGGCCGAATCGAGCGGCTGGCCCTCGGGAAGGTCGGCACGCTTGATTCGCACATCGACGATCTCCGCGCCGTATTGGCGCGCGGCGAGGTTGAGGCTTTCCTGGATATTATCCATCACCTGTCCGCGCTCAGGGCTCAGCAACGCGGCGAAGGGCCGGCGGCCGAGCTCGTTCCTCAGCGACGAGGCCAGGATCGGCCGCAGCGCCGCGCTCACCCGGTCCTCGGTCCGCGCGGAGATGTACATCTGCAGCGGATCGACGATTCGATACCGTGCAAAAGCGTCGACCTGCAGCCGCAATTGATCGGTCGAAAGCACCTGCTGGCGTTCCATCTCGACATTCTGGATGCGGCGATCGATCCATACGACGCGTTCGGCAAACGGAATGTGCGCCATCAGGCCGGCGCTGCCCGAGCCGAATTGTTCGCCCGGTTCGAAACGATTGACGATCCGCACCGGCTCACCGAAGCGCACAATGACGGCCTGCCGCGTTTCGGGCACGATCGAGAAGGTGCTGAAGATAACGATCAGCAGCACGACCGCGAGAATGATATAGCCGATGGGATTGCGCGCGACGCGCGATACGATGCTCATTGCTCGCCTCCCCCCTCGGTGACCGGCGTCGCCTGGCGTTGTGCACGGCGGCGAATTTCGGGGAGCGGCAGATAGGGCGTCACACCCTCGGCTTCGACGATCGTGATGTCGGTTTCCGCCAACACACGCTCCATCGTTTCGTAATACATGCGGCGGCGCGTCACTTCGGGCGCCAATCGGTATTCCTCATATACCCGGGTAAAGGCGGCGGCTTCACCCTGCGCCCGTGCCGTCAACTGCTGCGCATAGGCGCGGGCATTGTTGAGATAGGTCTGCGCGGTTTGCTGCGCGGCCGACACGCGGCGGAAGCTTTCTTCCACGGCCGAGGGCGGATCGGCCTCTTCGATCGCAACGCCCTGCACCACCACGCCGGCACCATAGCCATCGAGCAATTCCTGCATCAGCGCCTGAACACGCTGTTCGATCTCGCCGCGGCCCGAACCGATCGCCTCGTCGAGCGTGACGCGCGCGATCACCGCGCGCATTGCGCTTTCGGCGACTTCGCGAATTGTCGTGTCGGGATCGGAAATCTGGAACATATAATTTTGCGGTTCCTTGATATTCCAGCGCACCTGATAGGCGAGATCGACGATATTCTGATCGCCGGTCAGCACGCGATTCTCCGAATCGGCGCCGGTTCCGCCAATATCGATCGTGCGGATATTTTCGACATCGATCACCTGCACGCGATCGATCGGATAGGGGAAAGAGAGATTCGGTCCGGGCCCAAAAGTGCCCTGATAGTCGCCAAAGCGTGTCAGCACGCCGCGTTCCTGCGGGCCGATCAGGTGGAACGACGTGAAGAAAAGCCACAGCACGACAATTCCGATAACCGCCCAGAACCAGATTGGCCGACCGCCGAATTCGGGGAGATTGGGCCGATTGCCGCTCCCGCCACCACCCCATTGACTGCGGCCGCGCTTCAGCAGCTCGTCGAGCGCGGTCGGACCAGATGGCCGTTTGCGCGGCGGCTGTGACCACGGGTTTTTCGGCCCGTCGCCGCCGCCATCATCGCCGCCACCCGAACCATTGCCACCGGGACCGCCGCCGCCGCGACCGCCCCAGGGTCCTCTTGATTCACTAAACATGGCACCAAGCCTGGCGCCCAAACCGGAAAAAACGCTCATGCCAGTCTTTATAGGAAGCCTTTTCGGGAAAAACAGTGCAATTTGCCGATCGGCATCCCTATTTGGTCTGGCATGACCGATATATCCCAACAACTCGCCGCCGCTCTCAACGCCATCAAGGACCCATCGTCGGGCAAGGGACTTATCGATTCGGGCCGTTCGCCCGCACCCCGTTTTGCCGACGGCATTGCCAGTGTCATCATCGAAGTGACGGCGATTGCCGAGGCCAGGCGCGAGCTGATCGAGATCGACATTAAGAAAGCCTTGGGCGCGATCGAGGGCGTCGAAGATGTCCGTATCGGTATGACGAGCAAGAAGATCGGTAAGCGGCTGATCGCGGTCGGATCGGGCAAGGGCGGCGTCGGCAAATCGACTTTGGCGGCCAATCTCGCCATCGCGCTGGCGCGGCGCGGGCTGCATGTCGGGCTGATCGACGCCGATATCTACGGGCCCTCGCAGCCACGTATCATGGGTGTCGAAGGCCGGCGGCCTGTTGCTAATGAGGACAAGAAACTTGTCCCCGTCCCGACCGAATATGGCGTCTCGATGCTGTCGATGGGTCAGCTCGTAAAACCCGGCCAGGCGATCGCCTGGCGCGGCCCGATGGCGGCCAATGCGATGGGCCAGCTTATCGACGCCGATTGGGGCGAAGCCGATACCTTCATCATCGATCTCCCGCCCGGCACCGGCGATGTCCAGCTGACGATGGTGCAAAAATACAAGCCGATGGGCGCTATCATCGTCTCGACCCCGCAAGATCTCTCGCTGATCGATGCGAAACGCGCGATCAATTTGTTCGAAGAGGCTGAGGTTCCGATTGTCGGGCTGGTCGAGAACATGGCGGGCTATGAATGCCCCGAATGCGGCGCCGTATCCGATCCGTTCGGCAACGGCGGGGCGGAGGCAGCGGCGAAAGAGCAGGGCCATGATTTTCTCGGCCGCATCCCGCTCGAACTCGGAATTCGCACCGCGTCGGACGAAGGCGTTCCGCCGGCTGCAAGCGGAGAAGTGGGATCCGATTCGTTCAATGCAATCGCCGGGAAACTCTTCGATTGGCTCGACCGTTAGTCAAGCGAACCGGATAATGAGGAAAATGCCATGCCGCTAACCACCGACGAAGATTTGCGAACGCTATTTGCCGAAACCAATTCGATCGCGCTTGTCGGCGCGTCGCAGAAACCGCATCGCGCCAGCAATGGTGTGATGAAGTTCCTGCTCGGCAAGGGTTTTCGCGTCTTCCCCGTCAATCCGACGATCGCGGACGAAAAAATTCACGGGCAAACGGCGTACGGCAGCCTCGACGATATTGGCGAGCCGATCGACCTGGTCGACATCTTTCGCAACAGCGAGGACGCGGGCGATGCGGTAGATGGCGCCATCGCGATAGGCGCGAAATCGGTTTGGATGCAGCTCGGCGTGATCAACGAAGCGGCAGCCGGACGCGCCGAGGCCGCTGGGCTCAAGGTCGTGATGGACAAATGCCCGGCGCAGGAAATGCCGCGGCTCGGCCTTTAGCGGTTGTTGCGCGCCGCGTCCTTGTCGGCCTGTTCGCGTATTCTTTCCAATAGCTTCGCGTGAATCCCGAACGGTGCAACGGCTAGTCCAAAGGCTTCTGCTTCGGGCTTGTTGAAGCTGAACGGTTTGCCGAATGCATCGGTCACCTTCGCGCCTGCCTCGGCAGCGATCAGCGCCGCCGCCGCGATATCCCATTCGCCGCCCCAGCGCGTCGACGCGACGATATCGGCACGATCCGAAGCGACCATGGCGATCCGCAGCGCGATCGAATTGGGCTTCTCTACGGCTACCAGGTTCCTGATCGCCTTGGGCATTTCGTCGATTGGCAGCCGCGCACCGTCATAATCGGTGCGATCGCTGACACGTATGCGAGCGCCGTTCAACGTTGCTCCTTGTCCCGCCGCGGCGAGAAATCGCTCGTTGCGCGCCGGCGCTTCGAGCGCGGCGATAACGGGCTCGCCGACCTCGACAAGAGCTATCGAAACGCACCAACCCGACCGGCCGCGAATAAAGTCTCGCGTGCCGTCGATCGGATCGACCACCCAGAGACGCGGCGCATCAAGCCTCGTCGCATCATCGAGCGACTCCTCAGACAGAAACCCGGCCTCGGGATCGATTGCCGAAAGTCTCTCGCGGAGCAGTTTGTCTACCGCAATGTCGGCATCGCAAACCTTGTGCCCCGGCGTTTTCTCCCAGACTTCATAGTCCCCACGGGACAGTTCAAGCGCGAGTACGCCCGCTTCAGCCGCTACTTCAGCAACAGCCTCGAGCGAAACGTCAGCCACCCGCAACCATCATCCCGTCCACACGCAACGTCGGGACATTGGTGCCGCGGATAAATTCGAGATCGCTCGCCGGGGTCAGCGTCCGATACATGTCCTTGAGATTGCCGGCGATCGTGATTTCGGAAATCGCGGCGCCGATCTCGCCACCTTCGATCAGAAAACCCGAAGCGCCGCGGCTATAGTCGCCGGTGACCGGATTGACGCCCTGCCCGATCAGCTCGGTTACCAGCACGCCGCGTTCGATCCCGCCGATCAGCGCATCGCGCGATTGTTCGCCCGCTTCGAGATAGAGGTTCGTCGCACCCGCGCCGGGCGGCCCGCCGATGCCGCGCTTGGCATGGCCGGTAGGTTCAAGCCCCAATTGCCGCGCCGAAGCGCTGTCGAGCAGCCATTGGGTCAGCACGCCGTTCTCGATGATCGCGGTCGGCGCAACCGGCAATCCCTCGCCGTCGAAGGGACGTGAGCGCAGGCCGCGGCAGCGCAACGGATCGTCGCGCACGGCGATGCCATCGGCAAAAATCTGTTGTTCGAGACCGTCGCGCAAAAAGCTGGTTCCGCGCGTGATCGAAGATCCGGTAATCGCACCGATCAGATGCCCCAACAAACTCGATCCGACGCGTGGATCGAAGACGATCGGCATCGTACCGCTTTCGAGCTTCGCCGGGTTGAGCCGCGCCACCGCGCGCTCCCCTGCCCTGCGCCCGATAGATTCGGCATCTTCGAGATCGGCCTGATGGCGCGCGGTACGATAGGCATAATCGCGCTCCATGCCGTCGCTCGTTCCAGCGATAACACTTGCCGAAACGCCATAGCTCGTCGCCGAATGGCCGCCGCAAAATCCGTGGCTCGTCGCCAACGCCATTATCGACCTGCCACCCGATGCGCCGCCGCCCTCGCTATTGGTCACGCCTTCGACGCCGCGCGCCGCATCTTCGGCCGCGAGCGCTCGATCCCTCAGCAATTGCGGGTCGGCTTGTCCGCCGTCATCGGTTTCGAGTTCGGGCACTTCGCCGCTAAAGAGGCGATCCTCGGGAGCGAGCCCGGCATAGGCGTCTTCGGGCGCTTCGCGGGCCATCGCCGCGGCGCGCTCGACGAGCACGGCGAGCGCAACGTCGGAGAGGTCTGACGAGGATACGCTGGCGGACCGTTTGCCGACAAAGAGCCGCAGCCGGATTTCCTCGCCCTCGGAACGTTCGACATCTGCGAGTTCGCCAAGGCGGATTTGCACTTCTGTCGAAGCGCCGCCGGAATAAAGCGCATCGGCGGCGTCGGCACCGGCCTTTTTCGCCTGGTCGACAAGATCGGAAACGCGCGCCGGCGCGTCGGATAGACTTAGCATGCGCGCGACTTAGGTGCTCGGCCCGGCGATGTCACCCATCAGGCGGTCGCGCCGACGACAAACAAGCCGAGCGCGAGCAGCAGTCCGGCATCGCGGTTCGACCGGAATTTGGCGAGCGCATCCTCGCCGCTCTCCGTCCGCAGCGTCGCAATCTGCCATAGCAGATGCAGCGCCATCGGGAGCAGCGCTGCGAGCCCCAGCGATTCGGGACGGATCGTCCATAGCGCCATTGCCCAGCAGGCCAGTGCCAAGACGTAGAACAGCCCCACACCGCCGCGCGCGACGCCGCCCAAACGCCGCGCCGAACTCTTCACCCCGGCGAGCGCATCGTCCTCGATATCCTGCAAGGCGTAGATCGTGTCGTATCCGATCACCCAGAACACCGATCCCGCATAGAGCCAGAGCATCGCCGGCGCCTGCCAGTCGCCGGTCACCGCGACCCAGCCGACCGGCGCGCCCCATGAAAATACCAGCCCGAGCCAGGCCTGCGGCCACCAGGTGATGCGCTTCATAAATGGATAGGCGGCGACGAGCACGATGCTTGCCAGCGCGACGATCTGCGCCTCCGTTCGCAGCTGGAGCAACACCACCAGACCGATCAGCGCCAGCAAGAAGAGCCAAATCCATGCGCCTTTTAGGCCAACGCGCCCACTCGCAAGCGGCCGCGACCGCGTGCGCTCGACCTTCCGGTCGAGGTCGCGATCAACGATATCGTTATAGACGCATCCGGCGCCGCGCGTCGCAATCGCGCCGAGCAGGAACCAGAGCAGCAGATCCCAGCGCGCGGTTGCCTCTCCGGCCAGTGCGACGCCCCAGACGCACGGCCAGAAGAGCAGCCACCAACCGATTGGTCGATCGAACCGCGCGAGCAGCGCATAGGGCCGCAGCGGCTCGGGAAGCGTCGCGATCAACCAATGGCGTTCGGTATCGGGTAAGGCAGTCATATTGCTTTCGCTCATCGCTTGTGGCCCTTAAACCGATTGCGCTGAACTTGTCGAAGTCCTGTACTTCCCGTTTTGTCACCAAGAGAGGTACAGACCTTCGACAAGTTCAGCCCGAACGGAGTAAATCGAACCCATGCCCGCGACCCCCGCCTGGCCGCCGAACAGCCTGCCGCGCCTCTTTGTCGATACCGAACTCGCCGAAAGCGACGAGATCGCGATCGATGCCGCGCAGGCCAATTATCTCGTTCGCGTGTTGCGTATGAAGGCCGGGGCGCAGGTCAAATTGTTCGACGACCGCACCGGCGAATGGCTCGCCGAGCTGACCCATATCGGCAAGCGCGATGCTGTGCTGACCGTAGAAGGGCAATTGCGCGAGCGTGAGGAGGTGCCCGATCTCTGGCTCGCCTTTGCGCCGATCAAGAAGGCGCGGCTTGGCTGGATGGTCGAAAAAGCCTGCGAGCTGGGCGTACGGCGGCTGATCCCGGTCAGGACCGAGCGCACCATCATGGGCGGCATAAAACCGGCAAAGCTTCGCGCGCATCTCATCGAAGCAGCCGAACAATGCGAACGCACCGCACTGCCCGAACTGGCCGAAATGACGAGCCTCGACACGCTGCTTTCCGACTGGCCGAAACAGCGCGCGCTATTTTACGCCGCCGAGCGCGGCGGCGGGTCGTTTCGCAAGGCGTTGGTCGAGAATGACGGCCCTGCCGGGATACTCGTCGGGCCCGAGGGTGGGTTCACCGAGGAAGAGGACGCCGCGATCCGGGCAGTCGAGCAGACCGCGCCGGTGTCGCTCGGCCCGCGAATTCTCCGCGCCGACACGGCGGCGGCGGCGGCCGTCAGCCTGTGGATGGCCGGGCGCGGCGACTGGAATTAGTCAATGCGCTAGTTGATTCTGGCGCGGAAGCGGATGGTGAAGCTGCTGTTCGCCGCGAAGGTGCCGGTCGGTTCAAAGCGGACGGCGTCGACATTGCCGTCATAGCCGGCCGAAGGCGAATAGGCGTAAGTCGAACCGCCATTGTTCGAATAGGTCACGTCGCCCGCAGTCAGGCTCAGCCCGCTCGATCCCGGCACGAATTCGAAATTGTCGGTGCCTGCGGCAGCACCGTTAAAGTCGCCGTTGAAGAAAGTGACGTCAGCCGGGAGGATATCGGACAGGTCGATCTCGTTCGCGTCGACCGTACTGCCGCCATTATTCCTGACGGAGAGCGTATAGACGACATCAGTATTGGGAATGTTGAAACGTTTCGGCCCGCTCGTGTCGAACGGCGCGGAGCTTTTGGCGACGTTGATATTGGGCATCGGGCAAAAGGAAATCGCCGTGATGCCGACGGCCTGCTGGCCGGTATTGGTCTCGGTCCCGGTCAGCGGAGCGTTTCCGTAGCGCCATTCGACCGACGTGACGGGTTCGTCGAACAGCACATCGATATTGCCGGTATTCGCATTGTTGCCGCTGCTCGATATGCCAGCAGCCTGATCGACGGTCAGTACCGTCGGCGTCACCGCAGGGCCGAAGCTCAACGACGAGCCGGCCGCCGTGACCGGCCCGCCGGTATTGTTGTTACCGGCCGGTGAGGTGAGAGTAGCGGTATAGGTGCTCGCTCCGTTGCGACCGAGCACCTGAACATAGTCGCGGAACTGGTTGCTCGAAAAATCGATATCGTGCCAGTTCATCCGAAGCTCACGGATCGGTTGGGCGAAGGTGAAGGTCGTCACGACGACGCGGTTGTTGAGCGCGATATTCGGCGTCCGCCCGGTAAAGATCGCGCCGAGGACGAGCGACTGTGCCGTCGGCGCGCCTGACACCAGCGTGCTGATTTCGGGCATTTGCCGTCCGGCGACGACCGACGAGAATACGCCGAATGTCTGGAAGGACACCTGCACGTTTACCGACTGCGCTAGCCCGTTCGTCGCCGTATAATTGTAAGTGCCGGCATAGCTGAGCGTTTGCGCGGTCTGCGAGGCAAAGGCGAAAGTGAACTGGTTCGTCGCATTACAGCTGACGTGCGCGGAAGCGGCCCCGGCCCAAAACAAGGCAGGCGCAAACAAGGCCAATGCTGCAAATTGCCGCAACTTCATCTTTTTTCAAGCCATGACGGACATTCGGCGCCATTTTACGCCGACTATGTTTAAGATTGCGTGGATTGCCCGGATTTTCCGGATTTAGCGCAGGCAAGAGCTGCTTTCTGGCGAAATCGAAAAAAGCCCGCTAGAGCCGCTTCATGAGCACGAAAACGGTTGCCAATAGCAACGCACCGACCATCGAAAATCGCGAGCAGCTTTGCTCGGTCTTCTCCGGCGGCGAAAAGCCGCAAGCCGATTGGCGCATCGGCACCGAGCATGAAAAATTCGTCTATCGCTGCGACAGCCATGAGGCGCCGGCCTATGGCGCGCCGGGCGGCATTCGCGACCTGCTTGGGGAAATGCAGCAATTCGGCTGGCAGCCGGTCGAAGAGAATGGCAACGTTATTGCCTTGTCGGGCGAGGACGGCACTGTCAGCCTCGAACCCGCCGGCCAGCTCGAACTGTCGGGCGCACCGCTCGAATGTCTGCACGATACCTGTTCGGAAGCCGCGCGCCATCTCGACCAGGTCAAAATCGTCGGCGAGAAGCTCAATCTCGGCTTTCTCGGTCTCGGCATGTGGCCCGACAAACGCCGCGACGAGCTGCCGATCATGCCCAAGGGCCGCTACGGCATCATGCTCGATTATATGCCCAAAAAGGGTTCGCTCGGCCTCGACATGATGCTGCGCACCTGCACGATCCAGACCAATCTCGATTATGCCAGCGAAGCCGATATGGTGAAGAAATTCCGCGTCGGCCTCGCGCTCCAGCCGCTCGCGACCGCGCTGTTCGCCAACTCGCCGTTTACCGAGGGCAAGCCCAACGGCTTCCTCTCGTTTCGCAGCCATATCTGGTCCGACACCGATCCCGACCGCACGGGCATGCTGCCCTTCGTCTTCGAAGACGGCTTCGGCTATGATCGCTATGCCGATTATGCGCTCGATGTGCCGATGTATTTCGTCTATCGCGGCGGGCAGTATCTTGATGCTTCAGGGCTGAATTTCCGCGATTTTCTCAACGGCGAGCTCGGCATCCTTCCCGGCGAGAAGCCGACGATGGACGACTGGAACGATCATCTCTCGACGATCTTCCCCGAAGTGCGGCTCAAAAGCTTTCTCGAAATGCGCGGCGCCGACGGCGGGCCGTGGAACCGGATCTGCGCGATGCCGGCGCTCTGGGTCGGGCTGCTCTATGATAACGGGGCGCTCGATGCGGCCTGGGATATGGTCAAGGACTGGTCGATGGAGGAGCGCAATGCGCTGCGCGATGGCGTACCGAAACTCGGCCTCAAGGCGGCGGTGCCCGGCGGAAGGACATTAGGCGATATCGCGGCCGAAATTCTCGATATTGCGGTTGCCGGTTTAACGGCACGGGCACAGCTCAACGGCGCCGGCGACAATGAAAGCGGCTTCCTCGATCCGCTCCGCGAGATCGTCGCCAGCGGCAAGACGCCCGCCGACCGGCTGCTCGAACGCTATCATGGCGAATGGGGCGGCGATGTGTCGCATGTGTACGAGGAAGAGAGTTTCTAAAGAAACGCGCTCCAATACTGCGCGCCTCCGCCAGAGATTATGGTGGCAAGCTATTCCGCCGGAACGATGCCGGCCTGCATCGGCCTTGCGCTGCGCCGTGTCGCCCAAGCAAAGAACCTCGGCACCGGAGCATTGCGCTCCATCCAGTGCCAATATTGCTGATAAGCGGGATCGGCCATCAGATGCTTTTCCTCGGTCTTGGCGCGCCAGTAATAGACGCCGCTGACCGCCGCTATGATCGCCGTGTTGCGTATGAGGTCAACCGTGCTCCCGCTCATCGGCAGAAAGGGCATCGCCGCCAGCCACCAGAAGGTATTTTTCGCCAGATAGGCCGGGTGCCGCGTCCAGCGATACGGGCCGTGGGTCATAATGCCGCGATGGGTAAGGTTCGAAAAACGCAGCCCGAAAGCGACGGTCGCCCAAGCGTAGATCGCCGTCAGCAGCACGAGCAGTCCGCCCCAGATGGCGAGGACGACGGGCTGGCCTTCGAACCAGAAGGTCCAGGCGTCGTTATTGCCCTGATAATCGAGCGGCCCGCCGCTGCCCATAAGGATAAACGGCGGATAGCAGATCAGCGCGGCGATCCAGCCCTGCGCATAGGGATTGGACGAGCGGATATGCGAATCGAGCGGACGCATCGTCAGCACGTAACCGACGGTCGCAAAGGCGACGTCGATCAGGAACAATATGTTGATCAGGAAGAACGCCATCGCGATCGGGTTCGAGACGATCTCGGCATTGCTCCAGTGCAGCACGTCGAACCAGTTGCCCGGCACGATCGAGATCATGAAGGCGGTGAAAAAGCCCTTCACGGCCCAATTGCGCAGATGGCCGATCATCTTCTCGCGATCGACCTCGTCATGGTCGCCCATCAGCCATTTGCCGAAACTATAGGCACCGTCCTTGGGCTGTTTGAGCCGCCGGTCGATCCAGAAGATATAGGGGATCGAGACGATGAACATCGCCGGCGCCGCCAAGGCGATCATCCGCATCGCGAACAGATATTGCCCGTCCCAATACCAGCGGCAGATGCAATAGAGCGCGCCAATGATCGCCCAGGTCGCCCAGAGCCCGGCGAGCTTGGTGATGCTGATCTCACGGCAGGCGTCATGGCTTCGCGGCGGGTTCGACCAGTCGAGCCCGGTCGACGCATGTTTCCATGTCTTGTCGACGACGACAGTCCAGACCATCATCGGCAGCGCACAGGCGACCAAGGCCAGCGTCGCGGAAAGCGGCCCGTTTGCGCCGATCATGCGCCCGACGATGACGGCGGCGAAAAGCCCCGCAAGCCCCGCCAGACCCACGCCCGTCGAGACAGCCGAAACCGGTCGCGGATCGCCACCGGCGGCATCCGCCGCACGCTCAATATCGGAATGCGCATTCATGATACGCGAAACTAGGGAAAAATGGTAAGCAGAAGATGAAGATGCGGCTGGAGCGGGTAGCGGGGATCGAACCCGCATCACAAGCTTGGAAGGCTAGTGCTCTACCATTGAGCTATACCCGCATGCGCCAAGCGATGGCGACCTAATAGCTCGGCGAGTTTAAGGCAATGTGTATTCGCGAGAAAGCTACCGCCCTCCCCCGTCCACGCGAAGGATCGCACCTGTCGTGTAGCTCGATGACGGGCTGGCCAGCATCAACGCGGCGGTGACGATTTCTTCGGGGTTTCCGGGGCGGCCAAGCGCGACTGGCTGAGTCTCACGCGCTTCCTCGTCCCAGGCTTCGGCGATATCGGTCAGAAACGGCCCGGCGGCGATCGTGTTGACGCGGACCTTGGGGGCATATTCACGGCTCAGCGAAACCGTCATCGCGTTGAGCGCGGCCTTGGCGCCGCTATAGGGGACGACGCCGGGGAATGCGCCGAGCGAGGCGATCGAGCTGATGTTGATGATACAGCCGCCCTCTCCCTCGCTCATCCGGTGGCCGATCCGGGTGGCGAGGCGGAACGGGCCTTTGAAGTTGAGGTTCATCACCGAATCGAACAGGCTTTCGGATATCTCATGGCTCGGACAGGCGGGCGACATCCCCGCATTGTTGACGAGGATATCGATGCGTTCGAATTCGGCATAAGCGGCGTCGATCAGGCCATCGATCTCGTCCCATTTCCCGCAATGCGCGGCATGGGCAAACGCGCGGCGCCCCTTGGCGCGGATTTCGTCGGCCACCGCCTCGCACGCATCGAGCTTGCGGCTCGCGATCACGATATCGGCGCCGCGATCGGCAAAGGCGAGCGCCATTTCGCGCCCGAGCCCGCGGCTGCCGCCGGTAATCAGCGCGGTTCTGCCCGACAGGTCGAATAGCGGGTCGATCATGTGGCGGGCTCCTCTCCGTTCTAACACGCAACGGCGAACCTAGCAGCATGTCAGCGATACTCTACGCCCTATTCTGCCGAGGGTGCTGTAGTCGGCAGCTCGTCCACATCGCCAATCGCGCGCCACAAAGCGACGCGTTGAAGCGCGCGATCGGCGCGGGCGATGATCTCGGCGCTGCGCGTGGCGTTGGCGGCGCGCTGCGCATCGATGATCGTCAGGAAGGTATCGAGGCCGCGACGATAGCGGATGCCCGCCAGCCCGACATTGTCATTGTCATAGCCGAGTTGTTCGGAGAGCGCCGCGGCGCGCACATCGGCAGCCGCTATCGCGCCGAGCGATCGTTCGACATCGCCGAGCGCGACGAAAACCTGGCGGCGATAGGCGGCGAAGGCTTCGGCGGCTTCGGCCTGGCGCTGGTCGATCCGCGCCTGGGTCCGTCCGAAATCCAAGAGCGGCCCGGCGATGCCGGCGCCGAGCGAGGCGACGACGGCATCGTCCGAAAACAGATCCCCGAAAGCGAGCGCGATCAGCCCGATGGCGCCGGATATCGAGAAGCTCGGGAAGCGGGCGGCGGCTGCGGAGGCAATTTCGGCATCGGCTGCGGCAAGCCGGTTTTCGGCGGCGACGACATCGGGACGTTGGCGCAGCAGGATCGACGGCACGGCAAGTTCGGGGAGCGCGGTATCGACATCAAGCGCGGTGGCGGTCTCATGGCTTACCGCGAGCGCCGCCTCGATCGCGCCGACCGATTGCGCCGTCAGCGTCGCCAGCGTTGCCAGCGCCGCTGTACGATCGATCTCGACCGGCCCGCGCCGCGCTTCGGCATCGGCGCGCAGCGATTGCGCGCGAACCAAATCGAAGCCCGGCGATATCCCGGCACGCGACCGCACATCGGTCAGCCGCTCAAGATCGCGCGCTTCGGCAAGATCCTGCTCGATCACCTCAAGTCGAGCTTCGGCCGCGCGATAACCGATAACGGCGCGCGCAATATCCGACGCCAGCGCGACGCGCACTGCGGCGGCATCGGCGCGTGCGGCATCGACCCGGGCGCGAGCGGCACGCTCCGAAGCACGCAGGCGCCCGAAGA
Organism: Sphingomonadaceae bacterium; assembly: GCA_013001755.1. Classification (GTDB taxonomy): domain Bacteria; phylum Pseudomonadota; class Alphaproteobacteria; order Sphingomonadales; family Sphingomonadaceae; genus Parasphingopyxis. The sequence goes on from JABDLY010000026.1 coordinate 20,982, forward strand.
TGTCGGCATCCCAGCCGGCATCGATCGATGCACTGTAGATTGTCCGGTCGGTGTCGAAAGGGATGTTCTGCGGCAAACCGCCGAAGGTCGCCGTACTCGTGCGCTCGCGCGACACACCACCGCTTGCCGTAACGTTGGGAAGCCGTTCGGCCGCCGCGCCACGTGCACCGGCCCGCGCCGCGTCGATGCGGGCGAGCGCCACCTGCAGGTCAGGCGCATCGGCCAACGCGCGGGCGAGGAGAGCCGCATAGGCCGGGTCTTCGAACGGTAGCAGCGAACGCGTATCGATCACCGCATCGACTTCGCCTGCGACCAGTGCGAAGCGATCGGGAATGTCGACTTCGCTCGGCGCACGGGCGCCCTGCACGGTAGCGCAGGCCGCCAGAGGTACGAGCAGCGCCGCCACAACAAGCGATCGGGCTGAGCCTGTCGAAGCCCTGTCCTTACCTTTTCCCACGCGAAGAAAGAAAGAACGACCCTTCGACCGGCTCAGGGTAATCGGATCGAGGAAAGGCTTGGAGTTCATTCTCCGGCATCCCCTTCCTCGGCCTCGTCTGCGTTCGCCCCGCGCGCCGGCACAAAAGCATCGACCTGCTGTCCGACAAACATCCGGTGGCCCTCGGGCGGGAGGGCGTAGATCAGTTCTATGACGCGGACATCGACCAATTCGGTCGCGGCGTTGGTCAGCGAGGTCTTGGGCACGACGAGCGGCTCGGTGCGGACATAGCGTGCGCGGACCCGCCGCCCGGCATCGCCGCGCGCACTGACAATCGCCGGTGCCCCGATATTCAGGCGCTCGATCTCATTCTCGTCGATCGAGACACGGACATGGAGTGGATTGGTGTTTCCCATCACGATGAGAGGATCGGCGCCATTGCCCATCGGCCCGCTCGCGCTGGCGAACTCGCCCGCGCGGACATTGAGCTGGAGCACCGTGCCCGTGCTCGGCGCGCGCACGGTATGCCGGGCCAGCGCGGTCTGCGCCGAAGCGAGCTGCGCCTGCGCCTCGCGATATTGCGCCTGGGCCACACCGAGCTGCGCGCGTGCATTATCGCGCACACCGCGCCGCTCGATTACCTCCTGCTGCGATACCGCGCGCGGATCCTCGACGCGCGAATAGAGCGCGAGCTGTTCGTTGGCGACGCGCAGCTGGGTTTGCGCCGAAGCCATCGATTGCCGCAATGCATTGACCCGTGCGCGACCTTCATTGACCCACGCGGCCACATCGCGCGTGTCGACGCGGAACAGCGGCTGGCCCTGCGTCACCTCGTCGCCCGCCGACACATAGACCTGGTCGACGATCCCCGAGATATGCGGGCCGATTTCGATGAGCTCGCTCGACGGCTCGATAATGCCGGTGCCCGCGACCGAGCCGGTTTCGCTCTGTGCCGATGGTGTCCGCGGCGGCTCGATCTCGGGTTCGTTCATCGTGCGGTCGGGCAGGTTGGCGAAGACAAGGATCGCCGTGACGATAATCGCGATGATCGCGATCGCCGGCAGGATCTGGCGGGAGAAGCTGAGTTTGCTCATAAGGCAGGCTTTCGAATGAGAGCGTCGATGCAGTCGACAAAGCCGTCAGCATGACGGATGTTTATCTTCGCGGTCGTTTGATCAATGGCCATCGGGAAGCCCCTTGCCGTCATGGGTGATACGGCCGTCCTCGATTTCGAGGATACGGTCGGCGAGGTCGAAAACGCGGTTGTCGTGAGTCACGATGATCACCGCGCGGTCGGGCGCGAGCGCGACTTCGCGCAGCAGGTCCATCACCCGGCGGCCCGAAGCAGCATCGAGCGCCGCCGTCGGCTCGTCACAGACGACGAGGCGCGGCTCGTGGATCAGCGCGCGGGCGATCGTGACGCGCTGTTGCTGGCCGCCCGACAGCTGACGCGGCAGTTTTTCAGCCTGGTCGAGGATGTTGAGCTTGTCGAGTATCGCGCGCCCGCGCTCCGCGCCCTCTTTGCGGCCCATCCCCGCCGCATAGAGGGGGACTGCGGCATTCTCCGCCGACGTCAGCGTCGGGATCAGATTATATTGCTGGAAAATAAAACCGATATTGTCGAGCCGGAAATTGACCAGCTCGGTGTCGGTCAGTTGGTAAATGTCTGTACCAAAGACATGAACGGTGCCCTGGGTCGGATAGAGAATGCCCGCGACGATCGAAATCAGCGTCGTCTTGCCCGATCCGGACTCGCCGATCAGATACGTCAGCTCGCCGGTCTTGATCTCCAGATCGATGCCGTGAAGCACGCGGATCGAATTGTCGCGCGTGATCGGGAACTCCTTGACGATGCCGTCGATAATAATCGTCTCGCTCACCGGAACACCTCGGCCGGTTCGGTCTTGAGGACGTTGCGCAGCGCGAGGAAACCGGTGAGCAGGATCATGATCAGCACGACCACCGCGGCGAAGAGCGGGATCTGCCACGGCATGAAAAAGCCCTTGAACGTATCGAGCGCGGCGAAGCTGACGAAGAACAATTCGGCAAGCAAAACGCCGATGCCATAGCCGACGAGACCGACGAAACCCGCCTGCACGGCCACCATCCGGCGTATTCGTCCATTGGTGACGCCGATCGCCTTCAACGCGCCGAACTGCTTGATGTTATCGCGGATGAACAGGCTGAAGGTCAGGCTGACGATGGCAACGCCGACGACGAAACCCAGAAGGACGGTAATTCCGAAATTGAACGGGATTCCGGTATTCTCGATGATGAAAAATATGCCCTCGCGCGCGAAGTCGGTCGATGTCCGCGCCTTGAGGCCGGTCTCCGCTTCGATACTTTCGGCGACCTCGCCCGCGTCGATGCCCTCGACGCTGCGGACGAGCACGAAGGACAGGCGGTTGCGCGTTCCCGGCGCATAGCGCAGCGCATTCGAATAGCGCGTGTAGAGAATGACGGTCGAGGTGAAGGTCGGGATCGAATCGGTGATGCCGTGGATCACGGCGCGCTGGTCGTTGAGCTCGAGCCGCGTGCCGACAACGTCATAATCGAGCGGAAACAGGCGGCGCGCACCGACATCGTCGATAAAGACCGCATCGGGTTCGAGTAGGCTCAGCCGGTCGCCTTCGGCCATGTTGCGCGGCAGCCCGATCAGCGTCGCGTCATCGACGCCGACGATATTGACCGGCTCGAGATCGCCCTCGGGCGTGCGGACAACGGCGCCGGTGCGGATAAGCGGAGACGCATAGGCGACACCTTCTACACCGCGCACGCGCTCAAGCGCCGTAGACGGCATCGGGGCAGTCGCGTCCGCCGTGCGCGTTGCCGGGTCCATAACCCAGATGTCGGCGGTTGCTACTTCCTGGACCGAAACGCCGCCGCGCATCACGAGATTGACGAAAATCGAAAGCTGCTGGGTGATAAGCAGCGTAGAAAAGGCGACGCCGAACAACAGGCCGATAAACTTGACCCTGTCCCCTGTCAGCATTCTCAGCGCAATCCAGCCCATCGGCGCCTGCGACTCCCGTTTGATTTGTCGCGTGAATTATGGCATTCCAATTAGTGAACGTCAACGTTTAGTATTGTTTCAAAACTGAAACAATATGTTATGAGGACAGCGCGATGAGCGAGAAGAACGCCTCCCCTGCCGCTGGCGGCCCCGGCCGGCCGACCGATGAAGCCAAGACCGAAGCGATTCTCGATGCCGGACGGGCGCTGATGTTTGCGGGCAGGTTCGCCAACGCCTCGATGGACCAGATCGCCGATGCCGCCGGCGTCTCGAAGGTGACGCTTTACAAGCGGTTCGGCGACAAGACCGGGCTGACCGAAGCGATGATCCGCGGGCAAGCGGCTTCGATGACCGCAATGATCCACGCCGCCAATCGCGATGCGCCGACGCTGCGCGACCAGCTGCGGAATTTCGGCGTCACCTTGTCCGCCTTCCTGCTCAGCGAGCGATTTTATCATGTCGACGCCATGCTGACGGCGCTGCGCCGCGACCAGCCCGGCGCGACGCGGCGCTTCTTCGAGGCTGGCCCGGGGACGATGCGATCGGAACTGATGGCTATTCTGGGTGCTGCGGCCGATCGCGAAGAGCTTGCGATCGACGACATCAAGCTCGCTGCCGAAGACCTGCTATCGCTGTGGCGCGGTTTCAAGGAGGTCGAGTTGCGCTTCAGCGCGCGCGAGACGCTCGGCAGTGAAGAGCTTGAAGCCCATGTCGATCACGCTATCGACGTCTTTTTCCGCGCCTATCGCGCGCAGGGCTAACGCAGCAGCAAGCGATCCATCAGTGCCTGCGCCTCGGGCAATTCCAGATCGACAATTTTGAGCGGCGAGGCTAGCGGCGCTCCCGCCGTGCCGATCACCAATGTGGCCGTGCCGAACAGGCTTTGTAGCGGCGTGCGAACGACGGTCGCGCTCTGGACCTTTTCGCGGCGCAGGACGAGCGTCCTTGGCTTCCAGACGCCGCGGCGAACGAAAAGAAACTCGCCGTCAAACCGCCAGCCATGCGCGCGATACTGGAAAATCGCCCCCACAAGCGCCACAGGCACCAGCAAGATGAACCAGATTGCCGCCGCCCAGACCCAGGACAGGGCGACGACTGTCACCGCCAGCGACACGCCGTCCTCGATCCAGCTTCGCGTCACCATATGGCGGGAGACACGGGTGAATGCCTCTGCCGCCGGCGGCTCGGGAAGCGCCAGTTCGCCAAAAATCGGCAATAACTCGAGCCGCCTGGCAAAGGGCGCGGCGACGTGGCTGGTCCCGGCATCGCCATCGGTGCCAAGGCTCTGCAACGACAAAGCTTCCCAGCCGAAGCGCCGACGAACGATACCCGTCGAGACGATAGCCGCCTGGACGCGGCGCAGCGGCATCACGACATCGGTGCGGGTCAACAATCCGCGTATCCGGCGCAATCCGGTTTCGGTGCGCGTCAGCTCGAAACCGTAATCGCGGAGGAAGGTGCGCACGATCCCGGTTACCATACCCACCACGAGCAGGGCGGCCAGCGCGACAGTGGCGGCGAACAGCGTCGCGAAACCGGCCAGCATATCGCCCCATCGGCCGATGAAATATTCCGGATCGAGATAACGGCCCGGAAGATATGTGCCGAAATATTGCCAGCCGACGCCGATCACCGCGAGAAAGACGAGCGAGAAATTGAACAGTCCAGCGGTCAGCAACCGGTCGGGGTTCATGCTGAACAATATCGGTGCGGCCGCCTCTTCCGCTTCGGCGGCTTCGGCGGATACGGCACCGCTTCGGTGCCTGCGGATCACGTCGCGCAGCCGGTCCGCCTCGTCGCGGCTTACGCATTCGAGTTTGCCTTCGTCGCTGCCCGAACTTCCGGTTTCGATCCGCACGATCGACACGCCGAATATTCGCGCGAGCAATGTCTGTTCGAGGCTGACATCCTGGATCCGGTCGAACGGTATCGAGCGCCGGTTGCGGCTCATTATGCCGCTTTCGATGACGAGCTGGGCGTCACCCAGTTGATAGCTGAAGCGCAGCCAATGGAGGAAGGCGATGCCGATCGAGATTGCGAGTCCGGCGATAGCGAGCAGGATCGCAACGCCGATCCCGACATCGCCCGCGAAATAGGCGACCGCGGGGAGACCGAGAACCAGGCTCGGCAACCGTTCAATCGCGCCAATCGCAAGGCTTGCCGGGTGCAGTCGCCGGACCGGCGCGGCTTCCTCGTTCGGCGCAAGCGCATCGCTCACGGCAAATCCTGCCGGATATGCGTGCGGATTTCCTCGCGGATACTCCCCGCGTCCTCGAACGCCAGACCGGGGAGCGCGACGGTACTGTTATAACTCCCCGCCGTATGGAGCGTCAGCGTCGCCACGCCAAAGGCGCGCTCGATCGGCCCGCGCGACACGTCGATATGCTGGACGCGGGCGAACGGCACGATCGTTTCGCGACGGACGACCCAGCCCGAAGCGATGCGGATCGCGTCGCTGCCCATATGATAGCCCCAGCGCCGCCAACGACGCCCCGGCAGGACAATGACCGATATAGTGTAGAGGAGGACGCCAAGCCCCGTCAGATAGGCATAGGGCCAGCCGAGAAGGCTGTTCGCCGCAAGGTCACCGCCGCACAGCGCCAGGAAGGGCACTAGCCCGGAGATCAGCGCATATATTCTGATCACCATGCGCTGGCGCGGATCGAGCCGCGTCAGCTCGATCGCGGGGTCCTTTTGTTCTTCCATCGCCAGCGCTCTCCTTCGCCCCCATGTGATAATGATTCGCATCTGAAACAATAGCCCGAAGCAGCCGTTGATAGAGCAGGCCCCAACAGCAAATTTCAAGGAAACACCGCAATGGCAGACGAAACGATTTTCAAACGGCTCAAGGAAGATCACGACAAGCATCGCACTTTGCTCGACCTGATCGACAAGACCGAAGGCGACAGCGAGGGACGGCGCGAATTGTTCGGGCGCTTCAAAACCGAGGTAACGGCGCATGCCGCCGCCGAGGAAGAGACGCTCTACGCGACGATGCTCGCCGATCGCGATCTGCGCCATGAAGGGCAGCATTCGGTCGCCGAACATAAGGAAATCGAAGACTATCTCGAGGAACTAGAAGAGATGGATTATTCGTCGACCGGCTGGCTGGCGCGCTTCCGGACTATGAAGGACCGGTATCTCCATCATATCGAGGAAGAGGAAGACGAGATGTTCATCGCCGCCGCGAAGGGGCTGAGCGATGCCAAGGTCAAGGAGCTCGCGGACAAGTTCGAGAAGCGCAAGCCCGACGAACTCGAGCGCGCCGCCTAGATAGACTTTCGAAAATTGGGAGGCTAGCGCCGCGATCATGCGATGGCGCGCTGGCCTTCTTCTCTTTCTGCTGCCGCTCGCGGCGTGCGTTACGCAGGGCGAGCCGGTTGCGACGCATGTCGATATCCTGGTTATCGCGCAACGCGGCGCATCGAGCGATCTGCCCGAACACACATTGGAAGCCTACAGCCTCGCGATCGATCAGGGCGCCGATTACATCGAACCCGATCTCGTGATGACGCGCGACGGCGTTTTCGTCTCGCGGCACGAAAACGAGATTTCCGAAACCACCGACGTCGCCGACCGACCCGAATTCGCCGACCGCCGGACAACCAAGACAATTGGCGGGCTGGAAATCACCGGCTGGTTCACCGAAGATTTCACGCTAGCCGAGCTGCGGACGCTGCGCGCCCGCGAGCGGCTGCCGCAGCTAAGGCCTGAAAGCGCCGAGCATGACGGGCGCTATGCCGTGCCTACGCTGGCGGAGATCATCGCTTTGGTGCAGCGGCAGAACCGCGCCGTCGGCCTCGTCCCCGAAATCAAGCATCCGGGTTATTTCGCCTCAATCGGCCTGCCGATGGAAGAAGCGCTTGCGACACAGCTTGCCGATGCGGGCTATGACGACGACGACGATCCCGCGATGATCCAGTCGTTCGAGATAGCGCCGCTGGCCCGGCTCGATATCCTCACCAACCTGCGTCTCGTCCAGCTGATCCGCCGATCGGGTGCGCCTGCAGATGCACCAGGCACCAGCTATGCGCATATGACGACGCCCGCGGGACTCCGCGCCATAGCCACCTATGCCGATGCGATCGGACCCGACAAGAACTGGCTGATCCCGCGCGACGAAAACGATAATCTCGGCGAACCGACGGCCGTCACCGCCAATGCGCAAGCGCTGGGCTTGCGCGTCATCCCCTATAGCTTCCGGCCCGAAAACTATTTCCTTCCCGCCAATATGCGCAACGGCGAAGACCCCGCGGCCAATGGCCTGATCGAACGCGAAATCGCCGAATATTTACGCATCGGCATCGACGGCTTCTTCACCGACGATAGCGAAGAGGGCGTCTATGCCCGTTACATCTTCGAGCGCCCGCGCATCATGCGCGAACTGGCCGAAGAGAGGGTGCGCGAGGGCGAGAGCGAATAGCGGCGGCTATTCGGCGGCGATCAGCGTTTCGGCCGTACCGAGATCGACCGACACCAGCCGGCTGACGCCGCGCTCGACCATCGTCACGCCATAAAGCCGGTTCATCCGCGACATCGTCACGGCGTTATGCGTCACGATAAGATAGCGCGTATCGGTCTCGCTCGTCATCTTGTCGAGCAGCTCGCAGAAGCGTTCGATATTGGCATCGTCGAGCGGCGCATCGACTTCGTCGAGCACGCAGATCGGCGCAGGGTTGGTAAGGAACAGCGCGAAGATCAGCGCTATCGCCGTCAGCGCCTGCTCGCCGCCCGAAAGCAATGTCAGCGAGGAAAGTTTCTTGCCCGGCGGTTGCGCCATGATCTCGAGGCCCGCTTCGAGCGGATCGTCCGAATCGATCAGTTCGAGATGCGCATGGCCGCCCTGAAAAAGTGTTTGATAAAGCCGCTGGAAATGGCGGTCGACTTCTTCAAACGCCGCGAGCAAACGCGCCCGGCCTTCGCGGTTGAGGTTGCCGATCGAACCGCGCAACCGGTTGATCGCCTGGCCCAGTTCCTCGCGTTCGGCGAATGAAGTTTTGCGTTCGGTTTCAAGCTCTTCGAGTTCGTTCTCGGCAACGAGGTTTACCGGCCCGATCCGCTCGCGATCGGCCTTGAGCTTGTCGAGCCGCGCCGATTCCAGCTCGGCCTCATCGACGCCTTCGGCCTCGATTTCGAACTTGTTCGGCAGCGCGTCGGGACCGACCGAAAAACGTTCTTGCGCGATGCGGACCATCTCGCGGCGGCGGCTTTCGGAATTTTCGTACCGCGCCTGCGCGCCAGCCCGGGTCTCACGCGCCGTGGCTAGCGCCTCGACGGCGGCTGCCGCGACCTGCTCGAACTCCGCGACTTTTTCTTCGCCGGCGCGCTCTGCCATCCGCGCCGCTCCGGCAGCGGCATCGGCAGTAGCGCCCTGTTCGGCCAGCGCCGCAATCCGCTCTTCCATATCGTCGGGCGCATTGGCGAGTGCTTCGGCCTCGGCCTGCGCTTCCTCGGATCGTTTCGCCATTTCCTGGACGCGCCGTGCCGCCTCGCCGGCACGCGATTTCCAGCTGTCCGATTCGGCCTTGGCGGCGTCGAGCCGCGCGGCATCGGCTTCGATCGTCCGGTTGACCGTCGCCGCCGCAGCGCGCGCTTCGGCGAGCACCGCGCGCGCCGCCTCGCTCGCGCCCTTGAGCCGTTCGACCGATTTGTCTGTCTCGCTGCCATCGGGGAGCGCGCCAATCGCTTTGTCAGCCGCCGCAAGCGCCGCCTTGGCCTCGGCCAGTTCGTCGGCCGCGCGCTGGTGCCGTTCGGTCAGCCCGTCTTTCTGTCCCGCCAGCCGTTCTATCGCCGCTTCAGCGGAATCTTCCTCGCGGATCGCCGCGCGCAGAAGGTCTTCCGCTTTGCCGAGAGCATCGCGCGAATCCTCGAGCCGCGTCCGCGATTCGGTTAGCTGCGCAAGCGCCGATGCGGCATCGGCGGCAGCGGTTTCAAGGCTCTCACGCGCCTCGGGCAATTTGCCCTTGATCTCGTCGAGCCGGTTCGCGCGCCGCAATCGTTCAGCGGCAGCAGCACCCTCGTCGCGTGCCACATAGCCATCCCAGCGCCTGAGACGCCCATCGCGCGTCACCAGCCGCTGACCGACCGCCAGCAGAGCCGAACCGTCATCGCTCTCGACCACACCGATCTGCTTGAGCCGCCGCAGCAACGCCGCCGGCGCATCGACATGATCGGCCAGCGACTCCGCACCGGCCGGGAGCGCAGGATCGTCCGATCGCGTCTCAGCGCCAGTCCAGCGCCGTTTCGCCTCGGCATCGAGCCCGGCTTCGAGATCCTCGCCAAGCGCCGCCGCCAGCGCCGCTTCATAACCACGCGCGGCCTTTACCCGATCCAACGCCTTGTCGCCTGCGCTGCTTTCGAGCGCCTTCTCAAGCGCCTGCGATTCGGATTCGAGCGCCGACAAGACCGCCCGCGCCGTCGAGGTCGCGCTCTCCGCCTCGTCGCGTGCCGATGCAGCGTCTTCGCGCTCGCTATCGGCGGCGGCAATCGCCTCGCGCAATTCCTCGACCCGCTTCTCGGCTGTCGCGCGTTCGATCTTGGCCGCATGGCGCGCTTCTTCGAGCGGCCCCAGGTCGCCAAGTTCCGCAAGCTCTGCCGCGATCCGTTCGGCTTCCGCCTCGGCCCGCGTCAGCCTTTGCCGAGACGAATCGGCATTGGCTTCGGCCACCCGCACATCGGCCTGTTCGGAGGCCTGCGCCGCCAGCGCGCGCGCCATTGCGAGTTCGGCATCGCTCGCAACACTTTCGGCCTCGCGCAATTTCTCGTCGGCATCGGCCCGGCGCCCATCGGCATCTTCGAGCCGCGCCGCAATTTCTTTCCGTTCCGCCTCGAGCCGTTCGAGCGCCGCCGCAGCATCGCGCGCCAGTGCATCTTCGCGCGTCCTGTCGCGGGCCAGCGTTTCGCGTTGGCTCGCCAGTTCGGATATCCGCCGTTCGAGCGCGGCGCGTTCGTTCTTGAGCGCGGCGAGCTCATGACCCAGTGCCGTCGCCGCATCGCGGGCTTCCTGCGCGCTATTGCGCTGTTCGGCGAGCGCCCTTGCCGCTTCGGCCTGATGAACCGCAGCCGCGCGCTGTTTCTCGGCGGCATCGGCGACCTGCGTTTCGGCGAGTTCGGCCTCTTCCTGCGCCAGTTTCGCCGCCTCGGCTGCATCGCGCCAACGCGCGTAGATCAGCCGGCCTTCGCCCGCTTCGATCTGTTCGCTGAGCTTGCGATAGCGCTTGGCCTGCGACGCCTGCCGTTTCAGCGCCTTGGCCCGCTGCTCCATATCGGCGAGCAGATCGTCGAGGCGTCCAAGATTGGTTTCGGTCGCGCGGAGCTTTTGCTCGGCATCCTTGCGCCGGACATGCAGACCGGCAACACCCGCCGCTTCTTCGAGCATCTGGCGCCGTTCGTCGGGCTTGGCCGAAACCACCTGGCCGATCTTGCCCTGGCTGACGAGCGCCGGAGAATGCGCGCCGGTCGCGGCATCGGCGAACAGCAGCGCGACGTCCTTGGCACGCACATCGCGGCCATTGACGCGGTAGGCGGACCCCGCGCCGCGCTCGATCCGGCGGACGACCTCCACTTCGCTTTCGAGCGCAGCGGTGACATCGTCGGGCTGGTCGCCGGCTTCGCGCTCGGCAAGGATGGCGACCTCGGCGAACTCGCGCGACGGCCGCGCATCGGTGCCGGCGAAGATGACGTCTTCCATCCCGCCGCCGCGCATCGATTTTGGCGAACTTTCGCCCATCGCCCAGCGCAATGCCTCAAGCAGGTTCGATTTGCCGCAACCATTGGGGCCGACAACGCCGGTCAGGCCGGGCTCGACGCGCAGTTCTGCCGGATCGACAAAGCTCTTGAAGCCCGAAAGTTTGAGCCGCTTGATCTTCATGATCCGGTTGCCCGCAAGCCGATGTCCCCCCTGCCGAGCAAACTACTCGACCATTTCCTCAAGCCGTGCCTGAAGCCCGGCCCAGTTGGAAACGCCCTGCACGACTTCGCCATTGATCAGGAAAGTCGGCGTACCGGCCAGATTATACTGGCTCATCGCCTGGGCGCGCATCTGCTCAAGCTCTTCGAGCGCGGCCGAATCGCTCAGGCACTGGCGCGCCTGATCCGGCGAAATGCCGAGACCGCCGACGAAATCTATCAATCCGGCTGCCTCGGCAAAGCCGACAAAGGCCGCGCCGCTCTGCACCGCTTCGGGCGTCGACAGCGCCTGGAGCTGCGCCTGGTCGGCGCCCTGGATCGCTTCGAACATCGGCACCTGGTTGGCGAACAGCCGCTCGTTGAGCGTGAAGAACGGCTCGGCGCCGTTGCAGCGGCTCAAAAGCGCAGCCGATAGATCGAGCGGATCGCGGACAAAGTTGCGGACCTCGAAGCTCGCCAGGCCCTGCGACACGTAATTCTCGGTCAGTGGCTCGAAGCTTTCTTCGGCGAACGTCGCACAATGCGAGCAGGTCAGCGAAGCATATTCGACGATCTGGATCGGCGCATCGGGATTGCCCATGCGAAAGCCGCCTTCGTCGGTCTTCGATACAACTTCGACCCAGTTGCGCGACGTATTGGCGTCATCGGCCGAAACAGTCGTTGCGCCGCCATTGGCCGAGGTTTCGCCGCCACAGGCGGCCAATGCCATGGCAAGGCCGATACCGGCGATTTTCCAGTGATTCTTCATTGATCAGAAACTCCATGATGTTCGCCGCGCCCGATATCCTCCAGACGCTTAACCTGCAATTGCTTTGGCGCCGAACCCTCGTCAAAAATCGGCATATCGCACGAATTCGCCACCGAAACCGCCAACCCTTCGAGGCAGGCGCGCAATTCGGGATCCTCGATCTCGCGCAGCGAATCGCCGAGCGAATCGGGTATCGCGCGCAGCGAAGGCGGAGCTTTTCGGGTGCGAGCGGGCTCAGGCGGATGGCCTTGCTGGATCGAAACCCGCGCCACGGCGGGATAACCGAAGAAGCGATTGACCCGTTCGATGATCTCCGGCTCGATATGCTGCATCATCGTCGCATGCGCACCCGATACGGTAAGCCGCAAAACCCCGTCCGAACGGCGGCCATGCGGAAAACGGATCGATTCGGGCGCCGAAACTTCGGCATAGCGTTCGCCGACAATTTCGTTCCAACGGCTGACGACCGAACTCTGGACGAAGCCGAAACGCCGGAAAGACGCCCGCCCGACATCGGGCAGCAGATCGCCGACGGCACGCGCGCGATAGTTGCGGCGCGGTCCCGCGCGCGCACCGTCACCCGGTTTTTTCGGTGTTTTCGCCATCGTGCATCTCATGCCATAGGCCCCATATGCCCGCTATCAATACCGTCTGCGCCGTGTGGATAATCGGCAAGCGCCCGGAAACCGGACGATGAACCCTGGAAGCATCGCGTCGGAGCTGCTGCGCTGGTACGAGGCGCACGCCCGCATGTTGCCCTGGCGCGCGCCCCCCGGGGCTCCGCGAACCAATCCCTATCGGGTCTGGCTTTCCGAAATCATGCTCCAGCAGACGACTGTGGCGGCGGTACAACCCTATTTCGCCAAATTCATCGAAAACTGGCCGACGGTCGAGGCGCTGGCGGCGGCGGACGATGACGATGTGATGGCGGCTTGGGCGGGGCTCGGTTATTACGCCCGCGCCCGCAACCTCATCGCGTGCGCCAAAATCGTGGCGGAAGATCATGGCGGGCGGTTTCCGGAAACTGAGACGGCGCTGCGCGACCTGCCGGGGATTGGCGATTATACGGCTGCGGCGATCGCAGCGATCGCTTTTGGCGAAGCTGCAATCGTGGTCGATGCCAATATCGAGCGCGTCATAGCGCGGCTCGAAACGATCGACACACCGTTGCCCAAGGCACGGCGCGAGATTCGCGCCGCGGCGGAAACACTGACCCCGCCCGATCGCGCGGGCGATTTCGCGCAGGCGATGATGGATCTCGGCGCGGCTATCTGTACCAGCCGCAACCCGGCCTGCGGCATCTGTCCGCTGAGCGAGCAATGCGCGGCAGCGGCGAGCGGCGAGCCCGAGGCATGGCCGGTCAGGAAATCCAAAGGCCCGAAACCGCAGCGCCACGGCACGGCCTATTGGCTTGAACATCAAGGCGATGTTCTGCTCGTCCGCCGTCCCGGCAAGGGCATGCTTGGCGGCATGCGCGCTTTGCCGAGCGACAATTGGTGTGCTCCGGCGAAGACCGGAGCCAAGCTCGATCCGCCGGACTGGGCTCCGGCCTTCGCCGGAGCGCTAAGCGGTCCCCGGCGAGTGATCGGTACCGTCGACCACGTCTTCACCCATTTCGCGCTGACGCTTGACGTGGTGACGACGAAGGTCTTGACCCGGCCCGACATCGACGGCGAATGGTGGCCGGTCGGCCGGATTGAAGAGGCTGGGCTACCTACGCTATTCGCCAAGGCCGCTAAGCTCGCCCGCGCGCTGGAGGAAGAAACCGAATGAACGATATTCCGCTTCCGGGCCCGATCGCAGGAGTAACCGGCTCGCCGCTCGACCGCGCCGATCATATCCGCATCGACGACGATGCGATGGCAGGGTTGTATGGCAATTTGCGCGCGCGGCTGCTCAAGCTCAACGATCTCGATCCCGAAATCGAGCCGGACGGCGCGCTGTGCTGGTGTTCGCTGGCCGAATGCCCGGACGATGCCGAATTGCTGTTTCTCGGTCTCGACGGCGAGACACCCTGCTTTGCGCCACTGATCGAGCAAGGCCCGCCGCAACGCCAGCAAGCCTATGCCGCCTGGCGCTATCTCGATCTCATGCCGCCGTCCGAATCGGCAACCTATGCGACTGCGCGCTCGCTCATAGAATGGCATCGCGGCCACCGTTTCTGCAGCCGCTGCGGCAATCCTTCGCGAATCGCCAAGGCGGGTTGGGGGCGCCGGTGCGACAGCTGCGATTCCGAACAGTTCCCGCGTGTCGACCCGGTCGTCATCATGCTCGCCGAATATGAGGGCAAGGCGCTGGTCGGCCGCCAGCCGCGCTTCCCGCCGAAACGCTATTCGGCGCTGGCAGGGTTTCTCGAGCCCGGCGAATCGATCGAAGAGGCGGTGGCGCGCGAACTGCACGAGGAAGCCGGCGTCCGCACGAAATCGGTTCGCTATCTGACGAGCCAGCCCTGGCCCTTCCCCAATTCGCTGATGATGGCGTGCATCGCGCCGGTCGAAGACGACACGATCAGGCTCGACGAGAACGAGCTCGACGACGCGATCTGGGTGACGCGCGACGAGGTCGAGGCCGCCTTCGCCGAATCGCCCGATGCGCCGTTTATAGCGCCGCCGCATTTCGCTATCGCGCATACTTTGCTCAAGGCTTGGCTCGCCGGACAATGACGAGCGCCGGGGGCTCACTGCCAGCTTGCGATAGTCCGCTGCCCGCTATAAAGCGCTCGCCAACGTCTCGGGGCCATTGGAAAGACAAAGATGAGTACCTTTAATACCGCTGCGGGCTGGGCATTGGCGGGCGGCATCGTCGCGCTGGGTTCTTCGATCGTCATGAGCGAAGTTTTCCACGCCGAGCGCCCCGAAACCATGGGATATGTCGTCGAAGGCGTCGTCGAAGACGGTGGCGGCGAAGAAGCCGAAATGTCGATGGGCGAAGCGCTGACCGACACCTCGGTGACCGCCGAACGCGGCGAGAATCTTTTCGGGCGCTGCGCCAGCTGCCACACGATCAACCAGGGTGGTGCCAGCGGCATCGGGCCGAATCTATACGGCATGCTCGGCAGCCAGATCGCCGGCCAGTCGGGCTATGATTATTCCGATGCGCTCGCCGGTATCGGGGGCTCGTGGAACTGGGACAATATGTCCGATTGGCTCGCAAGCCCGCGCAACTTCGCCAGCGGGACGAAAATGTCGTTCGCCGGCCTGTCCGATCCCTATGACCGCGCTTCGGTCATTCTCTATATGAACGAGCAGGGCTCGAACATGGCGCTCCCCGCAGCACCGCCACCCGAAGCCGAAGCGGAGGAAGGCGAAGAAGCGCCTGCCGATGGCGAAGAGGCCGTGCCGGCCGAAGACGAAGCTCCGGTCGACGATTCGGCCGAAGCTGTCGACGCCGAAGGTTAGGCCCGGGCGCTAATCGATCTTGAGAATTGTCGGCTCGCACTTCCAGCCGACGGGTTCTTCATAATAATCCTCGACATGACCCCAGGCCTCGTCGGCGGTCTCGACGAAACGCAGCAATCCCAGATCCTCGGGCGAAATCGTGCCTTCCTCGGCCAGCGCCTGGAAGTTGACGACGGTCGTCCAGAACTCCTTGCCGAATAACAGGATCGGTAGCGGCTTTACCTTGCCGGTCTGAACGAGGCAGAGCAGCTCGAACAGCTCGTCGAATGTTCCGAAACCGCCCGGGAAGGCCGCAACGGCGCGCGCACGGATCAGGAAGTGCATCTTCCTCAAGGCAAAATAGTGGAACTGGAAGCTCAGGCTCGGCGTGACATATTCATTGGGCGCCTGTTCGAAGGGCAAGACGATATTGAGCCCGATCGATTCGGCGCCGACATCGACCGCCCCGCGATTGGCCGCCTCCATGATCGAAGGACCGCCGCCCGAACAGACGACGAATTGCCGCTGGCCATCTTCGTCGGGCGCGCAACTGCTCGCCAGCTGCGCCAGTTTGCGAGCTTCGACGTAATATTTTGCCTTGGCGCGCAGCTTCTCCGCCACTTTCTTTTGCGGAGCGTCCACCGCCTCGACCATCGCATCGGCCATTTCGGGCTCCGGTATCCGGGCAGAACCGTACATGACGAAGGTCGATCCGATTTTCGCTTCGTCGAGCAACAACGTAGGTTTGAGCAATTCGAGCTGGAACCGCACCGGACGCAAATCCTCGCGCAGCAGGAAATCGGTATCCTGAAAGGCGAGCTTGTAAGCGGAATGTTCGGTCTGCGGGGTGAGGGTCGCTTCGCGGGCGGAGGCGGCATCTTCATCGGCCGCGCGGAAGATGCGCTGGGGAATATTGGTGTCCTTCATGCCTAGCGGCAATAGGGACCGCGACTTCCCATGTCGAAATGAAAATGATCGCGATGCGCGGCATTGGCGTCGGGGCCGAGGACGATCTCGAAGGTGCGGCAGGCACCCTGATGCAGATCGCGCAAAAAGGCGCGTTCGCGCCGGTCGCCATTCCAGCCTTCGAGAACGCTGACCTGCCGTTCGCCGTCGATGACGAATGCGCGAATGTCGATCGCATTGGCCTTGCCATGTTCGGAGATGCGGCTCGAACCGGCGATCTGGCGGCAACTATAGGTCGCGATGACATCGACGCGGGTCGCCTGGCTGCCGAAATGACGGCGGGCGGCAGGCTGGAGCACATCGCGCACCCAGCGGCCATAGCGATCGGCCAGCGGGCAGGTCATCGCGCCAAGGTTGCGCGTCGGCACCCCGACCTGGAGCAGTTGCACCGCGCCGCGAGCATGGCATCCGCCGGAAAATTCGCGATTGGGCAGCCGACGGTATTGGACGCCGGCACGGTCGAGGCCCGACAGGCATTGGCGCAGATCGCCCGAGGGCGGCGGCAGGCGCTGGCCCTGCTGATCCGACCGCGGCACCGGGCGATTGTCGTTGCGGCCATCGACTAGCCCGCACCCGGCAAGCAAAAGCAAAATCGCCGATATCCCCCCGATACGCATACAGCCTGCCTACCGGCGCGTTGGCGGCGGTCAATCGCCCTCCGCCCGATATGAGTCGAACCGTGCACGGCTTTCGTCCAACGCAATTGACATGCTGCGCCGCACAACGGATAGCGGCTGCGGGCCACGCTGTCCCAACGCAGCGCGTGCTCTCTGTAAGGAGAGAATATATGAATGACGAACCTTCGGTCCGCCCGGGCCGCCCTTTCTTTTCATCCGGGCCCACCTGCAAATTCCCCGGCTGGTCGCTCGACAAGCTCAACACCGAAGCGATTGGGCGCTCGCATCGTTCGGCGACCGGCAAAGGCCGTCTCAAATATGCGATCGACCTTAGCCGCGAGATCCTCGGCATCCCCGACGATTATCTGATCGGCATCGTGCCGGCATCGGATACCGGCGCGGTCGAACTGGCGATGTGGAACATGCTCGGCGCCCGGCCCTGCACCGTTGCCGCATGGGAAAGCTTCGGCAATGTCTGGATTCAGGACGCGGTGAAAGAGCTCAAGCCCGACGGGCTGACCGTGCTCGACGCCGATTATGGCGACATTCCCGATCTCAGCCAGATCGATCCGGGCGACGATATCGTCTTCACATGGAACGGCACGACATCGGGCGCGCGGATTCCGCACACCGACTGGATTTCTTCGGAACGCGACGGCGTCACGATCAACGACGCGACGAGCGCGATTTTCGCCCAGCCGATGGATTGGCCCAAGCTCGATGCGACGACCTATTCATGGCAGAAGGTGATGGGATCGGAAGCCGCGCACGGTATGCTGATCCTCAGCCCGCGCGCCGTCGAGCGGATCGAAAGCCATCAACCCGCCTGGCCGCTGCCCAAGATCTTCCGCGTCAAGAAAAACGGCAAGCTCAACCGCGCGATCTTCGAAGGCGCGACGATCAATACGCCGTCCTTGCTCGCTACCGAAGACTATATCGCCAGCCTCGAATGGGCGAAGT
>JABDLY010000201.1 GCA_013001755.1 Sphingomonadaceae bacterium
AAATCCGGTCAACCAGGCAAGCCTTTGCGCATAGGCGCCGACATATTCGCTCATATGCTCGTCGGTGAGCGGGACGACGAAGCCCGTCAGCTGCCGCGAGGCGAGTTCCTCGCGCAAGGCATTGAGGCGATCTTCATAGGTGGACATGATGCAGGCCTTTTTTTAGCCGATCGGGCTGCGCGCGTCGAAGCCCTGCACTTTCTTTTCCAGCGACGGAAAGTGAAGGACAGCCCCTCGACAAGCTCAGGACAATCGGAATTGGGTTTCGCTGGCTTTCCTACCGTTCTACAGCTCAACCATCCAGTCCTAGGAAGGTTGCCAGATGATTTCCCGCATTATCCTGACCGCGAGCCTGCTCGCCCTCTCCTCTCCGTCCCTCGCCCAGACAGAAAGCCCGTCCGTGCCCGACACCAATGCCGCCCTGCCCGCTCCGCCCGTGGCCGAACAGCGCCCGCACAGCTTCACCATGCACGGGATTACCGTCGAGGACCCCTATTTCTGGATGAAGGATCAGGGCTATCCCGAGATCGACGACGAAGACGTGCTCGCCTATCTGCGTGCGGAGAACGCCTATTTTCAGGCGGTGATGGCCCCGCACGAGGCGCTGATCGAAACGCTGACCGCAGAAATGCGCGGGCGGATCGCCGAGAACGACGCGAGCGTTCCGGTGCCCGATGGCGATTACGAATATTGGTATGCCTATAATGAGGGCCAGGAATATCGTCTCTGGTATCGCCGGCCGGTCGCCGGCGGTGACGACGAATTGCTGCTCGACGAAAATGCGCTCGCCGAGGGCCATGAGCAGTTCAGCCTCGGCACTATCCAGATCAGCCCCGATGCCCGCCTGCTCGCCTATTCGACCGATACCGACGGCTCGGAGCGCTATGTGCTGCGCTTCAAGGATCTCGCGACCGGCGAAGATCTGCCCGATGCCATTCCAGGCATGCTCAGCAATGTCATATGGGCGGCGGATTCGCAGAGCATTGTTTACACGCCCGTCGATGAGAATTGGCGCAGCAAGGTCGCGATGCGCCACGTCCTGGGCACCGACCCTTCGGCCGATACCGAACTCTTCCGCGAAACCGAAGAAGGCATGGAAATCGGCATCGACCAGACGCAGTCGCGCCGTTTCCTGACTATCAGCGCAGGCGACAATGTGTCGAACGAAGTCCGCCTGATCCCGCTCGACGATTTGACGGCGGCGAACATTCTTGTCTCACCGCGGCAGACGAACCGGCAATATGATGTCGAGGAGCATGAGGGGACACTCTATATCCATAGCAATGACAGCCATGTGAACTTCCGTATCGTCACCGCTTCGCTCGACAATCCGGGTGAATGGGACGAGCTGATCGCCGGGTCGGACGATTTTTACATCACCGGCCTCACCAATTTCGCCAATTTCTATGTCATCGAGGGCCGCGAACGCGGTCTCGACCAGGTCGAAATCCGCTATTACGACAATGAGAGCGTCGAGCGGATCGCCTTCCCCGAAGCAAGCTATGACGCGGGACTGGGGCCGGTTGCCGAATTCGATACCGATACGTTGCGCATCGACTATCAATCGATGGTCACGCCCGACACCGATTTTTCCTATACCGTCACCTATGACCCGGCCGATGGTGAGCCGCGAGGCGAACTGACGCCGCTCAAGGTCCAGCAGATTCCTTCCGGCTATGATGCGAGCCAATACACCACCGAGCGGCTCGAGATCGAAGCCCGCGACGGGACGATGGTGCCCGTCAGCCTCGTCTATCGCCGCGATACCGAGATCGGCCCAGATACGCCGATGCACCTCTATGCCTATGGCGCTTATGCTTACGCCGTCCCGCCGCGTTTCTCGACGCGCCAGCTCAGCCTGACCGATCGCGGCTTCATCTTCGCCATCGCGCATATCCGCGGCGGCGACGATCTCGGCTATCAATGGTATCTCGACGGCAAGCTCGAGCAACGCACCAACACCTTTAACGATTTTGTCGATGTGGCACGGGGGCTTGCCGCGCGCGGCTATTCCTCGCCGGGCCGGATCGCCGCTTCGGGCGGATCGGCGGGCGGCGAGCTGATGGGCGTGATCGTCAACACCGATCCCGATCTCTGGGGCGCGGTCGTCGCCGAAGTGCCGTTCGTCGATGTGCTCAACACGATGCTCGATGAATCGCTGCCTCTCACCCCGGGCGAATGGCCCGAATGGGGCAACCCGATCACCGACGTCGACGCGTTCCGCCTGATCCGGAGCTATTCGCCCTATGATAACGTCTCGGCGCAGGATTACCCGCCGATCATGATCACCGCCGGCCTCAACGATCCGCGCGTAACCTATTGGGAGCCGGCCAAATGGACGGCGCGGCTGCGCGCAACGCGGACCGATGACGATTTGACGGTCCTGCGCACCAATATGGGCGCGGGCCATCAGGGCCAGTCGGGCCGCTTTCAGGCGCTGCGCGACGAGGCCGAATCGATGGCGTTCATGCTGACCCAGCTCGGGATGGCGGAATAAGCCGAAAAGCAGGGAGAGACCGATGCCGATCACCAAGATCAACCCCGATACGCTGCCCGATGCCGGATCGCTAGGCTATACGCAGGTTGTAACATCGCCGCCCGGCACGTTGATCTTTTGCTCGGGACAGGTCGCGCTCGATCGCGATGGCACGCCTGTGCCCGAGGATCTGGCCGAGCAGTCCAGGATCGCCGCTGGAAATGTGAAACTGGCGTTGGAAGCAGCCGGGGCCACACCCGGCGATATCACCGCAATGCGGCTCTACATCGTCGATCTCGACCCGGAGAAGATGGCCGCCGTAGGTAGCGCTCTTCCTGCCTTGTTCGGGGGTAGCGCGCCGGCCGCAACCGCGATCGGCGTGACGAGCCTCGCCGATCCCGATTACAAGGTCGAGATCGAAGTGACGGCAGTGGTGAGCTGAGCCTGTCTGTCAGAAACTTCCTGACGGAAGTTCGCGGCACCAGCCCGCTCTCCCTCCCGGCCTCCCAATAAGTTTACCCTGTGGGAGGCCGGGAGGGGGAGCGGGCCGGTGCGGCGCCTGAGCGCCAGCGAAGGTCTGACGAAGAGACCATTTTCGACCGAAGGGAGAAGATGGGGGTTTCTGTTGCTCGGGACCCCCGGCCCGCCGGTTTCCGCTTCTGTTGCCCGGGGCGGTCCACCCGCGCTTTTGTCTTAGTAACTTAGACCGTTAGGTCGTGGGTTACGCAGCAATCGCAAGAGCTTCGTTATCGTTGGCTCTTATGAGTTTTGAACGGTTTTGCGGCGCATTCAGGCCGGACGAAAAGTAACGTCTTTCAACACACGTCGATCCTGGTTCGGCCCCATCAATTCGGGCGTCCCTTTTCTCCGCTCATCCTGAGCCTGTCGAAGGACGCCCCATCTGGTGGAGCCGCCGGGTACTGCCCCCGGGTCCGCTGTGTCTATTACACGACACCGTTTATCGTCATAGTCAGCCGAAGCCGACGCCTACCAATATAGGCGTTCGCGGCTTAATGGGAAGTGAGCAAATCTATCTATTTCAATTATCAAGAAAAAGGCGCCGCAGCTGCGAACAGCCACGACGCCCTCATGCCATGGGAGGCATGGTATCGATGGCGGGTAATTGGATTTCCGACATCTAATCCTTGGCCACAGCAACACTGCGCTGCTTCAGCACTTCCTCCCCGGGTAAACGGCGCTGCCGGGAGAGAAACCCGCAGCGCCGTTCCATGCCATGGAAGGCATCAGGGTAATTAGTTACTGGCCATCATGGTTCTGCGTGTCGCCGATGCCGGTTTCGCTCGGCGCGATTTCGCCGTCATCGTCCATCGCATTGGCGCGTTCTTCGCCCATTTCCTCGACCATGTCGGCTTCGCGTTCGAGCGATTCCTCAGCGGCTTCGCTCGTCGCTTCATCGGCCATTTCGTCGAGCGCCTCGGCTTCGGCTTCCGCCGCATCCTCGACCTCGTCGGCGCGTTCGCTCTGGCAAGCCCCAAGCGCAAGCGCGGAACCGGCGGCAAGAGCAGTGAACACATATTTCTTCATAACATAATTCCCTGTAATAGGCGGCAGTTACGGCGCCGCGATCCGGTCAATCAATCGCTCACGCGCGCATTTGTTCCAATATTTTTTCCGATCGGTTTCGATTGGTTCCGAATACGTCGCGACGCGCTTGGGCGGCGCGCGGAAAACTGCGCCCCTATCCGCCCTGAGGGGGCGCCATGCCGTCCTGTGGCTGCTCTTCGGGGGGCATCATCATATCGTCGCGGGCGCCGTCTTCGGGCATGGCTTCGCCCGGCGCCGTGTCATCGGCCATACTGCCGTCGATCATCGCATCGTCGCCCATCGGATCGACAGGGACGACCTCTTCGACGGGGTCGGGCTCGGGTTCGGCCGCAGGCTGGCTCTGGCAGGCGGCAAGCGCAAGCGCGGCGGCGCTCGTGGTCAAAAGCAGGACTTTCATCGGAAATTCTCCACCATTTGGGCGGCGCGGATCGGGCCGCCTATCACCAGTACCAATCGACACGGCGGAAAATTGTTCCTGAAAAAGCCGCAATGCGGCTGAAATTCAGCGCTTTTTCAGCTCGTCGCGAATCTCAGTGAGCAGATCGATTTCGCTCGGACCACTCTCTTCCTCGGGTTTGGCCATGATCTTGTTGGC
Organism: Sphingomonadaceae bacterium; assembly: GCA_013001755.1. Taxonomy (GTDB): domain Bacteria; phylum Pseudomonadota; class Alphaproteobacteria; order Sphingomonadales; family Sphingomonadaceae; genus Parasphingopyxis. The sequence continues at coordinate 4,638 of JABDLY010000201.1, forward strand.
CTGGCGAATCATCAGGAAGATGATGAAGGCGAGAATGAGGAAATTGATGATGACGGTGAGGAACTGGCCAAGCCCGATCATCGGCACGCCGGCCTCCTTGAGCGCGGCATAATTGTCGGCCGACCCCGCATAGCTGGCCGGAATCTCGCCGAGCAGGACAAAATAGCTTGAAAAGTCGGCACCGCCGAACAGCCAGCCGGCCACCGGCATGATGACATCTTCGGTCAGCGAAGTCGTGATTGTCGCGAAGGCCGCGCCGATGATGACCGCCACAGCAAGATCGATAACATTTCCACGCGCGATAAAGTCCCTGAATTCTCCAAACATGCCCTGTCCCTATTTCGTTCGGCGCGATTTATTGCACAGGCCGCCGCGACCGCCAAGCACGGTTCACGAGCGTGGTTTTTTGTGCAATGCCAGCTGCTTCCAAAAGGGGGAAGACCATGAAATTCACCAAAATCGCCGCCGCGCCGTTGCTTGGCCTGACACTGACACTGGCAGCCTGTGCCGGCGCAAGCGAAGACGACGCCGCCGGCGATGATGCCGCCACCGAGGAAACCGCCGCCGAGGACGCCGAAGCTGGCGACGCTGGCGAGCATGCGCATGATCAATATGCCGTCGATCAAACCGGCGAGTTCAGCAATGAAGTCATGGAAGGCGGCATCGACGGATTGAACGATCGGCTTGCGGCGCATCACGCCGAGAGCGCTCATGATGTTCATGTCCAGATTGTCGATACGACGGGTGAGGTGGATGCCGATGCCGCCGCGCAATCGGTTCATCGCGGAGAAGATGCGATGATCCTGATCGCTGCTGGCGACCAGCAGATCGGCGTCTATGGCGAAGGCATTGACGAAAGCGAAGGCGAGGCGATTTCGCAGGCGATGGTCGATGCGTTCGACAATGACGATTTCACCGGCGGTATCGACGCCGGGATTTCCGCAGCATCGGACGCGCTCAATAACTGAGCCCGGACAAGACCGCGTCACCCATTGGTCGGGCGACTATATCGCCGTCCACCAAGTGGGGCGCTGGGAATATGTGGGCAGGGTTCGCGGCATCGGCGCTGCCGCCCTGCTTGCGATAGACGAAGATACCGACGGGCGGCGCTTCGCGATCCTCGTCGAACAATATCGCGTACCGCTCGAGGCCCATTGTCTTGAGCTGCCCGCCGGGCTGGTCGGCGATAACGAGGAAGGCGAAACGCCCGAACGAGCCGCCGCGAAAGAGCTCGAGGAAGAAACCGGCTATCGCGCAGGCACTATCGAAAATCTCGGCCGCTTCTGCTCGTCGCCCGGCATGCTCAGCGAGACCTTTACTTTGTTCCGCGCTTCGCAGCTCGAAAAGGTCGGCGAAGGCGGCGGCACCGAGAGCGAAGACATCGCCGTCCACTGCGTGGCGCTAGATGAGATCGCGGCTTTCGTCGCGGCAAAGCGCGCTGCGGGATGCGTGATCGACGTGCGGATATTGACGCTGTTGGGAGCAGGGCTGATCGCGGCATAAACCCTCTCCCATGGGGAGAGGGATGCTGAGTTCTTGATGAGCGCAGCGAATATGGAACGAGCGGGGTGAGGGGTTCCGCGCCATCGGCCAGGGCGGAACCCCTCATCCAACTCCACCTAGTTCGCTGCGCTCTCAAGGCTCCATATCCTTCTCCCGTTGGGAGAAGGTTCAATGAGGAACGAAGATGACAGAAATCCACGGCACATGCGACGCGCGTTTCGAGCCAGTCAAAGCCGCTTTCGCAAACAATTTCACCAACGGCCTCGAAGTCGGTGCCTCGGTCGCCGTCAGCCATCGGGGCGAGACGGTCGTCGATCTCTGGGCCGGGCATCGCGACGCGGCGAAGACGCAGGATTGGCGCGAAGATACGATCGTCAATGTCTGGTCTTCGACCAAAACGATGGCGGCGATGAGCCTGCTGATGCTCGCCGATCGCGGCGATGTCGATCTCTATGCGCCGGTGTCGCGTTATTGGCCCGAGTTTGCGGCGAACGGCAAGGAAGATGTCGAAGTCCGCATGTTTCTGAGCCATTCGGCGGGGCTGTCGGCGATGGACGAGGCGGTCGAGGGCGATGCGCTTTACGATTGGGACTGGATGACGAGCGCGCTCGCGCGGCAGGCGCCGTGGTGGGAAGCGGGCAGCCAATCGGGCTATCATGCGCTCACCCAGGGCCATCTGATCGGCGAGATCGTCCGCCGCGTTACCGGCCAGACGATCGGCGAATTTTTCGCCGCCGAAATCGCCGGACCGCTCGGCGCCGACTTTCACATCGGCACGCCCGACAGCTGCGACCTCCGCATCGCCGAGCTGATCCCCCCGGCGCAGGCGGTCGGCGCACCCGAACCCAGCTCGATCGCCGGCCGCACCTTCGCCAATCCCGCCGTCGATGTTTCCGCCGTGGCGACGCGCAAATGGCGAGCGGCGGAGATTCCGGCGGCCAACGGCCATGGCAATGCGCGCAGCATCGTCAAGATCCAGACGGCTATGGCCAATGGCGGCGAGGCGTCGGGCAAGCGGCTGCTCTCCGAAAAAGGTACGCGGCGCATCTTCGACGAGCAAACCAACGGGCCCGATCTCGTCCTCGGCCTGCCGATCCGCTTCGGCATGGGCTACGGCCTCAACAACCCGCTGCTTCCGCTGAGCCCGAACGAGAACAGCTGTTTCTGGGGCGGCTATGGCGGTTCGATCGTGCTTGTCGACCAGGATGCGCGCCTCTGCCTCTCCTATGTCATGAACCGCATGGAAAGCGGTCTGATGTGCGATATGCGCGGGCTCGGGCTGGCGCAGGCCGCTTATGCATCGCTCGTTTCAACCTAATGAGGTCCACGCCAACAGATTGGAGACGTTTAACGCCTAGTCGCCGTCAAAATCGCCTGCCACCACATAAACCCCGCCCCTGAAACTGCTGAACATCTGCGCCGACGATTGCGCAGTTGTGTAATTGGAGAAGCTGAACGTGCCGCCGCCGCGACTGTCTGTGCTGGCGTGCGCTGCCGTCGCCGCGAGAGAAATCGCAAGAACGGCGGAAATCACATGCTTTTTCATCGGAACCTCCTCGTTTCGACGCGAGCGTTATCGCAAGCGGCAAGGCGCGGTGATGTGACTGGCATCACCGATTCGGAGGCTTTGTCAGTTGCCCTATCTAAAATTATCGGCGTAGGCCTGAATTTTCAGCTTCTTCTCGGGGCCCGGTACGACATGATAGGCGATGCCGTATTTTTCGGCATAGGCCTTGGCGGCGTCGAGATCGCCGAAGGTCAGCCGCACCTGTCGCTTCGTATCGCCGCTCCCGGCCCAGCCCATCAGAGGATCGGGCCGCTGCGCCTCGCTGGGTTCGAATTCGAGCGTCCACTGGCCGACGCGGTGACGGCCGGACTGCATGGCGTTTTTCATGCGTTGATAGATACGGGCAGGCATGGCGCGTTCTTGGCGCAAGGCGGCGCGTCTCGTCAATCACCTATCGCGGCGTAAGGCACGAGACCAAGCCGATCGCGCATCATCCAGCGCGTCGTCATCAGAACTGCAACCGCCGCGAGCCCGGCCGCCAGCCCGATCCAGACACCAACGCCCTCCAGACCGACGCGAAAACCGAACCACAAAGCCAGCCCGAAACCAATCACCCAATAGCCGAAGCCAGCATAAATCATCGGCCAGCGCGTATCCTGCAGCCCGCGCAGCGCGCCCGCGCCAACGACTTGCGCGCCATCGGCGAGTTGGAAGATTGCGGCGATCATCAGGAAGCTGATGGCGATTTCGAAGACCTGCCGGCCGTTCTCGCTCGCCAGATCGACAAATTGAGCGACCAGCGGCCCGGGCAAGAAAATCATGATCGCGGAGAGGAAGAAAGACGCGCCGACGCCAAGCCCGAACGCCACCAGCCCGGCGCGGGCCACGCCGCCCGCATCCTCGCGCCCGTGGAACAGGCCGACACGCACCGTTGCCGCCTGGCTAAGCCCGAGCGGCACCATGAACGCCATCGCCGCCACCTGTATCGCGATCGCATGCGCGGCGAGCTGCGCGCGATCGATCATCCCCATCAGGAACACCGCGGCGTTGAACACCGTCATTTCGAGCGCGAAGGTTATCGCGATCGGGACGCCGATACGCATGATCGCAGCATAACGCGGCCAATCGCTGCGATGAAAATTTCCGAACAGCCGGTAGCGGCGGAACCGCGGGACGCCGAACACCACGGCCAGCATCCCCAGCATCAGGAACAGATTGGCGAGCGCATTGGCGATGGCGGCGCCGGTCAGCCCGAGCTCGGGAAAGCCGAAATGTCCGAAGACGAGCACCCAACAGGCAAGCGCGTTGAACGCAACGCCTCCGCACGTGACCGCCACGCCCCAAGCAGGCCGTTCGAGCGCCGTCACATAATAGCGCAGCACGATATGGATCAGGAAAGCCGGTAGCCCCCACATCGCGATATGGATGAATTGCGCGGCCTCTCGCGCCAGTTCGGGTTCCTGGCCGAATTGCAGCAGGATCGGTTCGGATTGCCACAGGATCAGCCAGATCGGCACGCAGATCGTCAGCGCAGCCCAGCAGGCCTGCCGAACCGTACGCCGGACATCGCGGACCGAATGCGGCCGCCTGCCGCGTTCGGCAGCGATCAGCGGCGATGCGGCCGTCACCAGCCCCATGGAGAAAATGCCGAACGCCCAATAGAGGTTCACCGCGATCGCCGCCGCCGACAGCGCGTCGGTGTCATAGCGGCCGAGGATCAGGACATCGGTGGTGTTGATCGCGGTCTGCGCGAAGTTCCCGAGTATTAGCGGGAGGGCGAGCGCAAGGGTGGCGCGAATCTCCGCGCGAACCGGCGTGCGGCCATCAAGGGCGTGAGCGTCTGCCATTTCATGGGCACTTTAGAGGCGACTCGTCTTTGTCATCGTCGCGCGGGTGTAGCGAGTGGCGGCGGGCGTGTCATTCGGGACACAGAGTTTCATGAAGTTGTTGCGGAGGCGCAACAGATCGCGCTTTTGCCCGCCTAATAGGCGCGGGCTACCGCGAACCGCACCGCCTCGACCAAGGCGCTCTTCGCCTGGCCGGCCGAAAAGCCGCCGAGCGCATCGATCGCGCGTTGGCCGTAATGGCGCGCATGTTCCATCGTATCGGCGATGGCGTTGTGATGAATCAGCAGGTCCTTGGCATGGGCGAGATCGCTATCCTCGATTCGCCGCCCCTCGATCGCATCGCGCCAGAAGGCTTTTTCCTCGTCGCTGCCGCGCGCATAGGCAAGGATCACCGGCAGCGTCACCTTGCCGTCGCGGAAATCGTCGCCGGCATTCTTGCCCATCGTCTCTTCGTCGGAAACATAGTCGATCGCGTCATCGACGAGCTGGAAGGCGATGCCGAGATTGCGGCCGTAGGAATCGAGCGCTTCCTCGACCTCTTCCTCGCGCTCGGCAACGACCGCCGAAATCCGGCAGGCGGCGGCGAACAGCGCCGCGGTCTTCGCGCCGATAATATCGAGATAGCGATCTTCGCCGGTGTCGATCCGCCGCTGCGCGGTGAGCTGGTTGACTTCGCCCTCGGCAATCACGGCGCTTGCGTTCGACAGGATTTTGAGCACCTTGAGCGATCCGTCTTCGACCATCAGTTCGAACGAGCGCGAAAACAGGAAATCGCCGACCAGCACGCTCGCCGGATTGCCCCAGATGATATTGGCGGTCTTGCGCCCACGCCGTTGGTCCGAGACATCGACGACATCGTCATGAAGCAAGGTCGCGGTATGGATGAACTCGACACAGGCAGCGAGCTTGTGATGCCGTGTCCCGGGATAGTCGAGCAGCTTGGCGGTGCCGATCGTCAGCATCGGCCGCAGCCTTTTGCCGCCGCCCGCGATGAGATGCCCGGCGAGCTCGGGGATCAGCGGAACGTCCGATTGCATCCGTTCGAGGATCACGCTGTTGACCGCGTGCATATCCTTCGAGACCAGCGCGATCATAGGATCGAGCGAGGGTTCGGATGCATCGTGGCGAATGGGCGTGATGGTTGCGGACATTTCCGCTGTTCATGTGTCGCGATTCCGGCACAAAGGCAAGCTTCGGCGCTTTCTCTTTCGGCAACCCGGTTCTTGGCTTATGCAAGCGGCGCAAGGAGCGGGGAAATGTCCGAAGAGAAACTCGCCGAGTGGCGAACGCAGATCGATGATATCGACCGCGAGATGGTGACGCTGCTCGCGCGCCGTTTCCAGATCACCCGCGAGGTCGGCGAGTGGAAGGCGCAAAACGGTGTGCCGCCGGTCGATCCCGAGCGCGAAAAACGCCAGGTCGCGCGGTTGCAGGAGCGCGCGGCCGAAACCGGACTCAGCGCCGATTTCCTCGAGCGCTTTCTTCGGATCATCATCGACGAAGTCGTCTCGCACCACCGCGCGATCCGCGACGAAGATTTCGAAGCGCCCGACCCGTTATGACCGCTCTTTATAGCTGGCGCGACGATCCGGCGGTGCCGGAATTCGACGATAGCGAGCCGCTTATCGTATTCGATGGCGATTGTGTGTTGTGCTCGCGCTCGATGCGGCTGATCGCGCGCATCGACAAGAAGATGCGTTTCCGGATGACGCCGGCGCAGGGAGAGATCGGCCAGGCGCTCTACCGCCATTGCGGGCTCGATACCGACAGTTTCGAAACCTATTTGCTGCTCGCCGACGGCAAAATCCATCAGCGTTCGACCGCGATCGCCGAAATCGCGCGGCGGCTCGGCTGGCCATGGAAAGCAGGCGCCGCGCTCCGCCTCATCCCGCGCCCGATCCGCGACGGGCTCTACAATCTCGTCGCGCGTCATCGCTACCGGATATTCGGGCAGAAGATGGCCTGCGGGATCGGCGACCCGAAACTGACCGACCGGGTCGTGTGAAGCGCGTTCTCGTTATCGGGGGCTATGGCGGGTTCGGGGCGAAGATAGTCCGGCTTGCCGCGCGCGAAGGCTTTCATGTCATTGTCGCCGGGCGCAACCTCGCAAAGGCCGCAGCTTTCTGTGCCGACGCTGACAAGAGTAGGTTCGAGCCGCTCGCGCTCGATCGCGAAACCCTCACCGCCGCCGACATTGCCGAGACCGGAGCCTGGGCCGTGGTCGATGCAGCGGGGCCATGGCAGGGGTACGACTATCGCCTGCCGCGCGCCTGAATCGATGCCGGCTGCCACTATCTCGACATTGCCGATGCGCGCGCCTTCGTCACCGGCATCGATGCGCTGGACGATGCCGCACGCGCGGCGGATGTGGCCATCATCGCCGGCGCGAGCACCGCGCCCGCGCTCACCGCCGCAGTTTGCGACGCGCTCTCCACCGATCTCGATTGCATTACCAAGGTCGAAATGCGGCTTTCGGCCAGCAACCGCGCCGCCGGTTCGGCGTCGATCACGCGCGCGGTGCTGTCCTATGCCGGCAAACTGGTCGCGTTGTGGCGCGGCGGACGCTGGCGCAGCGGCTTTGGCTGGCTCGAAATGCAACGCATCGCATTCGACGAAGGCGGACGTAGCTACCGCCGGCTTGTCGGCCTCTGCGATGTTCCCGATCACGATCTGGTCCCGGCGCGCTATCGCGGCCGGCCCGCGACGGTTTTTCGCGCCGGCACCGAAGTCGGCCTGCAGAATCGCGCGATCTGGCTGACCGGCTGGCTGGTTCGTCTTGGTCTGCTCGGCAATGGCCGCCTAATGGAGCGGCCGGCATTGCTCGCCCAGCGCCTGCTGCGCCGCATCGGCGGCGCACGATCGGCGATGCGTATCGATCTTGCCGGATGGCGCGGCGGCGTGGCTTTCAAGAAACGCTGGGACCTGCTCGCCGAGCGCGGCGACGGCCCGTGGGTCCCGGCGCTTGCCGTACCGGCGCTCTTGCGCCGTCTGAGCGAGGGCGAAATCGATGCCGGCGCACGGCCCGCGAGCGGGTTGGTCGGCCTTGCGGACTATGACACCGGATTTGCCGGTCTCGCGATCACCCACGCTATCGAAGAGCAACCCTTTCGGCCGCTTTACGAACGCGTCATGGAAAAGGATTTCGCCGTGCTGACACCGGCCGTATACGACATGCACCGGGTCGTCGGCGAAGCCTATGCCGAAGGCGCAGCGACGATCGTGCGCGGCCGCAACCCGCTGTTGCGGATCGCCGGTTGGATTTTCGGCTTTCCGCCTGCCGGAACCGATGTGCCGCTGCGTATCTGGATGGACGAAAATGATGGCGTCGAAACATGGCGTCGCGACTTTGGCGGCCACGAGT
>JABDLY010000056.1 GCA_013001755.1 Sphingomonadaceae bacterium
GCTTCGATCTCGTCCATCCGGTACGGCATCTCGCCGAACCAGACGATATCGGGGCGGACATGGCCGGCATGGCCGCAGCGCTCGCAGGACGGCCGATGCGCCATCCTGCCTTCGAACGGAAAGCGCCCGCCGCAGGCGAGGCACCAGGCCGAACCCAGTTCGCCGTGCATATGGAGCAGCCGCCTGGCCCCTCCCCGCTCGTGCAGATTATCGACATTCTGCGTGACGATCAGCAGCTCGCCGCCCCATTCGGCATCGAGCCGCCCGAGCGCGATATGCGCCGCATTGGGCTCGACGCTGTCCAGCTTCGCGCGCCGCTGGTCGTAGAAATCGAGCACGAGATCGGGGTTTCTCGCGAAGGCTTCGGGCGTCGCGACATCCTCGACGCGGTGCCCCTCCCACAGCCCGTCGGGCCCGCGGAAGACCGGCACGCCGCTTTCGGCGGAAATACCCGCGCCGGTCAGCACGACGATATTGAGAATCTCGGCCATCGCCCGGTCATAGCCGTTCGTCCGGCATGGAAAAGTTGTAAATGTAGGAAATTCTCTGCCAAGAAAGTCTGATGCGAACCCGAGCTTCCCGATATATCATGCCCGCTCGCGAAACTGCCAATGCCGTTCCCGGCCGGGGACGGTTCAGGTGTGACCCTAGTGTGACCTTTCGTAGGCGGCCCGTGCGCCGATTGTGGCTCAACCGTGCTAGTTCAGGGATCAAGAAACGATGATTTCCATAGGGATATTAGGCAGCGAAGGCCGCATGGGCCGGGCGATTGCGGAGATTGCGGAGAAGTGCGGCGCGAGCATCGCCGGGGGTGTAGACGAGGGCGGCGATATCGAAGCGCTCGCCGCGGCCAGCGATGTTCTGGTCGATTTCTCCGTTGCCGACGGACTCGCCGATCATCTCGCGGCGGCGCGGACGGAGAAGACGCCGATCGTTATCGGGACAACTGGCCTGGACGATGCCCATCACGCGCTGATCGACGAGGCGGCACAGGATATTGCCGTGCTGCAAGCGGCAAATACCTCGCTCGGCGTCAACCTGCTCGCCCATCTTGTCCGCGACGCGGCGAACCGGCTCGGCGAGGAGTGGGATATCGAGATCGTCGAAATGCACCACCGCCACAAGGTCGATGCGCCTTCAGGCACCGCGCAGCTGCTCGGCGAAGCGGCGGCGGAAGGGCGCGGCGTCGATCTGACCAGCGCATCGGAACGCGGGCGCGACGGAGCGGACTGCAAGCGCGAACCCGGTGCCATCGGCTTCGCCAGTCTGCGCGGCGGTTCGGTCGCCGGCGATCATTCTGTCGTGCTGGCGGCGGACGGCGAACGATTGGAACTCGGCCACCGCGCCGAAAGTCGTGAGATATTCGCGCGCGGGGCGGTGAAGGCGGCACTGTGGCTCGATGGCAAGGCGGCGGGGCGCTATGCGATGGGCGATGTGTTGGGGTTGTGATTCGCCTCGTCATCCCAGCGGAAGCTGGGATCTCCATCAATTAGGGACAGCGCGCACAGATAGAGACCCCAGCTTTCGCTGGGATGACGGATTGGAGAAAAATGGTAAAAGCCGCCGACCGATATGAATTCTACGCCCGACTCGCGGAGAACATTCCCGAGCCCGAGACCGAACTCAATTATACCAACGCCTATACCCTCCTCGTCGCCGTCGCGCTGTCAGCGCAGGCGACCGATGTCGGGGTCAACAAGGCGACCAAGGCGCTTTTCGAGACGGTTGCGACGCCGCAGGAGATGCTCGACCTCGGCGAGGAAGCGCTCAAGACGCACATCAAGACGGTCGGGCTGTTCAACACCAAGGCGAAGAATGTCATCGCCGCTGCGCGGATGCTCGTCGACGAGCATGGCGGCGAGGTACCCGACGATCGCGAGGCGCTCGAGGCGCTGCCCGGCGTCGGGCGCAAGACGGCCAATGTCGTGCTCAACGAGGCGTTCGGCGTGCCGACGATCGCCGTCGATACGCATATCTTCCGCGTTTCGAACCGCACCGGACTCGCCAAGGGGAAAACGCCGCTGGCGGTCGAAAAGCAGCTCGAAAAGGTGACTCCGCAAGATTTCAAACGGCATGCGCATCATTGGCTGATCCTGCAGGGCCGCTATCTGTGCAAGGCGCGGACGCCCGAATGCTGGCGTTGTCCGGTTGCCGAATTCTGTAACTTCAGGCCCAAGACGCCCGAACCTGCCAAGCGAAAGCCCAAGACGAAGGCGAACGCTTAAACTCCGGTTCATTTCGGCGCGGCTATATGGATATTACAAGGAGAGACCCATGCGCATTTCGAAAATTGCCCTCTTTGCCGTTCCCGCCCTTGCCGCCGCTGCGCTCGCCCTGCCGTCGATAAGTTCCGCCGAGGACGAACTCGAACGCTGGCAGACCGCGCGCGCGATCGGCGAATCCGAAAGCTGCATTTCGATCCGGCAAATCCGCCGCACCGAGGTGCATGATAACCGGACGATCGACTTTCACATGACCGGGCGGCGAATCTATCGCAACACGCTGCCGAGCGATTGCGGCAGCCTCGGTTTCGAGGAAGCATTCAGTTACGAAACCTCGCTCAGCCGGCTGTGTTCGAGCGATATCATCACCGTGCTGCAACAGCCGATCTCGCAGAGCATTCCGGGCCCGCGCTGCGGCCTTGGCCGCTTCCAGCCCATCGAGTTTCCCGAAAGCTAGGACGGCGCACATCGGGGCTGGCGAAGCTGCGGCAGGGCTGCTAGGCGCGTCGCGCGCAACGGCATTTGGCACCCATAGCTCAGCTGGATAGAGCGCTGCCCTCCGAAGGCAGAGGTCACAGGTTCGAATCCTGTTGGGTGCGCCATTTTCTGGCCCCTCAAAAGCGGGGGCGAGCGCATCCGCGCTCTTGGCTTCGCGCCAATAAGGCGCGGCGGCCGCCATATCTCCTTGGCGCCCTTGCCAACCCTGACGGGCCCGATGACCGGCTGCGCCATCAACGGCATAGCTCAACATAGTCGAGCCGTCGTTCGCCAACGCGCTAAAACGCCTTTTTTGCGGCTGACATTCGTGTAAACAATTGTCCAACGAAGCCGAGGAGAGTCGTCCGATGAATCTGGAATTCAGCCCCGAGGAAGTCGCGTTTCGCGACGAGGTCCGCGCCTTTATCGATGCCAATTATCCCAAGCAGGCCTCGGGTTCGGGGTTGCGCGACGATATGCCGCCCGAAGATTTGACCGCCTGGCACAAGATTCTCGGCGAAAAGGGCTGGTCGACGCCGGCCTGGCCGACCGAATATGGCGGCACCGGCTGGACGCCGACGCAGCGTTATATCTGGTCGGAGGAAAATGCGCGGGTCAACGCCATCATGCCGCTGCCGTTCGGCGTCTCGATGGTCGGACCGGTGATCTACACCTTCGGGAGCGATGCGCAGAAGGAAGAACATCTGCCGGGCATTCGCAGCGGCGACGTCTGGTGGTGCCAGGGTTATTCGGAGCCCGGCGCCGGATCCGATCTCGCTTCGCTCCAGACGACGGCGGTGCGTGATGGCGATCATTATGTGATCAACGGCCAGAAGACCTGGACGACGCTGGCCCAGCATGCCGATTGGGGCTTCTTCCTGTGCCGCACCGATCCCGATGCCGCCAAGCCGCAGGAAGGCATCAGCTTCATCCTCGTCGACATGAAGACGCCGGGCATCGAAGTGCGGCCGATCAAGCTCATCGATGGCGGATATGAGGTCAACGAAACGTGGCTGACCGATGTCCGCGTGCCGGTCGAAAACCGTGTCGGCGAAGAGAATAAGGGCTGGACATATGCCAAATTCCTGCTCGCGCATGAGCGTTCGGGCATCGCCGGCGTCGCGCGGTCGAAGCGCGGCGTCGAGCAATTGCGCGACATTGCCAAATCCGAAACGCTCGACGGGGAGCCGTTGATCAGCGACTTCGATTTCGCGCGAAAGGTCAGCCAGCTCGAGATTGATCTCGCGGCGCTCGAGATTACCGAACTGCGCACATTGGCCGGTGAACAGGCCGGCAAGGGGCCGGGGCCCGAAAGCTCGATCCTCAAGATCAAGGGCACCGAGATCCAGCAACGGCTGACCGAGCTGACACTCGAAGCCGTCGGCCATTATGGCACGCCCTATTATCAGAGCATCGCCGACGCCGGATCGAACGAATATCCGATCGGGCCGGACTATGCCCGGCATTCGGCGGCGACCTATTTCAACATGCGCAAGACATCGATTTACGGCGGATCGAACGAGATCCAGCGCAACATCATCACCAAGATGATCCTCGGTCTCTAGGCCGCAAAACCGGGAGAGCGATTGTGGATTTCAATTTCACCGACGAACAGACGATGGTGCGCGACAGCCTTAGCCGGCTGGTGCGCGAAAATTACGATTTCGAGACGCGGCGCGCGGCGATCGAGAGCAAAAGCGGCTGGCGGCCCGAAATTTGGGCACAGCTTGCCGAACTCGGCTTGCTCGGTATGCCCTTTGCAGAGGCCGATGGCGGCTTTGCCGGCGGCGCCATCGATTCGATGATCGTGATGGAGGAATTCGGCCAGGGCCTCGTCGTCGAGCCTTATGTCCCGACAGTGGTCTGCGCCGGGGGTTTCTTCAAACATGCCGGAACCGACGCGCAGAAGGCCGAGCATATCGGCGGCATCGTCGACGGCAGCCGCGTCTATGCTTTCGCCCATGCCGAGCCGCGCGGGCGCTACGACTTTGCCGACCTTGAAACGACGGCGAAAGGCGATGGCGATGGCTATGTGCTCAATGGCCATAAGGCGGTCGTCATCGCCGCGCCATGGGCCTCGCACCTCATCGTCACCGCGCGGACATCGGGCGATCGCCGCGATCGCGACGGCGTCTCGATCTTCGTTGTCGAAAAGAGCGCCGATGGCGTCGTCACGCGCGATTATCCGACTGTCGACGGGCGGCGTGCCTCGGAAGTCTATCTCGAGAATGTCGCCGTGTCGGCCGATGCGCTGATCGGCGAGGAAGGCAAGGCCCTGCCGCTGATCGAACTCGTCACCGACGAGGCGATTGCCGCGCTATGCGCCGAGGCGTGCGGCGCAATGAAGGTCGCGCATGCGATGACGGTCGAATATTCGCGCCAGCGCAAGCAGTTCGGCACGCCGATCGGCAAGTTTCAGGTGCTCCAGCACCGGATGGTCGACATGTTCACCGAATATGAGCAATCCGTCTCGATGACCTATCTCGCGACGCTCAAGCTCGGCGAGGGGGAGACCGAGCGCAAGGAAGCGGTCTCGGCCGCCAAGGTCCGCATCGGCCAGGCGGCACATCACATCGGGCAGGAGGCCATACAGATCCATGGCGGCATGGGGATGACCGACGAACTCGCCATCGGCCATTATTTCAAGCGGCTGACGATTTTCGATAGCGAGTTCGGCAATATCGACCATCACATGAAACGGCATATCGCGTTATCGGCCGATCGATGAACTGTTACCCGGCGGCGCGTAGCAAATAGCGCTGGAGCTTGCCGGTAGCGCTCTTCGGGAGGGCGTCGACAAATGCGATCTCGCGCGGATATTTATAAGGCGCAATTGTCGCTTTGACATGGTCCTGCAATTCGCCGGCCAACTTTTTGCCCGGATTGTGGTCGTTCGCGAGAACCACAAAGGCCTTCACCGCCGATCCGCGTTCGTCGCACGGGACGCCGACAACCGCGCATTCCTGAACCGCCGGATGGCCATAAAGGGCGTTTTCGACTTCCGGAGCCGCGATATTATAGCCCGATGAAATGATCATATCGTCGGAGCGCGAGACGAACCAGAAATAGCCCTCCTCATCGAACCGATAGGTGTCGCCGGTGACGTTCCAGCCGTCGACGACATAATCGCTTTGACGGGGATCATCGAGATAGCGACATCCGGTCGGTCCCTTGATAGCAAGCCGGCCGGTGCCGGTTTGCCGTGGCCGGTTATCGTCATCGAGCACCGTCGCGCGATAGCCGGGAACAGCCTTGCCCGTTGCGCCAGGGCGGATGTCGGGGCCGCTCGCCGAAATGAAGATATGCATCATCTCGGTCGCGCCGATACCGTCGACGATGGCGATGCCGGTCGCTTCGTGCCAGGCACGCCATGTCGCCTCGGGCAGATGTTCGCCCGCCGATACGCAGTGCTTGAGCGAAGACATGTCGTGGCCGGCCAGGTCGGCGATCATCGCCTTATAGGCGGTCGGCGCGGTGGCGAGCCGCGTCACGCCGTGCTGCGCAATCGCGGTCAGTAGCGGCGCGGGGCCCGGCTTCTCGATCGTCACCGCCGTTCCGCCGAAGCGCCAGGGAAAGATCAGCAGCATGCCGAGGCCAAAGGTGAAGGCGATCGGCGCCGAACAGGCCCAGCGTTCCCCGGGTTGGGGCTTGAGGATATGTTTCGCGAAACTGTCGGCGGGAGCGAGGACATCGCGGTGATATTGGACACAGGCCTTGGGCTGGCCGGTCGTGCCCGAGGTAAAGGCGATCAGCGCCGGCTCGTCGCGATGAGTGGCGACGGCGGCGAAGCCGGACGCCATGTTTTGGAGCCGCATTTCGAGTTCGCCGTCTCCGGCATCGCCTTGATAGGACACTACCGATTTGAGTGTGCCGGCTTGACGTGCACCGGCCTCGAATTCCTCGATCGATCGCGCGTCGACGATCGCATGGCTGACCTCGCCGCGCTTGAGGATGGTGGCGATCTCTCCCGCGCGGAGCACCGGCATCGTCGTTACCGCGACGCCGCCCGCCTTGAGCACACCGAGCCATGCCGCGAACAGCATCGCGCAGTTGGGCCCGCGCAGGAAAACGCGATTTCCCGGGGCAAGGCCTTCTTCCTCGACCAGCAAACGCGCGATGCGATCCGATAGATCGGCCATCTCGCCATAGGTCCACGATCCGGTATCGTTGACGATCGCCAGCCGGTCGCGATTGCCGCCCTCGATCAGCTCGACGGCGGCGTTGAGCTGTTCGGGATATTGGAGTTCGGGAAGATCGAAGAGAAATTCGGGTTGCGCATCGGCGGGCGACAGCCGGTCGCGGACGAAGCTGTCGATATGCGCGCTAATGCCCATCAATCGGGCACCACCGCGATGGTTTCGATCTCGATCTTCGCCTCCGCCTCGACGAGTCCGGCGACCTCGACCACGGCCATTGCAGGAAAATTCTTGCCGATCAGATCGCGATAGGCCGCGCCGATATCGGACAGGCTGGCGAGATAGTCGTCGCGGCTCGTCACATACCAGGTCATGCGGACGATATGTTCGGGGCCCGCGTCATCTTCGGCGAGGATAGCGAGCGTGTTGAGAAGGATTTGCCGAAACTGCCCGGCGAGATCGGGCGAAACGAAGCGCTCCTTCGCGTCCCAGCCCACGACCCCCGCCGTGTAGATCGTCCGCCCACGCGCCGAAACGCCATTGACATAGCCCTTGGGGCGCGGCCAGCCGGGCGGCTGGAGGGTCTTGTGCGCGGCCATCAATCGCCCTCGAACACCGGTGTTTCCTTGGCCGCGAAGGCCTCGAACGCGCGGCGGAAATCCTTGGTCGCCATGCAGATCGCCTGCGCCTGCGCTTCCATCTCGATCGCCGTTTCGAGGCTGACATTCCATTCGGTCGCGAGCTGCGTCTTGGTAATGCCGTGGGCGAAGGTCGGGCCATCGGCGAGGCCGCGTGCCAGCACCTGTGCTTCATCGAGCAACGCATCGGCCTCGACGAGCCGGTTGTGGAACCCCCAGCGCTCGCCTTCCTCGGCGGTCATCTCGCGGCCCGTATAGAGCAGTTCCGAAGCGCGCCCCTGACCGATGATCCGGGGCAGTATCGCGCACGCCCCCATATCGCAGCCGGCAAGGCCGACGCGCGTGAACAGGAACGCCGTCTTGGTCGCAGACGTCGCGATCCGCATGTCGGACGCCATCGCCATGATCGCGCCGGCACCCATGCAGATGCCGTCGAGCGCGGCGATTATGGGTTGCGGGCAGCCGCGCATCGCTTTGACGAGGTCGCCCGTCATCCTGGTGAACTGGAGCAGCTCGGGCATCGCCATCTCGGTGAGCGGGCCGATTATCTCATGGACATCGCCGCCCGAACTGAAATTGCCGCCGGCACCGGCAACGACGACCGCCTTGACCTCGGGCGTGTAAGTGAGATCGCGAAACATATCGCGTAGCTCGGCATAGCTCTCGAAAGTCAGCGGATTCTTGCGCTCGGGCCGGTTGAGCGTGATCGTCGCGACGCCATTGTCGTAGTTCCAGAGGAAATGTTCGGGCGAGAAGTTTTCGGGGTTCATGCTGTTCCATTAATCCTATTTAGGTGCCTTATCGTACGTCATTGCGAGGAGCCGAAGGCGACGCGGCAATCCAGAGCCCCGAGCGGTATCGCCTGCGGCCCTGGATTGCTTCGCTGTGCTCGCAATGACGTTTTCCTGCTGAAGAGATCAAGGCGCTGATCCGGCCTTGGGAATACTTCACATCACTTCTCCGCCCGCCACGGCAATCGCCTGTCCGGTGATCGAACGATTTTCGGGCAGACACAGCCAGATCACGGCGCTAGCTATCTCCGCCGGATCGAGCAACCGCCCCTGCGGGTTGAAAGCCGCGATATCGGCGCGGATTTCCTCGGCGTCGCGCCCGGTCTTGCCGCTCAATCGTTCGACCGTCTCGCCAACCATATCGGTGTCGGTAAACCCCGGACAGACCGCATTGATGGTGAGATCGGTCTTGGCGAATTCGGCGGCGAGCGCCCGGGTCAGCCCGATCGCGCCATGTTTCGCCGCGACATAGGGTGCCGAATAGGCATAACCCTTGAGCCCGGCCGTCGAGGCGATGGTCACGATGCGCCCGGCCTCCGCCTTGAGCAGGTCGGGCAGAGCAGCCTGGCAGCAATGGAAGAGCGCGTTGCAATTGACGTCGATGATTTCGCGCCAATCGCCAACGCTCAGCTTCGCGAAGGGCAGGCTGCGCGCCATGCCCGCATTGTTGACCAGCAATGTCACGGGACCGTGCGCAGCGTGCGCCATCTCGAACGCGGCGTCGACCTCCTCGCGGCGCGTGACATCGCCGGGGACGGCGAGCGCACCGGCAAGATCGTGCGCCACCGCTTCCAGAGGAGCCCGCCGCCGCCCGACCAAAGTCAGCGTCGCGCCCTCGGCATCGAGCGCGCGCGCAATCGCCGCGCCGATGCCCGTGCCCGCGCCCGTCACCAGCGCATGATGTCCATGGAGCCGCGTCATGCCCGGAGCGCCGCCTCCATCTCGGCGGCACGCTCCAGGTTACGCTCGAGCTGCTGCTGCCCGCCGATATAGGGCGGCGGAACGTTGGCGCCGTGATAGCCATGCTGGGCGGCGGCGCGCAGCGTCCAGGCCGGATCGATCAGATGCGGGCGGGCGAGCGCGACAAGATCGGCGCGTCCGGCCGCGAGGATCGAATTGGCGTGATCGGTTTCGTAGATATTGCCGACCGCCATCGTCGTCAGCCGCGCTTCGTTGCGGATCTTGTCGGCGAACGGCGTCTGGAACATGCGGCCATAGATCGGTTTGCAATCGGCCCATGTCTGTCCCGCGGAAACATCGATCAGGTCTGCCCCCGCTTCGGCAAAGGCACGCGCGATCTCCACCGCTTCCTCGGGTGTCACGCCGAGATCGCCCATCCAGTCATTCGCCGAGATGCGCACCGACATCGGCTTTTCGGCCGGCCAGGCTGCGCGCATCGCGGCGAAGACTTCGAGCGGGAAGCGCAGACGGTTCTCCAGGCTGCCGCCATATTCGTCGTCGCGCTTGTTGTGGAGCGGCGTGATAAAGCTCGACAGCAGATAGCCGTGCGCGGCGTGGAGTTCGATCATATCGAAACCGGCTTCGAGCCCGCGCTGCACCGCCGCCACGAACTGCTCGCGCACTTCGTCCATATCGTCGCGCGTCATCGGGCGCGGCGTCTGGTTGGCGGGCGACCAGGCGATATCGGACGGCGCAATCAGCGGCCAGTTGCCGGCATCGAGCGGAACGTCATAGCCCTCCCAACCGACTTTCGTGGACCCCTTCGGCCCCGAATGCCCCAGCTGGAGGCAGAATTTGGCGTCGCTCTTTGCGTGGACGAAATCGACGATCGGTTTCCATGCGTCGCGCTGCTCGTCGGTCCAGATGCCGGTGCAGCCCGGCGTAATCCGGCCATCGGCCGAGACGCATGTCATCTCGGTATAGACAAGCCCGGCACCGCCGAGCGCCCGCGCGCCATAATGGACGAGATGGAAGTCGTTGGGCATGCCCTGCTCGGCCGAATACATCGCCATCGGCGAGACGACGATCCGGTTGTCGAGCGCCATCTCGCGCAGCTTGAACGGCGCGAAGATCGGCGGTGCCGGCTCGTTCGTGCCGCCGCCATTGGCGCGCGCATAGAACCAGCGTTCGACATCCTCGAGCCAGCCCCTGTCGCGCAGGCGAAGATTCTCGTGGCTTACGCGCTGCGAACGCGTGAGCAGCGAATAGGCGAATTGTATCGGCTCGAAGTCGAGATAGCGGTCGAGCGTTTCGAACCATTCGGTCGAATTGCGCGCGCTGTTCTGGAGTTTGAGCACTTCAAGATTGCGCTCTTCCTTATATTCTAGCAGCGCGTCTTTAAGCGGCTGTTCAGCGCGGTTGAGGACTTCGGCCAACTTGATCGCATCTTCGAGCGCCAGCTTGGTTCCCGAACCGACCGAAAAATGCGCCGTATGCGCGGCATCGCCGAGCAGGATGAGGTTTTTGTAATGCCAGCGATCGCAGATGATCCGCCGGAAGGTCAGCCAGGCTTCCGGCCCTGGAAGATGCGCCGCGTTCGACATCAGCGCATGGCCGTCGAGATATTTCGCGAAGAGTTTTTCGCATAGCGCGATCGCGTCATCCTGGCTCATCGCATCAAGGCCCAACCCCGCCCATGTCTCGGGCTCCATCTCGACGATGAAAGTCGAGAGATTATCGTCGAAGCGATAGGCATGCGCCCAGACCCAGCCCGCCTCGGTTTGTTCGAAGGCAAAGGTGAAGGCGTCGAACACTTTGTGCGTGCCGAACCAGAAAAATTTGTTCTTGCGGGTGTCGATATCGACCGCGAAATGTTTCTCGTAGCGCGTCCGTATCCGGCTGTTGGCACCATCTGCGGCAATAACCAGATCATAGCCCGACCAATCGTCGAGATCGGCGCTCGCCTCCTGTTCGAAATGGAGATTTACGCCGAGTTCGCGCGCGCGCTCCTGCAATATCGCCAGCAGACGCTTGCGCCCGATGCCGATAAAGCCATGGCCCGACGAACGAACACATTCGCCGCGGATATGGACGTCGATATCGTCCCAATGCGCGAAATCGTCCGCGATCGTCTCGCCGCTCACCGGGTCGTTGGCCATCAGGTTTTCAAGCGTCTGGTCCGAAAAAACGACGCCCCAGCCGAATGTGTCGTCGGCGCGATTGCGTTCGAACAGATCGATCTCGTGCGCCGGATCGCGCAGCTTCATCGAAATGGCGAAATAAAGCCCGGCGGGACCACCGCCGAGGCACGCGATACGCATTGCCGTCTCCCAGTTGGGAAACACCTAAAATAAAATCCTGTTGTACGCCATGGCGCTATCGCGATTGCACCAGCTGCCGGCACGAGCCGATTGATCGGATTTTACCTGTGTCGACCCAATAGTCGCGTCATCGCGAAATCGCCTTTGATACAAATTGCGACAGATTGTTCGCCGCCTGACATAGCCTTGCGACAAGACGCAGCGATAGACGGGCCTTACGATCCGCCGATCGCCCGTCGGCATGCCGGTCATCGCGGCAGAATTTGGAAGAGAGACGTTTAGTGCCCCCCTCCCCTCGTAGCGGATTGTCGAACGGCTTTCGATTGCGCGCCATAGCGCGGATGGCTGGTTGCGGCCTGGCGATCTTTGGCCTGAACGCCGCGGCGAACGCCCAAATCGCCGGCGAAGACGGAACCGATGACGACCCCATTATTACCGACGGCGAGCTTATTGTCGTCACCGGTACGCGATTGCGCGGCGTGGTGATCGGCGACATTCCCGTCGAGCAGGAACTCGACGAACAGGACATCGCCGCCTTCGGAGCGTCTTCAATCGAGGATTTGCTCGAGGCGGTTGCGCCGCAAACAAGTTCGGCGCGCGGCCGCGGCGGCGGCGGGCGGCCGATCATCCTGCTCAATGGCCAGCGCATATCGGGCTTTCGCGAAATTCGCGATTTGCCGCCCGAAGCGATCGAACGGGTCCAGATATTCCCCGAGGAGCTCGCGCTGCGCTATGGTTTTCGGCCCGATCAGCGCGTCGTCAATTTCATCCTCAAACCCGGCTTTGCTTCGATCACCGGCGAAGTCGAACATGGCCGATCGACGCAGGGCGGCTATTCGGCGAGCGAAATCGAAGCGACGCTGACCCGGATCGGCGGGAACAGCCGGCTCAACATCGACATCGAAAATGAACCGGCGAAGGCGATATTCGAAAGCGAGCGCGGCATCGTCCAAACCCGGCCCGACGACCTCGACCTGTTCGACAACAGCGAATTCCGCACGCTTGTCGGGCACAGCGACACGTTCGAGATAAATGCAAATTACAGCCGCACCCTGTCCGATTCGTTACGGGCTACATTGAGCGGCGAATATAACAGCGTGGACAGCGTCGACCTGTTGGGTCTACCGGGCATCAATCTGACTATTCCGGCGTCGAGCCCCTTTGCGCGCAGCACCGCCGATGAAGCGCTGTTTCGCTATCTGCCCGGCGTCGGCGGAGCGCTCGAACGCGACAGGTCGTCGCGCACTGCCGAAGCCGGATTGACGGTCAACGGCCAGTTCTCCGAATTTCGCTGGGCTTTCACCGGCAATTACAGCCGCGCCGAGGTCGAGACACGCACCGACCGGGCGCCGGATTTCGCCGCTCAGCAGACCCGCATCGCCGCCGGCGATCCCGCGCTCGATCCATTTGCGCCCGAGCTCGGCCAGGGGCTGGATTTCACCCGCGATTATTCGCGCAGCGTCGTTCAGGAGGCCGATGCGAACTTCAACATAGCCGGCAGCCCGGTCGATCTTCCCGCCGGACCGCTCACCGTCAGCCTGACGACAGGGTTCGAGTGGCGCGCCATCGACAGCCGTGCGGTGACCCGCAATGTCGTCACCACAGGCGATCTCAGCCGCGAAAACGCTTTTACCCGGGCCAATATCGATATCCCCCTGACCAGCCGGCGCGAGGCCGTGTTCGGCGCGATCGGCGATCTCTCGATCAACGCAAATATCGGTTATTCCGAGCTCAGCGATTTCGGCGGGCTGTTCGAATATGGCTATGGCATCAACTGGGAGCCGGTCGAGGGGCTGAGTTTTCTCGCCAGTGTCATTGGCGAGGAAGCCGCGCCTTCGGTCAGCCAGCTCGGCGATCCGGCAATAGTGACGCCCGCCGTCAGCGTATTCGATTTTACCAACGGTACGAGCGTATTCGTCGACAGGACGACGGGCGGCAATCCGGATCTGACCGCCGAACTGCGCCGCGATTTCAAACTCGGTGTCAATTATGCGCCGGGCAATTCACGCCGGATACGGTTCATCGCCGAATATATCCGCAATCGCAGCGAGAATGTAACGTCTGCCTTCCCGCTGCTGACGCCCGAAATCGAAGCCGCCTTTCCCGCCAGGGTGACGCGCGATGGCGCGGGCAATCTCGTCGCCATCGATGCGCGGCCGGTCAATTTTGCGCAGACACGATCCGAACGCATTCGCTACGGCTTCAATCTCTCGGGTGAGATCGGGCGAGACGAAGACAGCGATCGGCCACGGCGCGGCCAGCGCGGAAGCAGGCGCGGCGGCACCGAGCGGCCAGGGCGTCAGCCGCAAGACAGCGCGCAGGGAACGGCAACCGAAACCGGGCAAGCGGCTGGCGGCGCAGGTCGCGAGCAAGCGGCGCCGCGCGATCCGCGATCCTTTTTGCGGCGCGGCGTCGGAGGTCGTTGGCGCCTATCGCTCTATCATAATTGGCGTTTTAGCGAGACGGTGCTGATCAGGCCGGGCGTGCCCGAACTCGATCTGCTGGGCGGCTCGGTCATCGCGGCCTCCAGCCCGGTCGCCCGCCATTCGGCCGAACTCGAAGGCGGCCTTTTCTCGAACGGTATCGGGCTTCGCGTCTCTGCCGAATATACCGGATCGGGAAGGATCGACGGTACCGGCCTGCCCGGTTCGAGCGATCTGTTTTTCGGCGACCTGTTTACCGCCAATGCGCGGCTGTTTTTCAATTTTGACGGCCGCGAAAGCCTGGTCGAGGATGTGCCCTTCCTGCGCGGCAGCCGATTGGCGCTGCGCGTTGACAACATTTTCGGAGGGGTCCGCCGTGTGACAGACCAAAACGGTCTCGTCCCGCTCAGCTACCAACCCGGCTATCTCGACCCGCGCGGCCGCTACATAGAGTTGAGTTTCAGGAAACGATTCTAGGTCTATTGATTGCTTCCAGACCTGCGCCGGAATTCAACCAGGCTCGACCGCAGATCAAAACCTTCTTCGCTGCTCATGGTCAGGCGTTCACTGGCGCTCCGAAGATAACGAGGCCTTCGCCGGGATCAAGAATCGATAGCCTGACATAGGACCCAACAAAGCGTTCGCACCCGGCGCTAAGTGTGACGTCGAACAATTTGCCGTCAATATCGCGCAAGGTCGCAGTTTGTATTTTGCGGACTGCAGAACGCGATGCAGAATGCTTCGATCTGTTCATTCGAGCAAATTGCAGCGAATATATTAAGATCGGGAAAATAGCCGGGGAAAACTCTGCATCGCCCCGATTAACTAAATTTTCCGCGAAATCAGTAATCTGTCTTGGGGCGGGACGGTTCTATTTTGGGTCAATCGTCAATTGCGGGGCTCGATCAAATATGTTTTAGATTTGGCTAACCGTGTTTGAAAATTAGAGTTTAGAGTATGGACCAATCCAATCTGGGTGCCACACAGGGGCCGCTGCTTTCCGCAGATCATCCTGATTTGAGGCTCGATGAGGCCGAAATTGCAACAATTTCTCGCTTCGCCGCGTCGCCGCTTTTCGATCTCGGCCAACTTGATGTGCGCTGGGACGAAGAACGCCGCACATTGTGGACCTATATGACGCCCAACGGCCGGCCTAGTTTCAACCTGTCGATGCTCCGCGACTTCGATATGTGGCAAAGCGAAATCGCGCGCCTTTTCGGGCCTGACCGCGAGCTGCACTATCTCGTACTCGGATCACGCTTTCCGGGCGTCTGGAATTTCGGCGGCGATCTCAATCTCTTCGCCAAATATATCCGCGCGGGCGACCGCCAGTCGCTGGTCGATTACGGGCGGCGTTGCGTCAACATTCTTCATCAAAATATGCACCGGCTCGGCCTGCCGGCGGTAACCATCGGGCTGGTTCAGGGGCAGGCGCTCGGCGGCGGCTTCGAAGCCCTGCTCTCTTTCAACGTGCTGATCGCGGAACGCAGCGCAAAATTCGGCTTGCCGGAAATCGCCTTCGGCCTGTTTCCCGGCATGGGCGCGCATGCCTTTCTCGCGCGGCGGCTGGGTTTCGCCAAGGCCGAGGAGATGATCCTCGGCGGGCGGACCTATTCGGCAGAAGAAATAGCGGCGCTGGGGCTCGTTCACCAGCTGGTCGATGACGGAGAAGGCGAAGCGGCGGTAAGAGACTATATTCGCCTCAACGGCCGGCGCCACGCGGGAAACAGTGCGGTTTACGCGGCAAGCAACGAGGTATTGCCGGTGCCGATCGAGGAGCTCAACCGTATCGTCGATATCTGGGCCGATACCGCGCTGAAGCTTCAAGAGAAAGATTTGCGGCTGATGGAAAGGCTGGTCAGCGCGCAATCGAAATTGTCAGCGAAAATAGGCCCTAGCTAGCCGCCCGCTGCCCTTCTTCGGGCACGAATTCACTTTCGATCCGGGCGAGCGCCTCGACCGCCGGCATCGGCTTCGCATAATAATAACCCTGAACATGGCTGCAGCCCGCCTCGCGTACGCCGGCGAGCTGCTCGGCGGTTTCGATGCCTTCGGCGACAGTGAACGCTCTCAAGGAGCGGGCGAGCTGGACGACCGCCTTGATGATCTTCTGATCGGTCGTGCTCTCGGTGATGTTGCGGGTAAAAGACTTGTCGATCTTGATCGTATCGAATTCCCAGCTCCGCAAATAGGTGAGCGACGAAAAGCCCGTCCCGAAATCGTCTAGGCAGAGCCGCAGCCCCATTTTCTGCAATTGTTTGAGCAGCGAGTTCGTGTTCGGGCTTTTGTCGAGCAGGACGGACTCGGTGATCTCAAGCTCGAGCCGGCGCGCCACCATCCCGGTGTTGACGAGCGTTTCAATGATGGTGACGGGCAATTCGGTCTGCTTGAGCAGCGCGGGCGAGATATTGACCGAGACATTGATATGGGACGGCCAGCCGGCGGCGGCCGTGCACGCTTCGCGCAGCACCCATTTGGTGATGTCGCCGATCAGGCCGGCATTTTCGGCCACGGGAATGAAAACGGCCGGGCTGATCTGGCCGAGTTCGGGGTGCTTCCAGCGCAGCAGCGCCTCGAAGCTTTTGGTCAGGCCGGTTTCGATGTCGACGATAGGCTGGAAGAGCAGCGTGAACTCGTTGCGTTCGAGCGCGCGCTTGAGGCCCGATTCAATCTGCCGATGCATGAGGAAATCCTCATGCATAAACGGTTCGAAGCACCGGACTTTTTTTCCGCCGTCATTCTTCGCGTGGTAAAGCGCGATATCGGCATTTTTGAGGATCGCCTCGCTTTGGCGGCCATGTTCAGGCGCGACGGCAATACCGAGCGACGCGCCGACCTCGATCGTGTTGTCGTTGACGCTGACGGGCTGGGAGACCGATTCAAGGATTTCCTCGCCGACGGCTTGCGCTTCTTCGGTCGAATCGACCTTGGCCATGATGACGAATTCGTCGCCGCCGAAACGCGCCAGCCATCCGCGATCACCGAGCACGGCCTTGACGCGCTGCGAGGTGACGATGAGCACCTTGTCACCGGCAAGATGGCCAAGCGTATCGTTGATCGTCTTGAAATGATCGAGGTCCATCCAGATGACCGCGATTTTAAGATCGTCATCGGCATCGATCGTGTCGAGCAGCTCGCCAAGGCGCATTTGCATCGCGAGCCGGTTGTCGAGACCGGTCAGCATATCGCTGCGCGCCATTTTCTCGAACCGTTCGGCAACCTCGACCTTTTCCTGCTGTCCCGACAGTGCCGAGTAGACGACTTCGTAGATTTGCAGGCTGATATCCATGATACCGATCACGAAGAAGACTATCAGTACGGCGAGAATCCAGCCGAGCGGGTCCGGGCCGAACGCAAGGCCGAGCGAAATCGGCAGTGTCGAAAGGCAGAGTTGGCCGATCGCGATAACCGGGCGACCGGCATTGCGCGCCGCCACACCCGCACCGTATCCAATTGCCGTGGTCGAGGCCATCAGCGCGAGCACATTGTGGCCGACCCAGATCAGCGTCAGAAAGGCGAGCATTCCGAGCAGCGAAGAATAGAGCCAGGCGCCTATTTCATAGAGCCGCTCCCAATAGACCTTGTCCTGACGGACATCGTCCTCTCCGGCTCGCAAATAGGCGACGTAGCAAACCACACGTAGAATGCCGACTACATGAATGGCGATCGAGCAGAGGAGGAGTGCGAAGCTTCCCGACGCCCAGGCGATCGTACCGGCCGTGAAGCTGCAGGTAAGCGCGCCGACGATCAGCGATGCAGGCGAAGCGAACAGCGTCCCGACCAGCGCCGAACGCACTTGCCGGGCAAGCGACGTTTCGGAGGCAGCCAGGTGCTTCAGCTTGTTGCCGATCGATGGCATTAGAATTTTTCTCCCGAGGGACACCATCGATTAGCCCGATAGGGTTAACACTCTGTTGGTCTTGGTGAGATTTTGGGGCCGAAATGGCAGGATTTCCGCGAACATGCCGCGTTAACCAACCAGCCGGTGCTCCCATTTGCTGCCGACGATTTCGAGCGTTTTGTCGAACGGCATCGGCCGGCCGAAAAGATAACCCTGCAATTGATGGCAACCAAGATCGCGCATCCTGTTGAAATCATCGGGTGTTTCGACGCCTTCGGCAGTGATTTTCAGACGGAAACTGTTGGCGAGCATGACGATCGCTTTGATAATCGATACGGTTTCTTCGCGCTCGCCGGCCTCGCGCACGAAGCTGCCGTCAATCTTGAGTTTATGAAATACGGCCTTGTTCAGGTAACCAAGCGAGGAATATCCGGTGCCGAAATCGTCGAGCGCGATGCCGACGCCGATGCTGCGCAGGCGTTTCAGAACGTCGATCGCATTGCCGGCGCTGCTCATGAACACCGATTCGGTCACTTCGACCTCGAGCTTGCTGGCCGAGATTTTTGCCTGTTTGAGCGCGCTTTCCACCGAATTGGGCAAAGCGGGCACAACAAGCTGGAGCGGGGAAACGTTGACGGCCACCGTGATATCGTCGGGCCAGTTGGCGGCATCGTGGCACGCCCGGTTGAGCACCCAATTGCCGAGATCGTCGATCAGGCCGCTTTCCTCGGCAATCGGGATGAAAACGGCGGGAGAAATCGGGCCGCGCGTCGGATGATTCCAGCGCAGCAGCGCTTCGAACCCCGTTACGCGTTGATTATGCGAGTCGACGAGCGGCTGGTACATAAGGCTGAACTGATCCGAGCCGATGCCCTGCCGCATATCGTGCTCGAGCCGTACGCGTTCCTCCGCCTCGACCTGCATTTGCGGATCGAAATGGCAGAATGTGCCGCGGCCTTGTGCCTTGGCGTGATAGAGCGCAAGATCGGCCTTGCGCACCAGATCGTCGACCGACTGACCGTCGATCGGGCCGAAGGCGCAACCGATGCTGAGGCCGATACGGATCTGGATGGCATCGATCTGATAGGGCTCGCCGACGATGGCGATCAGCTTCTCGGCGAGGTCCTCGACGCCTTTGCGGCTTTGCGCGTCGCCAATGACAACGGCGAATTCGTCGCCGCCGATCCTGCCGACCGTACCGCGCGAGCTGACGGCGTCGCCAAGCCGGCGTGACACCGTCTTGAGGACCGCATCGCCCTTGGGATGCCCGAACGTATCATTGACCGGTTTGAAACCGTCGAGATCGAGGAAAAGAATGGCGCAGGGAACGTTCGAGGCGATGGCCTTTTCGAGCGCTTCGTTAAGCAACGTCCGGACGCGGGATCGATTGGGCAGTCCGGTAAGTACATCGATATTGGCAAGATGTTGCAACCGGTTGTGCGAGCTTTTCGACTCGGTGATATCGAGGCCCACGCCCCGATACCCATCGAATGCGCCTTGCGGATCGATCACCGGAGTTCCCGACAGCGTTACCCAGCGGACCGTATCGCCGCAGTCGAGTTCGAGTTCGAAGTTGGTAAAGCCATGGCGCTGACTTAACAGATCGCCGAGCGTGGTCTGATTGCCGAGCGTTGCCGGCAACGATTTGCCGAGCAGCTGATAGGTCGCCGTACCAAGTAACTCGGCCATGCGCGGCGAGACGTAGGTGAAACAGAAATTCTGATCGATTTGCCACAGCCAGCCAGCGCCGCGATCTTCATATTCCTTGAGCAGCAGGCTGATATCGGCCCGTTTGGCGCTGAGGACGGCCGCGCGATTGATCTGGTGTCTCCAGGAACGCGCAATAAGCTGGAAACCGACGAAGCTGGTCCCGGCGACGGCGCCCAGGATCGCGAGTTGCATATTCGCATCGGGCATCGACATATGCCAAATCGCGAAACCGAACCCGCCCGCCAGGATGGCAATCCAGGCAAAAACAGCGACCGGGATGACAGCGACCGAGATACCGCTGACGATCATCACGACGACGATCAGGCCGCCGGCCAATGTCAGGCTGAACGGCACTCCGCTCAGCGTTGCGTATATCGGCAGCGAGATCCAGAGTGCGGCACGCAGGGCGCTGTCGACCGTCGCCAACAGGATCCTGGTGGAGGATTGCTGATCGGTTCGGCGTATGAGCGAAATCTGCCGCAACCATCGCGCTGACATATACGTCCATCCGAAGATCAGTGTCAGCCACGCGATAACGGGAATCGGCGACATATAGGGCCAGGCAAGGAGGGCGAAAAGGATCGCGCAAATTGCCTGCGTGCCGCCCGAGTACAGCGTGAAGCTGGAGATAATTCCAAGCTGTGCCGTGCGCACTTCGCCCGAAGGCGCATGGCGCTCCTCGACACGGTGCGCAGGCGCACTGACATCGCCGGCCCTGCGGCCAACGACCTTGGCTTCGCTCTTCGAAGACTGCGAATTATGAGCCATGAAACCCCGTGAAAAAAAGCGCTGGAAGAGCCATGGCAGGAAGTTTTTTATGGTTGGTTAAGATTGGTTTTCGGTTCGGCGCAATATCCTGACAATGTCGGGATCTGGCGCATTTCGAGCGGGCTTTACGCGGCCGCCGCGCCTGGCGTAGGACTGCGCACAATCGGGCCGGCGCGAATCATGGCGCCGATCGTGTAAAAAATTGATATTAGGAGAGAAATCCATGCGTTTGCCGCTTATGGCCGCTGTCAGTGGCCTCGCTTTGTCCGTAGGTGTTACCGGTCTCAATGCGATGACCGTCGATCAGGAGAATTCAATGGCCGCCGATGCCGCCACTGCCACCCCGGCCGCAGAAGCGGAAAATCCGCTGCTCGCCGAATGGACGGGACCGTTCGAAGGCGTGCCGCCATGGGACGAGATGGAACCGGATCATTTCTCGGGTGCATTCGAGGCAGCGATGGCGGAAATGCGCGCGGAAGTTCAGGCGGTTATCGACAATCCCGAACCTCCGACATTCGAGAATACAAACATGCCGATGGAGCTCATCGGCGATACGATGAATCGCGTCCAGTCGATGTTCGGCGTCGCGGTCAGCAATATCAGCAATGACGAATATCGCGCGGTGCAGGCTGAATGGGCGCCGCGGCTCGCGGCATTTTACCAGGAGCTTTACCTGCAGCCGGAACTGATCGCGCGCTATCGCGCAGTCTATGAAGGGCTGGACGAGGCGACCGACCTTACGGCCGAACAGCGCCGTCTCGCCACGCGCGACTATGAGCAGCTGCAACGAAATGGCGCGCTTCTCGAAGGCGCCGATCGCGAGCGTCTGGGTGAGATCACGGAAGAGCTCGCCGGGCTTTACAGCGAGTTTTCGAACAAGGTGCTCGCCGACGAGGAGACCTATATCCTGCTCGACAGCGAAGACGATTTGGCCGGGCTTCCCGAAAGCTTCGTCAACACTTTGCGCGGCGCAGCGGAGGAACGCGAGGTCGAGGGATGGGCCGTCGTCAACACGCGCTCCTATATGCAGCCCTTCCTGCAGAACTCGACGCGGCGCGACCTGCGCGAGCAGGTGTACAACGCCTATATCAATCGCGGCGACAATGGCGATGAGAACGACACCAACGCCACGATTGCGCAGATCCTGCAGCTTCGTGCCGAGCGTGCCGCGTTGCTCGGCTTCGAAACGCACGCGCATTGGCGGATGGCCGATACGATGGCCGGGACGCCGGAAAATGCCGAAGACCTGATGATGCGCGTCTGGCCGGCGGCCGTTGCGCGGGTCGAACAGGAAGTCGCCGATATGCAGGCGATCGCCGACCGCGAGGGCGCAGGTATCACGATCGAACCCTGGGATTATCGCTTCTACGCCGAAAAGGTCCGCCAGGATCGCTACTCGATCGACGAGAGCGAGATCACGCCCTATTTTCAGCTGGAGAATATGATCGAGGCGATGTTCTACGCCGCGGGACGCCTCTACGATCTGGAGTTCACCGAAAATACCGGTACGGTGCCGGTCTTTCAGGAAGATGTGCGCACCTTCGCTGTGACCGACAGCCGCGACGGATCGAATGTCGGGCTCTTCTATCTCGATAATTATGCGCGGACGGGCAAACGTTCGGGTGCCTGGATGACGACCTATCGCAGCCAGCAGACGCTGGGCGGCGAGCAGAATGTCCTCGCCTCCAACAACAACAATTTCACCGAACCCGCCGAGGGCGAGGTTGCGCTGATCAGTCTCGACGACGCCAGCACGCTGTTCCACGAATTCGGTCACGGCATCCATTATCTGCTGCAGGATGTCTATTATCCGGGTCTTTCCGGCACGCCGCGCGATTTTGTCGAATATCCCAGCCAGGTGAACGAGAATTGGCTGTTGACGCGCGACATCCTCAATCGCTTCGCCACGCATTACGAAACCGGCGAACCGATGCCGCAGGAGCTCGTCGAGCGGATCGAGGAGAGCGAGACTTTCAACCAGGGCTTTGCAACGGTCGAATATCTGTCGAGCGCGATTGTCGATATGCGGCTGCATCATCGCGTCGATCCGATCACCGATGTCGATGCGTTCGAGCGCGAAACGCTGACCGAGATCGGCATGCCCGACGAGATCGTGATGCGGCACCGGCTGCCGCAGTTTAACCACCTGTTCTCGTCGGACGCCTATTCGGCCGGCTATTACAGCTATCTCTGGTCGGAAACGATGGACGCCGACACTTGGGAAGCGTTCGTCGAGAGCGGCGATGTCTGGAACCGCGAGATCGCCGACCGCTTCCGCGCAACACTGTTGTCGACCGGCAACGAGACCGACCGCGCCGAAGCCTATCGCGAGTTCCGCGGCCGCGATCCCGATGTCGACGCGCTGCTCAGGAAACGAGGTTTCCCGACGGGCACCATCGGCGCGACGGGGGATGACGACTAGATCGATCGGCTAGCTATGCCGCCGCGAATATTGATCGTCGGCGCTGGTCCTACAGGCCTTACTGCTGCCGTTGAGCTTGCACGGCGCGGGATCGTTGCGACGGTCATCGAGAAACGCGATGCGCCCTCGCGGCTCTCCCGCGCCGTCGGCATATTGCCCGCGAGCATGCGAATTTTGGAGCCGTCGGGGGTCGCGGAAGCGATTGCCGCCGAAGCTGTCGCCTTTCGCAACGCGGTGATCCATCGCGGCGCGGAACCGATCGCCCGGCTACGGCTCGACCAGTCACCCGATCCGCACCACCGGCTGCTCGGCCTGCCGCAGGACCGCACCGAGACCCTGCTGCGCGAAGCGTTCGAGAAGATGGGCGGCACCGTGCGTTTCGGCTGCCCGCTCGACCGGGTCGAGCAGGGATCGGAAGAGGTGCGAGCTGAAATTGGTGGGGAGATAGAACGCTTCGATCATGTGATCGGCGCCGACGGCACCAATAGCCGGTTACGCGACAGCCTTGGCCTTGCCTATTCCGGTTTCGATCTGCCCGGCGATTGGAGCATTGCCGATGTGATTGCGCCGGACTGGCCGCATCAGCAGGATTTTTGCATTTTCCTGAAAAAGGCCGGAAAAGTTGCGATTGTCGCGCCCCTCGCTCCGCACCGGTTTCGCATAATAGCCAACGATCCCGATGCGCTCGAAGCACTGCCCATGCCGATCGACGAAACGGAAATACGCCGCCAGGCGCCGTTCCGGATTTCGGTGCGGCAGGCGGAGAGATATAGCGCCGGCCGGGCCTTCCTCGCTGGCGATGCGGCGCATTGCCATTCGCCGGTCGGCGGCCGTGGGATGAATCTCGGCATCGCCGATGCCGCCGATCTCGCGCGGCGGTTCACCGAAAACGGGCTCGATGGCTATCATCGCGCACGGCACAAAGCGGGCAGCGAGACCATTCGCTTCACCGAACGCGGGCGGCGCAATGTCATGTCGAAAAGTCGCATCCGACGCGCGGCGCTCATTGGTCTGATAAAGACCGTTTGCGCAATTCCGGCATTGAACCGGCTGGCGGTGCGTGCATTATTGTCTGGCTGACGAGCCTTGAAGCGCCAATGGAGAAGCGGAAATATGACCATTGAAG
>JABDLY010000116.1 GCA_013001755.1 Sphingomonadaceae bacterium
CTGATCGAATATAATGTGCGGTTCGGCGACCCTGAATGCCAGGTGCTGATGATGCGGCTCGAAAGCGATCTTCTCGAGCTGATGCTCGCCGTCGCCGAGGGCCGGCTGGCCGACGCCGATCCGCCCACAATGTCGGCGCAAAGTGCGATGACGGTGGTCATGGCGGCGAACGGCTATCCCGGCACGCCGGAAAAGGGCGGACGCATCGCCGGCATCGACGACGCCGAAGCGGCGGGTGCGAAAGTGTTTCAAGCCGGGACAGTCGAAGACGGCGGCAAACTCGTCGCATCGGGGGGACGCGTGCTCAATGTCACAGCGATGGGAGACGGCATCAAGGCTGCGCGTGAAGCGGCTTACAGCGCGATTCAAGCGATCGATTTTCCGAGCGGTTTTTATCGCGGCGATATCGGCTGGCGCGAGATAGAACGAAGCTAAACCGCCCCGCCTTGGCGATTGCCAAGCGACAAGCGGCGCGACACAATCATTGGTCGATGTGCCGTTGTGCGAGTCGGAACCGGGGGATTTTTGTGTCGTCGACGATGAAATTGATCATCGGACTATTGGGAATCGGAGCGCTGACCTGGTTAGTGCTCCAGCCGCTCGGCTATGCGCGCGCGATCGCCGAAGACCTCGAAAGCCGCACGCTTTCCGCCATCGAAGCCCAGGGCGCCGAGGGAATCGATGTCAGCGTCGACCGCAGCCCGGTCGGCCGGACGATCTATCTGTCGGGCGATGTTCCAGATAATCTCAAGCGCCAGATGCGCGAGATCGCGCTTGACCAGCGCGGCGTGTCGGACGCGCTTTGGGCCGGTGAGGAAATCGCGACCGCCGATGACGGCGAGGCCGCCCCTTCCCCAAGCGAAGCCGCCAGCTCCGCCGAAGTTGCCGGCTGTCAATCGAATATCAGCGCCCTCCTTGCCGAAGACACGATCCAGTTCCGTAGCGGATCGGCCTATCTGAATCCCGCCTCGAACCGGCTGCTCGATCGTCTCGTCGAAGCAGCGGGCGATTGTGCAGGCGTGCGAATTGCGATCGTCGGCCATAGCGACAGGACCGGGCGCGAGGGCGTCAATCGCGAAATGTCGGCCGAGCGCGCGGTCCGCGTCCGCGATGCGCTGATCGCGCGCGGCCTGCCCGCCGAGATGTTCAGCACCGAAGGCAAGGGATCGAGCGAACCGCTCGGCGATAATCCCGCCGACCCCGCAAACCGCCGCATCGAATTCACCGTCAGCGCGGCGAACGCCCCAGCCGAAGGGGGAGAGAGCTGATGTTCGATCTCTGGTTCGAAGTGTTGATGCTCAACCTGATCGCCTTTCTGATCGGCCTGGCTGTCGCTTGGCTGATCTGGGGCCGCGACGCGGCATAGGTGCGGGCATGAGCTATCTCATCCAGAATTTCTGGCTCGTCATGCTGGCCTCGAGCTTGCTCGGTTTTCTTATCGGCTGGTGGATCTGGCACCGCGCCGCCGAGAATCAGGACGCGGCGCTGGCAGAACGCTCGTCCGCTCCGATCATCCCGCCCGCACCGGTAGAGTCCGAACCGATCGTCGCCACACCGGAGCCGGAGCCTCAACCTGTCGCCCTCGCGGCTGATTCCAAAGAGGCTCTCGAACTCGATCAACCGATCGACGATGCCGAAGAGACGGCGACGGACGACGATGTTTCTCCCTTCCTCGCCGCGCCCGACGGCGATCCCGACGATCTCACCAAGATCAAGGGCGTCGGACCCAAACTCAACGACCTGCTCCACGGCCTCGGCGTTTATCATTTCGGCCAGATCGCGGGCTGGAACGATGCCCAGATCGAAGAGGTCGACAGCCAACTCGGCAGCTTCAAGGGCCGCATCGTCCGCGACCGCTGGATCGACCAGGCGCGCTATCTCGCGGCAGGCGATTTCGCCGGATTCGAGCACGAGTTCGGCCGCATCAACGGCCATCGCTGAACGCCTGAACGCTTCCCTTCAGTCGAATTAAGCACCCGTTCAGCGAGCCCATGTGATTTTGTCACATCAGGGTCGATCGCTGAGGGGAGATTTCAGCATGCGTATAATTGCCTTTGCGCCGATGGCGGCGCTGGCCCTGACCGGGCTTGTCTATTCCACCACCGCGCCGCGCGAAGCCGGTGCCCACCAACGGCCGATCACCGAGGCGACCGCCGACCGGATCTGCGCGCCGTTTCTCAACGCCAGCGACGACGACTATCAAGGCCGCCGCTATCGCGGCCGGGTCAACCGCGCTCCTGTCAATGTGACCGGCCGATTACAGGGCGGAACGGCCGCGCAGGAAAGCACGGCCGACGCCGCCGCGCCGCGCGCCACACGCCGACCTTCGCCCGGCTATATGCCGCCACCGCCTCCACCACCGCCGCGTCCGCAACCGCAGGATCGCGAACGCTATGAAGGCGAGGCCGTTGCCGCAATCATGGCGGTCGCCGAAGCGCCCGTTTCGACCTTCTCTGTCGATGTCGATACGGGCAGCTATTCCAACGTCCGCCGTTTCCTCAACGAGGGCCGCTTCCCGCCCCAGGCCGCTGTGCGGACCGAGGAAATGATCAACTATTTCCGTTACGACTATGATGCGCCGCGCGATCGCTCGCGCCCGTTCAGCATCTCGACCGACATGTCGACGACGCCGTGGAACTCGGATACCCGCCTGCTCCGGATTGGCCTGCGCGGCTATGATATCGAGCGTAGCGAACGCCCGCCGGCGAACCTCGTCTTTCTCGTCGATGTCTCGGGATCGATGCACAGCGCCGACAAGCTGCCGCTCGTCCAATGCTCGATGGCGATGATGGCCGAGCAGATGAACCCGCGTGATCGCATCTCGATCGTGACGTACGCAGGCTCGACCAAGACGATCATCTCGGGATCGCGCAATCGCAACGATATCATCGGGGTTCTGGGCGAATTGCGCTCGGGTGGGTCGACGGCCGGCGCGGCGGGCATCCAGCTTGCCTATGACGCGGCGCGCGAGAATTTCATCGATGGCGGGATCAACCGTATCCTGCTCGCCACCGACGGCGACTTCAATGTCGGGACGACCAATCGCGAACAGCTTATCGAGATGGTCGAACGCCAGCGCGAGGACGGCATTTCGATGACGACGCTCGGCTATGGCACCGGCAATTACAACGAAGCGATGATGGAGCAGATCGCCGATCACGGTAACGGCAACTACGCCTATATCGACAGCGCGATGGAAGCCC
Organism: Sphingomonadaceae bacterium; assembly: GCA_013001755.1. Taxonomy (GTDB): domain Bacteria; phylum Pseudomonadota; class Alphaproteobacteria; order Sphingomonadales; family Sphingomonadaceae; genus Parasphingopyxis. The sequence goes on from JABDLY010000116.1 coordinate 3,204, forward strand.
ATCGCGCGCTGGTGACCGAGCTGTCTTCGACGCTCTTCACGATCGCGTCCGACGTCAAGATTCAGGTCGAATTCAACCCCGCGCATGTCAGCGAATATCGCCTCATCGGCTACGAAAACCGCGCGCTGCGCGAGGAGGATTTCGACAATGACGCGGTCGATGCCGGCGAGATCGGCGCCGGGCATCAGGTGACCGCGATCTACGAAATCGTGCCTGCGGGAGCCGATGGCTGGTTGCCGAGGCGGCGCTATGAGGCCAATCGACCGGTGGCGCGCGGCGGCGAGGGCGCCGAGCTCGCGCACCTTCGCCTGCGCTACAAATTACCCGGCGAAAGCGAATCGCGGTTGATCGAGCAGCCGGTCGGGCGCTCGATGATGACGAATGCAAGGGCGCCGCAGGGCGACATGGCCTTCGCCACGGCGATCGCGGCCTTTGGCCAGCGGCTGCGCGGCGACACCTATCTCGGCGATTTCGATTTCGACGATATCCGCCGCCTCGCCCGGTCGAGCGGACGGACGGGCGACTTCTGGCGCGCCCAGTTCATCTCGCTGACGCAGATGGCCGAGCGCCAGATGCCGGCCAATGGAACCGGCTTCGGCGGCAGGCGATAGCCGAAATCCTCCACTGGTCTCGGCGGTTGCGCACGCTCCGCCAAAGCGGCATGAAGCTCCCGAATTCCAACGCGATTTTCGGGAGCTTCCATGTCCAATACCATGTTGATCGTCATCGGCGTTGTCGTCCTTTTGATCCTGCTCGTCCTCGTCCTGCGATCGCGCGGCAGCGACACAGGCGCCCCGCCCGTCGACCATGACGAAGGCGATGGTGTCACCGACGGCTTCAAGGCGGCGGTCGAAGATGTCGCCGGCGAGTTCGTCGGCGTCGAGATCAACCCTGACACGCCCGGCGATACCGAAGTCCGCCGCGATCCCGGCGACGGCAGCGGCAGCGTGGCGAGCACCGCACGCGGCGGCGCGGGCGATGCGCTGAGCAGCATCAAGGGACTCGGGCCCAAGGCGGAAGCCAAGCTCAGGGACATGGGTGTGGTCCGTTTCGAACAGATCGCCGGCTGGACCGAGGCCGATCTCGAAACACTCGATACCGATCTGGGCCTGCGCGAACGCGCCGAGCGCGATCGCTGGGTCGAACAGGCGGGCCTGCTGGCACGCGGCGAGACCGCGGCGTTCGAGGAAAAATTCGGCAAGCTGGGATAAATACCTCTCGGACCCCTTGCCTTGCCGGGCAATATGTTCTTGTTTTGTTCGGATGCCGGACCCATCCGATTCGCACGCCGGTTTTGGCGACGATGCCGCGCTCCATTCCGGGGCGGGCGGAATGCGTGTGCTGTTTATCGATTTCAACGCCTATTTCGCCAGCGTCGAGCAGCATGACGAACCCGCGCTGCGCGGCCGCCCGGTTATCGTCACACCGCTGAAATCCGAACATAGCGGCGCGATTGCCGCGAGCTATGAAGCCAAGGCGCTGGGTATTTCGCGCGGCACTTCGGTGCTTCAGGCGCGTCAGATTTGCCCGGATATCGCCGTGCGCCCAGCCCGCCATGATCGCTATGTCGCGGTCCATCACTTGCTGATGCGCGAGATCGAGCGGCATCTGCCGATAGCGCGGATATGCTCGATCGACGAGTGCGCCTGCCGGTTGAATCCGGACGAGGCCGATGTCGCGCGCGCGCGCACCAAGGCCGAGGAGATCAAGCGGGGCATTTACGCCAATGTCGGCGAATCGCTGCGCTGCTCGATCGGCCTCGCCTCGAGCCAGCTGCTCGCCAAGCTGGCCGGGGAATTGCACAAGCCCGATGGGTTGACCGTGATCGAAACGCACACGCTCCCCGATGCGCTGGCGGACCTGCCGCTGCGGTCGATTCCCGGCATTGGCGGCGGCGTCGAGGCGCGGCTCGAGCGCGCGGGCATAACGCGTTTTCCGCAACTCTGGGCACTGGCTCCGAAACACGCGCGCAAGATCTGGGGGTCGGTGCAAGGCGAACGTTTTCTCTATGCGCTGCACGGCCATGATGTGCCCGAAGCCGCCGAACCGAAAAAGGCGATGATCGGCCATAGCCGGGTGCTCTCCGGTGAACACCGGACACCCGAGGGCGCACGGATCGTGGCGCGGGCCTTGCTGTTAAAAGCGGCGAGCCGGCTCAGGCATTATGATCTTTACGCGCGCTCGATGAGCGTCACGCTCAAGCTGGTGTCCGGTGACGCGCTGCACCATGATACCCGGTTCCGCGCGACGCAGAACAGCTGGCGGTTCCTTGGCGAGCTCGATATTTTCTGGAAGGCGATGCAGCCCGCCCTGGCACAGCGCGCGCAACGGATGGGGCTGGCGCGGCCGCGCATCAAGCTGGCGACAGTTTATCTCCACGGCCTCGGCGACCGGCCGCCCGAACGCGATCTCTTCGTGCCGTCCGCCATTGACGAGAAAGACGCGAATCAGGCGCGGCTGTGGAAGGCGATCGACGGCATCAACCGCGACCTTGGCCAACCCAGGGTCATCCTCGCCTCGCAGCGCGATCTCGATCTCAACTATCTCGGCGTCAAAATCGCCTTCAGCCGCGTGCCCGATGCGGCGGAGTTCGCCGATATTGGCGGGATCGAGAAAATCCTCGATGGTGCAAAAGCACATGAGCATGAAACGCGCACAATGAATCCGGCGCGGGCGCTGTATTAGGGAGACCATGATGGGCCTAACCGAAGGCACCGACGGCAAAATGCGCTGTTTTGGCGGGCAAGCCGGCAAGGAATTCTACGGCGACTATCACGACGAGGAATGGGGCGTGCCGATCCATGACGACCGGCGGCTCTTCGAGATGCTGATCCTCGAAGGCGCGCAGGCGGGGCTGAGCTGGGAGACGGTGCTGCGCAAACGCGAAGGCTATCGCGCCGCCTTTCATGGCTTCGATGTCGAGCGCGTCGCCGCAATGAGCGATGCCGAACTCGAGGCGCTGCGCGAGGATGCGGGCATCATCCGCAACCGGCTCAAAATCCATTCGGCGCGCAAGAACGCAGTCGCCTTTATCGAAATGCAGCGCGAATTCGGCTCCTTCGCCGACTGGCTCTGGGGCCATGTCGACGGCAAACCGATCGTCAACCGCCCGCAAGACTGGTCCGACGTACCCGCCTCGACCCCACTCTCCGACGCAATCTCGAAGGCGCTCAAGAAACGCGGGATGAACTTCGTCGGCTCAACGATCGTCTACGCCTATCTGCAAGCCACTGGCGTGGTGAATGATCATGTGAAGGGGTGTTGGCGGTATCCTGCGTAACTTCCTCAGGCAGCTTTCGGCGCGGGCGCGCCTCTAAGCAATCCTTCGGTGCTCAGGTCTTCATCGATATCGGGCCAGTGGATGCCATAACCACCGCCTGCCAATTCCCAATTCTGGCGTTGCGCCACGTCAGCGTTAGCAAGCCGGGGATACCAAACGAGCGGTACTGAAATCGTTCGGCCATCCATTAGGTCGACGATCAGACTGTCGTCGTCGAACCGAACATCAGCCACGCGTTCATCGGTTATCTTTGCCGAAATGTTCATGCCACGCCTCCAACAGGACTCGCCGGTTCTCAGCAACCAGCTTCACTATGCCATTTATCTCATGGCGGCGAAAGCCACGGTTCCGTGCATATTCAACGGGGTCGAGCCAGACTTTCAACGTCGCGCTATCTTTATCGACATGGACATGCGGCGGTTCGTTCGGCTCGTGACTATAAAAATAGAAACGGAAACCTCTCACATGAAGAACCGAAGGCATCAAAATTCCCCTGTTTGATGCCTATCTTTTGCCCGGCGCGCTCATCGAACTTTGCCGCCGTCAAACATCCAAATTCGCGACGTTCAGCGCGTTATCCTGGATGAACTCGCGTCTTGGCTCGACGACATCGCCCATCAATTGCGTGAAAATCTCGTCGGCGACATCGGCCTGTTCGATCTCGACACGCAGCAATGAACGCACATCGGGGTCGAGCGTCGTTTCCCAAAGCTGTTCGGCGTTCATTTCGCCGAGGCCCTTGTAGCGCTGGACCGACAGGCCCTTGCGGCCCGATGCGAGGATCGCAGCGAGCAGTTCGGAGGGCCGGGTGATCGGCGTGCCGCCTGCCGGCGCGTCGTCCTCGCCATCGTCGGCTTCGGCAGCCTTGATGCTGATAAGCCGCGAGGTAAGCGCATAATTCTCGGCCTGCTCGGCGGCGAGCTGCTGGAGCTTGCGCGCTTCGGCCGAGCGAATGAAGGCATGGTCGATACGGTGGACATCGGTGACGCCGCGCCAGCGCCGCTGGAGCTCGAAATCGCCATTTTCGGCGATCCGCCCGCCCCAGGTCGCCTCATCGTCATTATTGGTCAGCCATTCGGCGACGAACTCGACCGCGGCAACGCGCTGCTCGTCGTCGAGCGCCTCGTCGAGCGCGCCGACCAGCGCGAACGCCTCGACGATCGCCGGGTCGTAGCGCCTCGGCACATAGTTCATCAGCGAGCGCATCCGCCGCGCATGATCAATCAGCACGCGAAGATCGTCGCC
>JABDLY010000123.1 GCA_013001755.1 Sphingomonadaceae bacterium
GCTTCGACCCGCGATGTTACCTCGTCATCACCGCCATTTTCGCGCAAATCGGCCACTTCGTCGGCAAGCAGCAGCGCCGCGAAGAGTAACATGCGCGATTCGCCCAATGTCTCACCCACCGCGCCGCGCGCTTCTTCGGTCTTGTTGTCAACCATCTGGCCGAGATCGCGCAGATGGGCTTCCTCGCCGTCGCGGCAAGAAACGGTGTAGTTATGCCCGGCGATCGAGAGGGTAACATCGGCCATTTTACCCGCTTTCCGCCGCTGTTTCGGCGATCAGCTCATCGAGCCGGCCGAGCGCCTGCCGCGCCGACTGTTCGAGAGCCGCATATTTCTGTTTCAGCCGGTCATGGGTTTGCTGGTTGATCCCGGCGGGCGGCGCCTGGGGCGCGGTTTGCCGCTGGCGTTCGATCTCGTCGCGCAACCGAGCGATTTCTTCGTCCTTGAGCGCATCGATGTCCTGCGCATCGGCGCGCAGCTTGGCGATCGTCCGTTCGCGCTCTTCCAGCGCCGCTTCATGATCCCGGCTGGCCGCTGCCAGTTGTTCGGCCAGCGCGGCTTTTGCGGGGTCGTCGCGTTTTTTCGCGGCGCCGGCGCGCCCGCTCTCTTCCAGGCGCGCGATGGCCTGTTCGATCTTCTCTATTGAGCGGTTAAGGCGCTCACTTGCCATAATCTGTGAATAGCAGCGTCGCGCGTATGGGCAAGGCTGTTGGAACGACGGTTGACGATAACTTCGCGGCATATCAATGGTCGCGCGCCCGCCCGCGACTCGCTGGGCGTTAGAACGGCGCGCTTTACCAGCTACTGATGGCGCCGCCAGGGAGCCCGAATGACCGTCACTCACACCCAGCTCGCCAACGCGATCCGCGCGTTGTCCATGGACGCCGTCCAGGAAGCGAATTCAGGCCATCCCGGCATGCCGATGGGCATGGCCGATGTCGCCACGGTATTATTCACAAAATATCTTAAATATAATCCTCAAGATCCTGATTGGTATGATAGAGACCGGTTCATTCTGTCCGCCGGCCATGGCTCTATGCTGATCTATTCGCTGCTGCATTTGACGGGTTACGACAGGCCGACGATCAAGGAAATCGAGCATTTCCGTCAGCTTGGAAGCCCCTGTGCCGGGCACCCGGAGAACTTCCTGTTGCCGGGCGTCGAGACGACGACGGGGCCGCTGGGCCAGGGTCTTGCAATGGCCGTTGGCATGGCAATCGCCGAGCGGCATCTCAACGCCCATTTCGGCGACGAACTCGTCGATCACCGGACCTGGGCGATCGCCGGCGACGGCTGTCTGATGGAGGGCGTCAATCACGAGGCCATCGGCCTGGCGGGTCATTTGAAGCTCGGTCGGCTGATAACATTGTGGGATGACAACAATATCACCATCGATGGCGATACCGATCTATCGACATGCGAGGATATTCCCGCGCGCTATGAGGCGTCCGGCTGGCATGTCACCCGGTGCGACGGTCATGATCCAGACGCGATCCGTTTCGCCTTCGAAGAGGCGCTGGCCGATCCTCGCCCGTCGCTTATCGCGTGCAAGACGATCATCGGTTACGGCGCGCCGAACAAGCAGGGCACAGCTGCGACGCACGGTTCGCCGCTCGGTGACGATGAGGTGGCTGCGGCTCGCGACAAGCTGGGCTGGAAGGCGCCGGCCTTCAGCATTCCGTTCGAGATCGAGGAAGCGTGGCAGGACGCCGGGAAGCGATGCGACGATCTTTACGAGCAGTGGAAGCAATCTTCGACCAGCCATGCCGATTGGGACGAATTCGATCGGCGGATGAAGGGTGATCTCCCGACAGGCGACCGGATGCTGGCCTATAAACGATCGCTCGCGGACGACCCGCCAAAGGTCGCGACGCGCAAGGCCTCCGAAATGGCGCTGACGGCAATCAACGAGGCGCTTCCCGAAACGATCGGCGGATCGGCCGATTTGACGGGTTCGAACAACACCAAGACAAAGGATACCGATCCGCTGACCGCCGAAAATTATGGCGGGCGCTATATCTATTACGGCATCCGCGAATTCGGCATGGCGGCGGCGATGAACGGCATGGCGCTGCATGGCGGCGTCATTCCCTATGGCGGCACCTTCCTCATTTTTTCCGATTATTGCCGCCCCGCGATCCGGCTTTCGGCGCTGCAACGCGCGCGGGTCGTCTATGTGATGACGCATGATTCGATCGGGCTCGGCGAAGACGGACCGACGCACCAGCCGGTCGAGCATCTGATCGCGTTGCGCGCGATCCCCAATCTTCGCGTCATGCGTCCTGCCGATGCGTTGGAAACCGCCGAATGCTGGGAGCTTTCGCTTGAGCGTAAGGACGGCCCCTCGCTATTGGCATTGACTCGCCAGGGCCTGCCGCCGGTGCGCACCGATGTCGGCGCCAACCGGTGCGCCAAAGGAGCCTACAGGCTGCGCGAGGCGACCGCCGACCGGCGCGCGATTTTGCTCGCTACGGGATCCGAAGTGCATGTAGCGCTGGAAATCGCCGAGCGTCTTGAAGCGGGCGGGTTCGGCGCCGATGTGGTGTCGATGCCGTGCTGGGAGCTTTTCGAAGCGCAAGATGACGCGTATCGCCGTGACATATTGGGCGATGGCGAAAATGTGCTGCGCGTGTCGATCGAAGCCGGTGCGACGCTCGGCTGGGAACGCTATACCGGGCGCAAGGGGCTGAATTTCGGCCTCGACCGATTCGGCGCTTCGGCTCCGGCCCCGGCGCTATTCGAATATTTCGGGCTGACAGCGGACGCCATCGCACCGCAAATCCTGTCGGTACTCAAGGCTTAGAAGGAGTTTCAATTCATGGCAGTCAAAACAGCGATTAACGGGTTCGGACGCATCGGCCGGCTCGTCGCCCGCGCGATCCTCGAGCGCAGCGATCACGATCTCGAACTCGTCGCGATCAACGACCTTGCCGACGCCAAGGCGAATGCGCTGCTCTTTAAATATGATTCGACGCATGGGCGTTTTCCCGGCGAGGTGAGCGCCGCCGACGACAGTATCACTGTCGACGGTAAATCGGTCGCCGTGACCTCGGAGCGCGAGCCCGGCAATCTGCCGCATGCCGCCATGGGCGTCGATCTCGTCCTCGAATGTACGGGTTTCTTCCAGTCGCACGAAGCCGCCGAGCCGCATTTGAGCGCAGGCGCCAAGCGGGTGCTGATCTCCGCACCGGCGAAGAATGTGACCAAGACGGTCGTTTACGGCGTCAATCACGACAGCCTTACCGCCGAAGACGTCATCGTCTCCAATGCCAGCTGCACGACGAACTGCCTGGCGCCCGTCGCCAAGATACTCAACGATACGGTCGGTATCGAGCGCGGCTTTATGACGACGATCCACAGCTACACCAATGACCAACGCATGCTCGATCAGATGCATTCGGACATGCGCCGGGCGCGCGGAGGGGCGCAGAACATGATCCCGACGACGACGGGCGCGGCGCGGGCTGTCGGCCTGGTGCTGCCCGAGCTCAACGGTAAGCTCGACGGCAGCTCGGTGCGCGTACCAACGCCCAATGTTTCGCTGATCGATCTGGTCTTCACGCCGGGCCGTGATACCTCGAAGGACGAACTCAATGCGGCGCTCAAGGCCGCCGCCGATGGCCCGATGAAGGGTGTGCTCGATTATACCGATCAGCCGCTCGTCAGTTCGGACTTCAATCACTATCCGGCAAGCTCGACCGTCGACAGCCTCGAAACCGCTGTCCTCGAAGGCAAGCTCGCCCGCGTCGTCAGCTGGTACGACAATGAATGGGGCTTTTCGAACCGCATGATCGACACCGCCGGCGTGATGGCTGGCCTGCTGTAAAGCCCGGAAA
>JABDLY010000125.1 GCA_013001755.1 Sphingomonadaceae bacterium
GCCTCGCCCGCCGCGTTCCAGTGGATCGGCAGCTCGGCATCGGCGGGCAGCTGCAAACCAGCATAGAGGCTGGCCACGATAAGCGACAAGATGACGGCGACCGAAATAAGACCAAGACGATTGCGGGTCACGAAGACATCTCCCCTGTTTGCGATTCGGATTTCCGGCCCAGCCCGACCCGCGACATGAAGCTCTGCAGCGCCTCTTCGAGTACCGACATATTGACGCTGTAGACCACCGAAGTGCCGATCTGGTCGCTATGGACGAGACCCGCGGCCTTCAACTTGGAAAAATGTCCCGACATCGTCGCCTTCGAGACGTCGAATGCGTCGGCCAATTCGCCTGCCGTCTTGCTTCCGTCCTTGAGCAATTCGAGAATCGCCCGGCGGGTCGGATGCGAAAGCGCTTCGAACACGCTGCTCATCTCGCTCGTCCTTATTCGTTATTTAGCTAAGTAACAAAATTTAAGCGAAAAGGCAAGGTTGCGATCGCGCGGCGCCGCAGTGAGTCAGTCTTGCAGCTTGTCGGCCAGTGCTGCGGCGCCCGTGCTCACATCGGCCCAGGTTACAGCAAAGCCTTCCACCCCGCCATAATAGGGGTCGGCGACATCTTCGCCCTTGCGGCCTTCGAGATGCTCGAAGAACAGCGAAAGCTCGGCTCTGGCATCCGCAGGCACCATGGCGCGCAGATCCGCCAGGACCGGGCCATCGAGCGCGACGATATGGTCGAATTTCCCGAAGTCCTGCCGCGTGACCTGCCGCGCGACCTGTTCGCCGATATCGACGCCATTGTCCTTTGCGATCGCAATCGCGCGCGGATCGGGCGCTTCGCCGATATGCCATCGCCCCGTTCCGGCCGAATCGACGTCGATATCGAGTCCGCGCCTTGCGATCTCGGCGCGCATCGCTCCCTCGGCGAGCGGCGACCGGCAGATATTGCCGAGGCAAACGAACAAGATGGAGGATGGCATGGAGGGACCCGAATCTATTTTTGCTTTTGTCGAAAGGCTTTTGCCAAAGGCGTACGGGCTGTTACACCCCAAAAAAACGATAAGATAATGGGAGCGGGTGTGGCGTATGACCGATGAGACGAAATCGACCCAGGGCCTTGCCGAAGGCGCACCCCTCGCCGGAGCAGGCGTGCCGCCCGAAGATCACAAGGCGAGCCCCTATTCCTGGTATGTGCTCAGCGTCCTCGTCCTCATCTATGTCCTGAACTTCGTCGATCGCAACATCCTCTCGATCCTCGCCGAGGACATCAAGGCCGATCTCGGGCTGCGCGACGACCAGATCGGCTTTCTCTACGGCACGGCGTTCGGCGTATTCTACGCGCTGTTCGGCATCCCGCTCGGCAAGCTCGCCGATAGCTGGCATCGCGTCCGGCTGATGACGCTCGGTCTGACGATCTGGTCGGCATTCACGGCGGCGTCGGGCTTTGCGAAGAATTTCCTCATGCTCGGGGCCGCGCGGATCGGCGTCGGCATCGGCGAAGCGACCGCCAGCCCGAGCGCCTATTCGCTGATCTCCGACTGGTTCCCCAAGAAGATGCGCGCGACCGCACTCGCGATATATTCTTCCGGGCTTTATATCGGCGGCGGCGTCTCGCTGCTGATCGGCGGCAAGATCGTCGAATGGTGGAACGCGGCCTATCCCGGCGAAGCGCCGTTGGGCCTTGCCGGATGGCAGGCAGCGTTCATCATCGTCGGGCTGCCCGGCCTGCTCCTCGCCGTCCTCGTCTTCACCTTGCGCGAACCGCTGCGCGGACAAAGCGAAGGCATCGTCACACCGCCGCCGAAAGACCCGTTTCGCGGGTTCTTCCGCGAGCTTGTCGCAGTCATTCCGCCTTTCACGCTGATCGGCGCGGCGCAGGCCGGAGAGCGCGGCATTGCCCTGAATCTGGCAGGCGCGGCGGTCATCGGGGCGATTGTCTCCGGGATGGCAATCTTCACCCAAAATTATGTGCAATGGGGCGCGATCGGGATCGGCTATTACGCCATCTTCTCCTGGGCGACGACGCTCAAGCGCCGCGATCCGCCGGCATTCAAGCTGATCTGGGGCACGCCGGCCTTTCTCTGCACGATCCTCGGCTACGGCATGGTCGCCTTCATGTCCTATGCCGCATCCTTCTGGGCGGCGCCCTATGCGATCCGCATTCTCGAGGAAGCGCCGGGAACGGCGGGCTGGTGGATCGGTGGCCCGGGTGCTGTCGCGGGTTTCCTCGGCGTGATCCTGGGCGGCCGCATCGCCGACTGGTTGCGGCAGCGCAATCCCGCCGGGCGGCTGATCACCGTCGCCTTCGGGCTGGTTGCCGCCGCGCCGCCGCTCTTCGTGATGTTCACGACCAACGACACGACGACCTTCTATATCGCGGCGTTCCTGCAATCGTTCTTCGGCAGCTCGGCGCTCGGCGGCGCGGCGGCGACGACGCAGGATCTGGTTCTGCCGAGAATGCGCGGCACGGCGACGGCGACCTTCTTCCTCTCGACGACGCTCGTCGGGCTGGCGCTGGGGCCCTATATGGCCGGGCAGGTTTCGACGATGACCGACAGCCTGTCGACCGGCGGGCTCAGCCTGCTGATCGCCGTACCGATCGGCGTCACCCTGCTCTTCTTCGCCTATCGTTCGCTGACTCAAGCCGAAGCGACGGTCCTCGAACGCGCGCGCGAAGCCGGCGAAGTGATATAGGACCGCCGAACCTGAGCGTGATTATATCAAGTTGAGTGATCGTCATTGCGAGCGAAGCGAAGCAATCCAGGGCGGCAGGCGACAGCGGTTGCCGCTCTGGATTGCCGCGTCGCCTTCGGCTCCTCGCAATGATGGTTCTCGGACAGCCGGTCGCGCTAGTAACCCGCCGGTTCCACCACTCCGCAGGCAATACGCTCGCCCGCCGCGCCCGAAGGCTGGCTGCGATAATCGTCGGGCAGCGCATGAATGACGACCGCCGCGCCATCCTCGTCGAGCAGCGCCGTGCGCCCGCCCGAAACGCGCGCGCCCTCGATAGTGAGCTCGATCAGCCCCTCGCCCGCTTGGCCGATCACGAGGTTGGGCATGTCGCCCATATGCTGGCCGCCCGGGCTTTCGCGACCGTGTTCGCGATCAAGCGGATTCCAATGGCCCGCCGCGCTCGAAAAATCATACGCGTCGCAATTGCCGGTTTCGTGAATATGCACCGCGTGAACGCCCGGCGTCAGCCCATAGGCGCGGATGGTGACGCCGATGCCGTCATCGTTTTCCATCAGATCGGCGTCGGCGCTCTGCGTGCCGCCGCTATCGAACAGCGCGGCGCTGGCGCGAGTGAAGTCAGCCGATGGCTGCGAAGACGGTGTGGTGGCGCATGCGGCGAGCGCTCCGGCGGCGGCTATGATCGTGAAATGGCGCATGAAAGACTTCCCCTCTGTTCCGTCTGTATATAACGGGCCAATCATCTATTCGTTGCATAATCCAGAGGAAGTTTGCCGAATGCAACTTGGGAAAGACGCGAAAATCGTGGTGGTGGGGCTGGGTTATGTCGGCCTGCCGCTTGCCATCGTCCTCGCCCGCCATTTCGATGTGACGGGATTCGACGTCGATGAGGCGCGCGTTGGCGAGCTTCGCAAAGGAAATGACCGTACGGGCGAGGTCGCCCCTGACGCGCTGCGCGAGACATCATTGGGATTGACGGCCGAAGCTTCGCAAGTGAGCGGCGCCGATTTCTATATCGTTGCCGTGCCGACGCCGGTGGACGGGGACAACAAACCCGAACTCGACGGTCTGTTGGCCGCAACCCGAACTGTGGCGTCGCTGATCGATCCGGCGAAACGGCCGATCATCGTCTATGAGTCGACCGTATATCCCGGCGTGACCGAGGATATTTGCGGGCCTGAACTCGAAAAAGCGGCCGGCCTCAAGCGCGGCGAGGATTTTTTCCTCGGCTATTCGCCCGAGCGCATCAATCCCGGCGACCGCAAACATACGATCGACAAGATCGTCAAAGTCGTCGCCGGGGAAAACGCCGAAGTGACCGACCGGCTCGCCGAGCTCTACGGCACGATTACCGAGGCTGGCGCGTTCAAGGCCGCATCGATCAAGGCCGCCGAGGCCGCCAAGGTCATCGAAAATGCGCAGCGCGATATCAACATCGCCTTTATGAACGAAATCGCCCGCGTCTTCGCCCCGCTCGGCCTGTCGACCTGGGACGTGCTCGACGCCGCGCAGACCAAATGGAATTTCCTGCCCTTCACGCCCGGCCTTGTCGGCGGGCACTGTATCGGCGTCGATCCCTATTATCTCGCGCATTGCGCCGAACAGCTCGGCCATGATCCACAAGTCATCCTCGCCGGGCGCTCTATCAATGACGATATGGGAGGATGGGTCGCCGGAGAACTCCACAGCAGGCGCGGCGGCAAGCTGGGCCGCGTTCTCGTGCTCGGGTTGACCTTCAAGGAGGATGTCCCCGACCTGCGTAATTCTCGGGTCGTCGATGTGATCGCAAAATTGCACGATCTCGGACATCAGGTGGACGTCCACGATCCGCTCGCCGATCCGGGCGAAGCGAAATCGGAATATGGTCTGGACCTACTCAGCGGCGCGCCGTCGGGCGCCTATGACATCGTCTTCGCCGCCGTGCCGCACCGGCAATATCGCGATATGAGCGACGAATCGATATTGACGCTTGTCGCCCCCGGCGGGCTGGTCGCCGACCTCAAGGGGATGTGGCGCGGGCGCGATTTCGGCGATGCGGAGCGCTGGACGCTCTAGCCTTTCATCAAGGCTTCGACGCGCGCGATATCCTCGGGCACATCGACACCCGGTCCGCTCGGCTCGGTCTCGATCAGGCGGATCGGAATCCCGGCGCTCAGGAAGCGTAGCTGTTCGAGCGCTTCGGCGCGTTCTTCGGTCGGCACGGGGAGATCGGGAAAACGCAGCAATGTCTCACGGCGATAGGCGTAAACGCCGATATGCTGGCGATAGCGCGCCGATGCCGCCGCGCGCGGATGCGGTATCGCGGCGCGGCTGAAATAAAGCGCATCGCCCGCCGCATCGCAAACGACCTTTACGCGGTTCGGATTGGCGGCTTCTTCGGCGGTGATCGGATGGCAAAGGCTGGCGACTTCGATGCCGTCATCGCCCACCATCAGCGCCGCGAGGTTTTCGAGATCGCTTGATCGAACGAGCGGCTCGTCGCCCTGGACATTGATGATTACATCGGCGCGCAGATCCTGCGCCACCTCGGCCAGCCGGTCGCTACCGCTCTCATGATCCTTGCGCGTCTTGATCGCCTGCGCTCCAAAGGAGGCGGCGGCAGCGGCAATGCGATCGCTGTCGGTGGCGATGATCACCTCGTGCACGCCGCGCGCCGCGCTCGCCTTTTCCCAGACATGCTGGATCATCGGCTGTCCGGCGATCTCGGCAAGCGGCTTGCCGGGAAAGCGCGTCGACTCCCAGCGCGCCGGAATGATCGCGACCGTTTTCATCGCCAAGCCGCTATCGTGGCCGCGAAATGGCGTCGATAGCTTTCAGCTCGGCGAGAAGTTCGGGGAGCCATTCGAAGGGCAGCATATTGGGGCCGTCGCACGGTGCGTTGTTGGGATCGGGATGGCTTTCCATGAAAACGCCCGATACCGCGCCCGTCGCCACCGCCGCGCGTGCCAGCGCCGGCGCATATTGGCGTTCGCCGCCGCTGCTCTCGCCCTTGGCGCCGGGCAGCTGGACCGAATGGGTTGCATCGAAGACGACCGGGCAGCTCGTCGCCTCTTTCATGATCGCGAGACCCCGCATATCGACGACGAGATTGCCATAGCCAAAGCTGGTGCCGCGCTCGCAAACGAACAACTCGGACTTCGCACCCGCCTCGTCGGCTGCCGCGCGCGCTTTTTCGGTGACCTTCGCCATGTCCCAAGGCGCCAGAAACTGGCCCTTTTTGATGTTCACGGGCGTCCCTGTCCGCGCCACGGCAGCGATAAAATCGCTCTGGCGACAGAGAAAGGCGGGCGTCTGCAGCATATCCACCGCTTGCGCCGCCGGCGCGGCCTGATCGGCCGTGTGGACATCGGTAACGACCGATATGCCGAGCGTTTCGCGAATTTCGGCAAGGATTTCGAGTCCCTTGTCCATGCCGACGCCACGAAAGCTCGACACCGAAGTCCGGTTCGCCTTGTCGAACGAGGATTTGTAGACGAACCCGATACCGGCGGCGGCGAAAATCCCGCGCAACTCTTCGGCAGTCTCCAGCGCAAAGGCGCGCGATTCGATGGCGCACGGCCCGGCAATCACGAACAGCCCGCCCTGTTGCCAGGGCAGCGCGGCGTCAGTCATGGATCTGGATGACTCCCAGCACCTGTTTGGCGGGATCGGCGACGACGAGCGCGGTCACCTTTTCATCGTGCATCATGAGGTCGGCGTCATAGAGCGTTGCATCGGGGCCGATCGTCAGCGGAGCGGGCGTCATGATATCCTGCGCGCACAGCCCGCTGATCTCTTCGGCCCGTTCGAGTCCGCGCCGCAAATCGCCGTCGGTCGTGATTCCCGCAAGCTTCTGCCCGGTCATCACGAGCACCAGGCCCAAGCCGCCGTCGGACATGGTCGACAACATGTCCTTGAGCGGCGTGTCGGGCGCGCATATCGGCAGGTCGGTCTTGTGCATCGCATCGCGCACGAGCGTCTTGAGCCTCTTGCCGAGTTTGCCGCCCGGATGATAGATAGCGAAATCCGACGCCTGGAAGCCGCGCGCTTCGCACAGCGCAATCGCCAGCGCGTCGCCCATCGCCATCTGCACCAGCGTCGATGTCGTCGGCGCCAGATTGTGGAGACAGGCTTCGCGTTCGATCGAAGCGTCGAGCGTAATGTCAGCCTGGTTGGCAAGCGTCGATTGGAGGTTGCCGGTGATCGCGATTATCGGAACGCCAAGGCTGCGCAGATAGGGCACAAGGCCGAGCACTTCCTGCGTCTCGCCGCTGGCGGAAATCAGGATCGCTACATTGCTCTGCGCGATCATACCGAGATCGCCATGCGCCGCATCGGCGCTGTGGACGAACAGGCTCGGCGTACCGAGCGAAGCGAGCGTGGCGCTGATCTTGCGGGCGACCAGGCCGGACTTGCCGATACCCGATACGACGACCCGGTCGTTGTGCGACAGAATCATGTCGACCGCGCGATCAAATCTTTCGTCGATTCGTTCAGCGAGTTGCGCAACGGCCGCTGCATTTATCGCCAGCGCATGTGCCGCAACACGGCGCGGCGTCGTCGGTTGCGCCTGCGGGTCAAGCCGCGGCCGCACGTTGGATTCAGTCATCGGGCCCCTTTCGAAAGGCAGAAATGAGACATTTTCGTCACAAAATCCAGACCGGCTGGGATTTTTCCATAATTTTTAACGCCGAAGCGTGACTTTTCCTTCGCATAACAATAACAAACGGCGAAACGGGGCGCGTAACGGGAGTGACAATTGATGGCAAGCAAATTGCCGCCTGCGCATCTTGTTGAAAACCCCGCAGCTGAAAATCTAACGGAAATTCACCCGCAGCGGACGTTGCCTGAAATTCCGGGCGACGCCCCCTATTGCTTTCGCGGCCGCAAAATCCTGATGCTACAGGGCCCGGTCGGCCCGTTTTTCAACCGGCTCGCAAAGGATCTGCGCTGGGCTGGCGCCAATGTCCACAAGGTCAATTTCAACGGTGGCGACTGGTTTTATTTTCCGCGCGATGCGACGGGCTTTACCGATGACATCGCCGCCTTTCCGGCTTTTCTCGAGCGCATTTGCGACGAGAAGCGCATCGATACGATTATGCTGTTCGGCGATTGTCGCGATATGCACAGGATCGCGAGCAACCATGCCGAAGCGCGCGATATCGAAGTCTATGTTTTCGAAGAGGGCTATATTCGCCCCGATTATATCACGATGGAAAAACACGGCGTGAACGGTCGCAGCGCGATGCCACGCGCCGGCATTTTCTATCTCAACACTCCGGCGCCCGACCCTTTGCCGCCAGCCGAAATCGGCCAGACATTCTGGCGAACGGCCGGCTGGGCCTTCACCTATTATTTCTGGTCGATCGTCCTGTGGCCGCTCTTCGCCCGCTACCGCCATCACCGGACGCTGAGCTGGTTCGACGGGCTTCGCTGGGTCCGGGGCAGTTTTCGGAAAAGCTGGTATCAATGGAAGGAAGCGGGGGTCATCGAACGGCTGACGCGCGACGACCATCCACGCTTCTTCCTCGTACCGCTACAGGTGCACAATGACGCCCAGGTAGGCGTCCATTCGGTGTTCGACGATATCGAAGAGTTCATACGCGATGTCACCGCGTCCTTCGCCGCCCATGCGCCCGACGACATTCATCTCGTCATCAAACATCATCCGGTCGATCGGCCCTATACCGATTATTCGACATTGATTCGCAATTTGCGCGAGCAAACCGGGCTTGGCGAACGGCTAATCTACGTCCACGACCCCCATCTGCCGACGTTGATCGGCAAGGCCGAGGGCATTGTCACGATCAACAGCACCACGGGCCTTTCGGCGATCCATCACGGCAAGCCGACGCTCGCGCTCGGCAATGCGGTCTATCGGATCGACGGCCTTACGGCGACGGTTTCGCTCGACCGGTTCTGGACCAGCGCCAAGGATTTTCCTGTCCATGCCGACCTCTACAGGAACTACCGGCACCAGTTGATTCACCGAACCCAGCTCAATGGCAATTTCTACAAACGCCTGAAAATACCGGGCAGCATGGCCGGTATAGATTGGTCACGAGGCGAATTCGCCGACAGCAAAGACGCCTGAGCCGGACTTTACCCTGCGCCTAGAATACCCTGACTGCCGAGGCCGCCGCCAATCCAATCTGTCCGAAGATCGTCGCGATGTCGCGGATCAGCTGGATCGTGTGACCCGGTGCCTTGGGCGGCACGAGGATGCGATCGCCAGGGCGGATCGCCACCGAACGTCCGCGCAGCACGCTGCCGTCGGGACGGAGAACCAGCGTATCCGAACGGTTGGCAAGCCGCGTAAAGCCGCCTGCCCGTTCCACCAGATCGCCCGAATCCTGCCCCGGCGTCCATAGCATCGTCTGCGGCAGCTCAACTTCGCCAGCTATGACCACCGTCTGTGAAATATAGGGGATGATGATGACATCATCGGGCTCAAGCAGGACTTGATCGAGCGCAGCATCGTCAGGAAGCGAAACGAGTCCGCGCGGCTGAACCTGGCGGGCGCGTGCGATGAATGTCGCAAGCCCCGTTGCCTGTGCGGCACGCGCTTGGGCAATGGCCGGCGTCGGTGCGGGATCGGTATAGATCACGCGTTCCAGCCGGGCGAGATTCTCCTGAAGAAGAACCCGCTGCATTTCGGCGATGCTCTGGCGTTCGAGATGAATCATCGGCTCGTCGGCAAGCGGATCAAGCGGGATCCGCGCGAGCAGCGGCCCGAGAGAATCGCCGCGATTGACGACATAGGCCGATGGCCCGGTATGCGCACCTTCGACGCGAACGACGAATGTGTCCGACGGCGCATCAGCTTCGAAGCGCACCCTGTCACCGTCGAACAGCGTCAGCGCGGCGAATTCCTCGCGCGGCAGATAGGCGTTGAACGGCACATCGTCGCGTGTGCCGAGCACCGAGACATGGGTCACTTCAGGCCGCGGCCGCGCATAGAGCAACAGTTCGCTGCCCGTTCCCGCGGCATTTTCGAACTCAAAGGTAAAGGGAGAGCGCGCATCGCCGGAAACCGACACCACGGGGCCCTGCTGGCCGACCACGATAACGTCGCCGCCGCGCAGCTCGACGCCCGACAGATCACCATTGAGCAGAAAGTCGTACAGATCGATATTGCCGATATTGTTGCCGTTTCTGCGGACGATAATATGGCGATAGCTGCCGCGATCGGCATCGATCCCGCCGGCGCGCTGAAGGAAGCCGATCACCGAATCCTGGCCGACACCCGAATGGCCGCCCGGATTTTCGACCGGACCGGTAACGAACACCTGGACCTGCCCGGCGCCGATCACCGTCGCGTAGATCTGCACGGTATCCTGATAAACCCGCGATGCAGCATTGTTGACGACGGCGTTGACGTTCGACGCCCGCACGCCGCCAACATTGACCGGGCCGACATTGGGCAGCGCGATATTGCCCTCCGAATCGACAACGAGAACAGCGGTTTCATTGACCAGCCCATAGGTCGTCACCGAAACCTGATCGCCGGTGCGAACAATATAATTGGGATCGATCGTCCCGGCGCCGGTTGCGGCGGCCTGGCCGAACAATTCCGAACCGAAGGGCGGAGGCCGGCGACCCGAAATCTGATCCTGCCGTAACGTCGTCCGCACGCGCTCGCCGCCGCGCTGATCGTCCTGGAGGACCGACGAAGGCGCGCTATCGGCACCGACCGCGCTCGCACCGCTATCCTCGTCGATCTGCGCAGGAGCAGCCGACGCCAGGAAGAGCGCCGCGAATGCGGCGAACCACGGGAAAATACGCTTTGCACCGGTCATTGCACATGATCCTTGACGACAGAATAGCCGAGCATCGCAATCGCCATCATCAACGCCGCCGCTATGGCGACCGCGATGACATTTACGAATCGGCTCCAATAATTCGATACTTCGGGCAGCCGCGGCGGCACGAACGCCACCAGATAGCGCCGCTCGTTCTCGCGCGCGGTCAGTGCCTGTTGCCGTGCCTGAATCGCCGCATAATAAGCCTGCTGGGCGAATTGATAGTCGAGCATGGCTGTCTGTGCGCTGACATCGCGTGAGGCTTCGGTAACGCCCGGCCCGCCGCGAATCTCGGCCATCGCCGCCGCGCGCTGCGTTTCGAGCGCGCGTATCCGCTCATCGAGCGCCTGGATCTGCGGGGAGCTCGGCCGGAACTGGGCGATCGCCGCGGCGCGTTCGACCCGCGCATTGGCGAGCTGGCTCTCGATCTGGCCGACGAGTTCGATCTGCTGCTGGGCTTCGCTTTCGATGGTCGTTGCGCGATTGGCGCGCGAGGCGATCGCCTGTCGCCGCGCCTCGTTATATTCCTCGCGCCGCATTTCGACTTCTTCATTGGCGACACGCACCGCTTCGCTTTGAACGCGACTGTTGAGCGAATTTACGACCGCTTCTGTCTCTTGCAGCACACCCTCGGCCAGCCGTAGCGATTCTTCGGGCGTATAGGCGCGAACATTCACGGTTATTACATTGGCCGACGGATCATATGCCACACTGCTCTGTTCGCGCCAGAATTCGGTCTTGCTTTCCAGCGCCGCGTTCGGCGACACGCGCGCCATCGGATCGAACGTCCAGTCGCCATAGGCCGCATCGAAACCATAGTCGGATTCGAGCCGGTCGACGAGTTCTCCCGATTCGATAAATTCGACCACGATCAACCCATCGTTGCTGGTTCGCGAAATAGCCGGAATGCCGATACCGCCCAGCAAATCCGGCGGACGCTGTTCAAGTCCCTGGATAGTGAACATCATTTCGGTATCATATTCGGGCCGTGCGAGCAGGGCGTAGTAGATCAGCATGACCAATGTGGGCACGAGAATGCCGATCGCTATGATCCGGAATCGTTCTTCGCGGCGCTGTTTACGTGGGTCTACGCCTTCGCGATCGACTCTGACGAAATCGGCCAGCCGACTGATCATCCCGTCACCTGCTCATAATAGTCCACGGCTTCGTCGACCGATTCGAACATGGTCAATTCGCCGCGATGGACGACGCCGCCGCGGTCGCAATATTGCTTGATCTGATTGGGCATGTGAGACGTCAGCAAGATATCCGATTCAGCCCGGCGTTTTTCGAACTCGGCCTGGCATTTTTCCTGGAATTTAAAATCGCCGACGGACAGCGATTCGTCGATAATGTAGACTTGGAACCTGATAGCCATGCTCAGACCAAATGCCAATCGCGCGCGCATGCCGCTGGAATAGTTGCGGACGGGTTCGTGAATGGCATTCCCGATCTCGGCAAAGTCAGTTACAAAATCAGATACTTCCTCAATGTCTCTGTTATAGATTCGGCACACGAAACGCAGATTTTCCATACCTGTCAGCGAACTGTTGAACGAGGACGAAAACCCCAGTCGCCAGCTGATCGTCACATCCTTGCGCACTGCGCCGAATGTTGGGCGTTCGGCGCCGCAGATAATCCGCAGCAGAGTAGATTTTCCGGCGCCGTTTACGCCGAGAATGCCATAGCTATAGCCCTTCTCGAAGACGGCGTTGATATCGTTGAGCACGGTTTTTCGGCCGCTGCGCCGCGAGCGATAAACCTTGGTGATATTTTGAAGTTCGATAGTCATGACTAGCTGACGATTTCCTCATCGCCGGTCATGATCAGGATCCGATCGATCACCAGTCCGATTAAAAGGAACACCGTCGCAACTGCCAGCGGATAAAACGGGTCGTAGACTTGGCTCTCGAAGGTCGGAATGGCGGCGCTGCGGAACCATTCGATCATATGGGCGATCGGGTTATAGTATATATATTCACGCGCTGCAGGAGGTAGTGATTCAAGCGTAAAGAAAATACCCGACAGCAGCCAGATCGGCCGACTCATATAACTCCAGACATTTTGCCAGATTGGCAATATGCGCGCGAGGCTCGAACTGAAGAACGCGCTCGCCAATGTGAAGTAGAAAAAAGCGAGCCCTGCCAACAGCAGTCCGCCCGGATCGCCAAAGAACATCCCCGCAGGCACGTCTATGATAAAGAAGCTGCCGATAACGAACAAGAGGAAGATGACAAAGGTCGTCGCGGCATCGAGCACCACCCTGCCAATCACGATATCGGCCGGCATGACCTGAGGATAGGTCAGCAACCCTAGATTAGCGCTGACCGCGCTTGCGCCCCTGCCGACGGCACTGCGCCAGAAGAAAAACGGCACGATGCCGGTGATGAGAAACACCGATAATGGCGCGGCGACCGGTCCAGTCCGTCCCAACAGCGAAAAAGCGATGACGAGCACGCTGAGCTCGATCAGCGGATCGATCAACGCCCAAGCATAGCCGATATTCGAATTGCCGTAGCGGGTGCGCGATTCGCGGATGATGATCGCGTGAATGACGCGATACATCGTCTCCAGCGAGGCGCGCAGCTCGGCGAACCATCTGTCGCCGAACAGCCGGCGATCGCCCGGAATATGGTTGGGGTTTTCCGCCATTTAGCGAGCCTATTCGATTCCCGCAGCGCGGCCAATACAATGATAATCGAGGCCCGCGGCCCTGGCTTCCTCGATCGAATATATGTTGCGCAGGTCGACAAGCAGCGGCGTAGCGAGCGTCGCAGCCATGCGCTTGAGGTCGAGTGCGCGAAATTCATCCCATTCGGTGACGATGACGAGTGCATCGGCGCCTTTGGCGGCCTGATACGGCCCATCGACGAACTCGACATCGTCGAGCAGCGGGCGCGCCTGCTCGGTGCCCTCGGGATCATAGGCGCGGATCTTGGCGCCTTCGTCCTGCAACGCCTGAATGATCGCGATCGACGGCGCATCGCGCATGTCGTCGGTGTTGGGTTTGAAGGTCAGGCCGAGGATGGCAATGGTCTTGCCGCGAACATCGCGGTCCATCGCCCGGAAAACCTTGCGGCCCATAGCGCGTTTGCGCGCATCGTTGACGCCTACCACGGCCTCGACGATGCGCAGCGGCGCGCCCTTGTCCTCGGCCGTCTTGAGCAGCGCAAGCGTGTCCTTGGGAAAGCACGAGCCGCCATAGCCGGGGCCGGCATGGAGGAATTTGGGACCGATGCGATTGTCGAGCCCGATGCCGCGCGACACGTCCTGGACATCGGCCCCGACAATCTCGCACAGGTCGGCGATCTCGTTGATGAAGGTGATCTTCGTCGCGAGGAAGGCGTTCGCGGCATATTTGATCAGCTCGGCCGTGCGCCGGCGGGTAAACATCAGCGGTGCCTTGTTGAGATTGAGTGGCCGGTAGACCGCTTCGAGCACTGCGCGAGCGCGCTCATCCTCGACACCGACGACGACGCGATCGGGGTGTTTGAAATCGTCGATGGCAGCGCCCTCGCGGAGGAATTCCGGATTGGACGCGACCGAAATTCCGATGTCCGGCGCGGCATCGCGCGCGATCCGTTCGACCTCGTCGCCGGTGCCGACCGGAACGGTCGATTTTGTCACGATTACGCACGGCCCGGTCAGCGCACCGGCAATTTCTTCCGCGGCGGCGTGAACATAGCTAAGATCGGCATGGCCATCGCCGCGCCGCGACGGCGTGCCGACCGCGATGAACACGGCATCCGCTCCCGCGACGCCCTCGGCAAGATCGGTGGTGAAAGACAATCTGCCGCCCGCGACATTATGCGCCACCAGCGCATCGAGACCCGGCTCGTAAATTGGCATGACGCCGTTATGCAGCGCGTCGATCTTCGCCGCGTCCTTGTCGACGCAGACCACCTCGTGTCCGAAATCGGAAAAACAGGCCCCCGAGACGAGCCCGACATAGCCCGTGCCGATCATCGCAATACGCATGAAACACCCCAAAAATGGATTCGGGCGCTGTTACAACAGGCTATTGGCAAGGGCTAGAGCGAGAAAACTCTTTTCTATTCTCAACGCCTTGAAGCGATGGCCGCCGCAATCACGGGAGTCCAGCCGCCTTCGCTCGAAAGCGCGGTCAGGTCGTCCGTCATCGGGCCGGGACACGGTCCTGCGCGAAAACAGGATATATGCTGTTTTCTGGCCTGGCTCAGCAGCAGCGCCGCCTCGCCACCCAACGCGGCACCGTCGAACAGGATAAGCGCATCGAAACATCCGAGCAGCGCCGGCCAGCGGATCGGCAGCGGAGAACCAAGCAGACGCAGTTCACCGGGCGGCGCCGCGATTTCCACCGCGCCGATCACCGCCAGAAGCGGCGGATCGCTGCGCCCTGCGATGCCATCCACGGTTTCGCGAAGATGCCGGGCGCGCATATCGTCGTCGGGCCAGCCGATGCAGCCGATCACCGGGCCCTCATGATCGAGTCCGAATTCGGCTGCGGCAAGCGCAATATCGGCATCGCTTGGAGGATCGAACGGAGCTCCGGCCTCGCCGAGATGAGCGAACAACCGCGTCAGCCGCGCTTCATCCGGCGAAAGATTGGCGGCTTCGTTGCCGAGTTCCTGCGCGAGCGCCGGATCCTCCTCGCAAGTCGCCAAGGCGATTTCGGCGAGCGCCCGGCCCTTGGCTGCATCATCGGCCTTCGCGGCGCGGACCCAGTTCGCGGCTTGCCCGGCGCCATCCGCCGCCAGCCTCTCGAGCGCCGGATCGACGAGCCGCAGCCGATCTGCGATGCCGGTCGCCATGGTATCGGGCACGCGTTCGCGGCGTTTGGCCTTTTGCTTGAGCCGCAAACGGCGCAAGCGGGCGGGAAGCGCGGCGATTCCCTTCATGGTCCGCGCCTCGATCAGCGCTTTTCCAAGACCGTAAGCCAGCGTGCGATGGGCATTGATGACGCGATGTTCGAGCTGGCGCTTTTCCGCCTGGAGTGCGGCGATCTCGCGCTCTGCAGCCTCGCGCGCGACCGTCTCCATCCGCAACCGTTCGCTCAATGCCTCCGCTTCGGCGGAATCTGAACTGTCGTCGCTAATTGCGGGTTCCTTCACCTGAATTTAGCGTAACTTGGGTGTGTTGCGCGCTGCTGGCAAGCGCCGGCGGTTCGAGCCCGGCGTGACGAAACATCCAGTCGGAGCGATAGGCGAGCCGCTCGCCGCCGAACACCCCCCCCTCGCGCGCTTCGCTGAGCGATCCCGTGCGCCAGCGCGCGACCAGCAGGACCGCGCGATCGCGCCGCACCTCGCTCTTGCCGTGAAGCATTTCAAGCCGCGCGAACATCTCGCTATCCGCCCCGGTTTCGACCTCCTCGAACGGGCCGGCGGCGATCAGCGCTTCGCGTTGCAAGAGCATCGTGATCGGCACCATCCGGACCAGCGGAAACACACGCGGCGCGACCGGCGCGCCGCCTTCGTCGATCCGGATATGGTTGGCGATCGATATCGTGCCGCCCTTGGCCAGCGAGTCCATCTGCCGCGCGATCCGTTCGGCCGGCGACCAGTCATCGGCGTCGAGAAAGGTCACATAATCGCCCGTCGCTACATCGACGCCAGCATTGCGCGCGCCATAGGCGCCGGGCGCGCGATCGTTCGTTATCGGCCGGATACGCGGGTCGTCCGCCGCGAGCCGGGCCGCCAGGGCCGCGCCGTCGTCGGTCGACCGATCGTCGATCAAGACGATTTCAAGATCGCGCCAGCTCTGCCCGGTCAGCGAACAGACCGCCGTTTCGAGTGTGTCGGCGGCGTCATGAAATGGTACGATTACCGACACTTTAGGCCCGTCGCGCGGCAGCAAAACGCGGCGCTGAAACGCGTCGAGCGTTACCGGCTCGTCATCGAGATCGAGCGGTTCGGACAGCGCCGACCATTCGAAGATCCGGTTGATATGCTTGCGGGCGGCCAGCGCATCGCCCCGCTTGGCGGCGATATGGGCGAGAATTGCGGAGGATTCGGCGTCGACCTCCTCATCGGGACGAAGGAGGCTGCGGTCGGACAGGCGACCGGCGGCGATCAGGCAGGCGGCGCGGGCGCAGCGGTCTTCGTCAGCAAGATATTTGAGTGCCGCCGACGGTGCATGCGGCGCCAGCGCCCTGGCCAGCAGAAGGCTTTTTTTGGAATCGAGCGGCCCTGCCTCACGCAGCGCACCGATGCGGCCAAGCGTCGTTTTTGCCAGCAGCTGGCCGAAAGCGGCGGCTTCATCATGCGCATCGTGCTCTAGCGCGAGCGGATGGAGGCCGAGCCGCGCCAGCACATAGGGATCGTCCGCCGCTCCCCGCAGAGCAGCCGCATGCAGCGCGCGATCCGCAGCTTTGCGCGCCGCCCATAGCCGCAACCCCGCCGATGGCGCACGCGCCAGCGAGCCCAGCATCTTGTCACTCGGAAACCGCGCCAGCCTTCGCCCTCCCTGCCAATTGCGACCAGTCGCGACGCACCCTATGGATTCGCGCCGTGGCTGACAATTTCTTACACGCTCCGATAGCCGGTTCGCCGCAATCCGACCGGCTCAGCGCCGCTATCGCCGCTGGCCGGGCGCAGCTGCAGGGTATTGCCGTATCGCGCGAAGAGGCGGTGGAAGAATCGGACCGGCTCTATGACGAAGCCATGCGCGGCGAATTCGGACCCTGGACGATTTCGCGCGCGATCGATCTCGCGGCGCAATGGCAAGACAGCGAAGAGCTACAGGTCAATGCCGGGCGTTTGATCGCGCTCGGCAGCGAAGCGAGCGCGGTTCAGCTATGCTGGCGGTCGATGCTCGAGCGCTTTCCGGCCTCGGACGTCGTGCTGGCGGAATATGTAAAATCGCTTGGCAAGACGCTCGATGAGGAGAGCGCCGATGCACTCTATCGCGCCTATCGGCCGGGTCAAACCCGGCCGAGCGAGATGGAAGACGCCGGAGAAAGCCTGGCCGCGCTCGAGAAACTGCTCGAACGGGGGTTGCGCTGGCGCGAATCATACCCTCCAGTCCGTACCGCCGATTTGGGATCGATCGTCCTTGTCGGCGGGACGCTGGGCGGCGGCGGAGCGGAGCGACAGCTGGTCAATACGGCGCTCGGGGTCGCAGCGCGGCGTAGCGCGGGAACCGAGTCGATCGGTCCGGTCAGCGTCTATTGCCGCAAGCTGGACAGGCGGCGCGGGCATGATTTCTACCTTCCCCGGCTCGAGGCGGCGGCTATCCCCGTCGCCGATTATCTCCGCGCCGAACCCTTTGGCGGCAATCGCGAAACGAGCCGTCTCGCGCCGCTGATGCCGCTGATCGACAAGCTTCCGCACCGGATGCGCGAGGGCACCGTCCAACTGACTGAATTGTTGCGGCACGAGGCGCCCGATGTCGTCCAGATCTGGCAGGACGGCGCGATTTTCGCTGCCGGGCTCGCCGCGCTGATCACCAATGTTGCGCGCATCATACTCACCGTCCGGACGATGCCGCCAACCGCGCGCGCCGACCGGCGCAAGCCCGAACAGGCGACGCTCTATCGCGGCTTGCTGCGCGCGCCCGGCGTATCGCTGACGGCGAACTCGCATATGGCCGCGCGGGCCTATGAGGAATGGCTCGGCCTCGATGAAGGCGCGGTTGCGGTCATCCCGAATGGCGTCGAGCCGCTGCCGGTGGACGGCGACGATACGGAGCGGGCGCGCTGGGAGGAATTCGACGCGCGCACGAAAGGCGGCTTCACGCTCGGCGGCGTCATGCGCTTCGACGATAACAAGCGCCCGCTCGAATGGCTGGCGATTGCGGCTGCGCTGGCGGAGAAATTGCCCGAAACCCGTTTCGTGCTCGCGGGTGCCGGGCCGCTGCGATCGGCCGCCGAGGATTTCGCGCGGCGCAAGGGAATTTCGGAGCGGACGCTGTTCACCGGGCGGACGCCGCATATCGGCTTCTGGCTCGCCAAAATGGACGCACTCGCGCTCACTTCGCGGCATGAAGGCCTGCCCAACGTTCTCATTGAGGCGCAGTTGGCCGGCGTCCCGGTCGTCACGACGCCGGCGGGCGGCGCGGCGGAGGCGGTGGCCGACCATCTCGCCAATCTGGTGCTGGCCAGTCCGCTAACGGTTGCTCATGAACAGGCCGCCGTCCATCTCGCGCGGCTGGCGCAGCGGTCCGCGAAACAGCGGGCCGACGATATCGACGCTCTCAAACTTTGGGCGACAGATCAATTCTCGATCGACCATATGATCGACAGGACGATCGAGATATTTGCCGGCTGAAGCCGGTCACGCGATCGATTTCGTCGGAAAGTTCTGATTTCACGCGGACGCGCGGAGACACGGAGAGACCGTGCCGGGTTGATAGCACCGAGCTTTCAACGCGCATATCGGATAGCGCGCGCGAAGCGCGTATTCGATTTCGGATTTCGCCAATCGGTGCAAGGATTTGCGGGAGATACCTATGCGGTGCCTATCAGCATGCCCCTCTCCGCGTTTTCGCATCTCCGCGCGAGTCCAGCTCAATCCTGCCCGCCTCGCACCGCACACCAGAGCAACCGACCGCACATAAAAAAGGGGCCGGTCGTGAGACCAGCCCCTCTTTGTTTCAGCGTTAGCTGCTGGCTTACATGCCAGGACCGTAGGTGATTTCCACCCGGCGGTTCTGCTGTTCGCGCACACCGTCGGCGGTTTCGACCAGAGGCCGGCTTTCACCGAAGGCTTCGCTAGCCATGGCACCGTCCGGAACCCCGCGTGAAGCGAGATAGGAACGGACCGAAGCGTTACGACGCTCAGACAGTCCAACGTTGTAGGTTGCCGAACCCGAACGGTCCGCGTGACCTGCGAGCATGACCGAGGTCGGGCAACGGCCCGTCTGGTACTGCGCAGCAACCGCATCGAGCACCGATGCCGCATCCGGGCGAATGTCCGACTGATCCCAGTCGAAGAACACCAGGAACGGACCCGGCTCGCACGCCGGAGGCGGCGGAGGCGGAGGCGGAGGCGGAGGCGGAGGAGGCGGCGGAGGCGGAGGCGGAGGCGGCGGAGGAGACCCGAAATTATAGGTCAGGCCAACCGACAGCGAATGCGTCCGATGTTCCAGTTCCGCAGTGGAGCTGTAGAAAGTCTGCAGATCCACATTGGGATGGGTGAAATAGCGATACTCAAGGCTGAGATCGACATTGCGGGTGATCGGAGCGCGAGCGCCGGCAAGAATCTGCCAGGCGAAACCCGTATCCGAATCCGAAACGTAGACCGGCGCAGCCTGGGTAACCCGAAGCCCGTCGACCCGCGTGCGGGCAATACCGACACCGCCACCGACATAGCCCTGGAGACCATCGTCGGGACCGAAGTCGAACAGGCCGTTGACCATGAAGCTGAGGGTACGTGTGCTACCCTGAGCACCATTCCATTCGAACGGAATGCCCGGAGGGTTGCCTCTCGGGCCGCCCGGATTGTAATTCACGCTCTGCTGGCCGGGCGGTATAAAGCCCTGGATCGGCAACCGAGCACCCGGGACGTCAGCCTGACGAAGGCCGGTGACTTCCGCGCGCTGATATCCGACATCGGCTTCGAGCCGGAAAAGGCCGAAATCGTAACCGACATTACCGCCGACCGTCCAACCGAGATTGTGATCGACCTTGAACGTTCTGTTGAACGTCGTGCCTACCGAGTTGGTGACGTCGTACTGCGTGTCCTGGACGAACATGCCACCGCCTTCGACGCCGACATACCATGAATTATCGCGAGCCAGCGCGGGCGTCGCCGCAACGGTGAGCGCGGTGGTAGCGAGCGCCGCTTTGAGGGCGAACTTGCGCATAAACTTTCCCCTTTCTTACAAATTCCTAGCGTAGGAATACCAAAACCAATATCGAAACCAATGTTTCCGTGCAAGCGGACAAATCAGCAATCTGTTGCCAAAATGCCGCAATCTGGAGAACAAATACTCTCTGGAAAGCGGCACAATGCCGATGACCTGACTAACCTATGGCGTCTAAGTCACAGCCTGACAACAGCATAGAACGCGCCGGGGCCGGAAAGTTTCCATTTTATATACAAAAGTTACAATAAGGTCACGGCGCGATCAGCCCATGCCCCCGGAGCGCGGCCAGGATTGCCCCGATCGCCGCGCGCACTTCGCTATCGACAACCGCTCCGCCGCTGGCATTGGAAATAGCTGGTTGCTGCTCGCCAATCACTTGTAAATCAACAATTTTTAGTAGCCCGGCGACGAGTTCGCCATCGATCCACCCGGCGGCCGTCCGGCGGGTAAACACCCCCTTGCCGACGAGCCAGACGCACATTTCTGCAACAGGTTTGACAAACCGCTAGCCGCCCCGGTCCAGATCGCCAGCCAGTCGGCTTCACCGGCCCAGTCACCGACAGGCGCCGAACCGGTAATCCAGCATTGTCCCGCTGCGGGGTTTGCCGGCGGCGTATTGTCACCGCGCGATTCGGCCACCGGATGCAAGACGGCATCGATCAGCGCCAGCGCCTCATTATGCCAGATTTCTTTCTGCGCGTGGCCCGTCAGGAGCTGCGGCAGGGCGAACCGGGGTGTCGTGTCGGTCATGTGAAAATCTCCAGCTAGAGGATGACACTCGATTCGGCGGGCGGGCTCGATGCCGCCAGCGCGCCCAGCTGGGCGACGGAAACCGTAAAGCCGGTTGCGTCACCCGCGCCGTCCGCAACCTGCGCTGCTTCGGTGTAGAGATAGGCCGCCGGACCTGTTTCGGCGGTTCGCGCCGTTCCTGCATCGGGCGTGATCGTCACCGACCAGCGTTCCTCCTCCTCGCCGAGCGGGACATCGCCACCATCGGTCCACGCCCAGCCGCGCCGGCTGCGGCGCAGGCGGGCGAATTGAACGGCCGGCAAGCGTTAGCGCAGCCTCGGCCGGGATATCGTCGCCGATCCCCGTGGCGAGCAGCTCGAGTTCAGCGCCGAGCATCGCGCTTGCGGCATCGAACGGTTTGAGCGTCAATGGATCGAGCAGCACAAAACGTTCGCCCGCCACATGATTCGACATCGCCGATTCGGTCCCGCGCCGCCCACGCAACAGCCGCAACAGGCGGAATCGATCGACGCCCAGCGCTTCGGCCGCGCCGAACTGTATGAGCTCGTCGCCCAGCAGCGCAAGATTGGCGCCCGCGACAAGCCCGTCGTCATTGCGGCCTTCGAGCCACATAGTGCCGTGGAGCAGTTCGATCTCGACCGCGTGCGCCGCATCGAACAGCGTGGATTGGCCATCGGCCAGCGTATCGACGGCGGTGCCGATGATCGCCGGCGGCGCGGTCTGGCCGATGCTCTCAAAGCTCGCACCGCCGTCGCTGCTGAGTTCGAGCGAGGCATGCCGCCAGCCCGGCAAATGCCCCGCCGCCGCTATCAGCAGTTGCGGGGCGGCGGCAACGGTATGCGCGTCCATCCAGCTTTTCATCGCGCTCAGCTGGTCACCCATCTTCTCGATCGGAGTCTTCGGCGGTTCGGGCGCGGGCGCGGGCTCGGCCTCGCTTTCCTCATGGGCGGGTTCCTCCATCGCCGCGAAACTCGCGGCGAGCGGATCCATCTTGGTTTCGATATTCATTATGTGCTTCTCCTTGTGGCAAAGAAAAACCCCGCGCCGGGGGGCACGGGGGCGGACTGAGAACTCTCTCCCGCGTGCGGGAGAAGAAATTGGGACTCACACAAAGACACCAAGGAAAGCGGCGAATGCACGTCCCAATCTTCGTGCCTTTGTGTCTACGTGCGAAATTTGTGTCTTCGTGTGAAATTTCGACAAATAGATTGCGCGCTAGGCGAGGATCTAGGCCTCGCCCGTTCGAGAAGCGGGTTTGCGCACGCTATCCTTTCAAACTAAAGGCCGCTCCATGACTGGAGACACCGAAAAACCCGCCGCAGACACCCCGCCCGATCGCCTCTCGAACAATCCGACGAGCGATTATTACGAGCCCGAGCTGCTCGCGCGCGGGATCGGCATCCGCTTCAAGGGCAAGGAGCGCAGCAACGTCGAGGAATATTGCATCTCCGAAGGCTGGATCCGCGTCCAGGCCGGCCGCGCCAACGATCGCCACGGCAACCCGCTGACGATCAAGATCAACGGCGAGGTCGAGGCGTGGTATGAGGATGTTGGGCAAGGCGACTGAGCAGGCCTGCCTGCCGAATTGACAGCCGCCGCCGGGCACGACTAGCTTCCTCGCACTGAGGGGGAACATCGATGAGCATCAAAACCATTTTGACGGGCCTGTTGTGCCTTGCGATGATTGTCTGGCTCTATTTCGCAGTGACCGAAATCTCCGCATTGTCGGGCGATATTGAAGGCATGTCGGCGGCCGATCCCGACGCCGATCCGCTGATCATGCAAACCAGGATGGAGTCGGTTCGCAGCGCGCAGGACGCCCGGCAGATGACGATCGTCTATGTCGTGATCAGCTTTGTTGTGTTCGCAGCGGCACTGTTCGGCATCCGCCGGATCGGCCGGAACAAAGACCCTGAAGGCTAAGCCGCGCAACTCATACCGCCGAGTGCATGAATGCGCGCGATCGGCTGCATCGGGATGTTGACGAGGCTTACCTCGACCAGATCGAAATCAGTCCTCATAGCCGAGCCTTTCGCGCATCTCGTCGAGCCTGGCTTCAAGCTCGGTGCGGGCGGCTTCATAGGCTTCGTCGAGATCTTCGTCGGTCTCGCCGGGCGCGCCCTTCACATTGTCGCGGTGGAGCGAGAGCAGGCGCAGCGCCATCGCATCATTATAGACGGTCTTCGTGCCGACCTTCTTTCCGCCATGCCAGACATCCTCCTCGACGCCATGGAGCGCACGCTCGATCAGCGCGCGTTCGAGCCTTTCATAGCCCGAAGTCAGCGCCGCGAGCATGCCGGCGCGGAAGGTGGCGTCCTTCTTGCGATGGCAGTCGATGGTGCTCGGCGAAAAGCCGCAGACCTTGGCCGATGCGGTGATGTTGCAGGTTTCGGCAAGTGCATCGAGGAAGACCTGCTTGTCTTCCCTGCCGAAGCGGCGCGCGCGAGGCGTCTTGATCTGTGGTCTCCCGCCCCCGCCGCGCGCGAGCTCGGCTTCGCATCTGGGCATGGCGTGTCCTTGTTGAAACGAAGATATCGGCGCATTGCCGGTTGCCGTCATTGCGAGCGCAGCGACGCAATCTAGAACCGTTAGCGCTACTGCCAGCCGCTCCGGATTGCTTCGTCGCTCCGCTCCTCGCAACGACGGTTTCCGATCGAAATCATCGCCGCCGTCGCGAATCGGATTTTTCGACGTTCCGGATATGTACCTAAACAGCGTAACGTTGTCAAGGTATTTTTACCGGTTTGGTACATATTGACAGCCCGTCATTCGCGACAACCGCGAAAATTCTTGCTATAACGCCGGCGGCAAAGGGGAGGCGCTATGTCGGGAAGAGGCAATTACGGCGGCCGGTTTGCGGCGCTCGCTGCGGTGTTGCTGTTCGCGGCAGCCCCTTCGCCCGCGTCGCCGGCCGTAATCGAACGGCTGACGGCGCTCTTCGAACAGGGTGCGCTCGCCGAAAGCTGGGTCGCCGGAAGGCGGGCGATCGAACGCGCCGAGGCCGAGCTTGGCGCGAGCCATCCGCAGGTTATCCGGCTGTTGCTGATCACCGGCCGCGCCGAACTGGCCGACGGCCTGCCTTTCCACGCCATCGGCCATTTCGAACGCGCGCTCGCCGGCGCGCGCGCGGCGGGAAACGGTGATCCGCTGACGATCGAGGCGATGGCGGAACTGGGCGGAGCGTTCGATGCCATCGACCGGCTCACCGAGGCAGAGGCGCAATACCGCCCGGCGCTCGCCGCCAGCGAACGGATCCACGGCGCCGGCCATTCCCGAACGATCGACCTCGCCGCCCGGCTCGGCGGAATATATGCGCGCCAAGGCCAATATGCCGAGGCCGAGCCGCTGCTCGTCCGTGCGCTCGAAGCACTGCAGCGCGAGCGCGGACCCGACGATCCCGCGACGCTCGAAACAATCGCCGCGCTCGCCGGTGTCTATCGCAGCCAGCGCCTCCATGCGCAGGCCGAGCCGCTGCTCGTCCGGCTGATCGAGGCGCGCGAACGCACCGCGGGCGAAAGCGCCTATGAAACCGTGGCCGCGAACACCGCGCTCGCCCAATTGCTCGCCGAACAGCGCCGCTATGACGAGGCCGAGCCGCTGTTCCGCTCCGCGCTCGCGGTCATCGCCGCCGCGCCCGAACTCGGCGATCCGCAAAGTTCGCCCGCCGGCCAGAGCCTCGGCCTACTCTACCGCGAACAGCGGCGCTTCGCCGAAGCCGAGCCGTATCTGCGCGCCACCTATGACTATTTCGACGGGCTGCTCGGCCCGGGCTGCGCCGACACGATCAATGCCGCGCACGATCTCGCGCGGCTTCACGAATTGCAGGGCGATGCGGCAAGCGCGATCCCGCTCTACCGCACGGCCTTTACCCGCCGCGACTATAATTACGGGATCGGCCATCCCGACACGTTGCTCAGCGGCGCCGGGCTCATGCGATCGTTGCTGCTGTCGGGCGAGGGCGGCGGCGAGGCGCTGGGCGCAGCGCGGCGGATCGCCGAAGTGATGCGCGAGCGGCGGCGGATCGGCGGCGCCGCGGCGGGGCGGCTCGCGGGCGGGACATTCCGGCAACGCTATTGTTGATCGGTTGCTGATCCGCGGCGAAATTTATGTTATGCGAGTCGCATCCTGTGGCGGTTAGGTCCGCCCAGGCAATTGACGGGACTCATAAGCCCCGCCCGCCTCCCCGCCACGCGCGCACGCCCGGACGGGGAGGTTTTCGTTGGCGTTGGAAAACCGACGGAATCTTCGGTTTCCGTCAACACAGCCTGCGCTGGCATGACGAGTAGATGCGGACCAACCGCTTCGCCCGCCCCGCGTCGACTTCAGGTCAAATCGGGCAATCCCTTCCGCGCCCCGGAACAGCGACGCGCCTCGACGCGTTACTGATCCCGACCCTTCGCAAAAAAAGGAAAGCTTATGAGCGACCCGAAACATGGCAAAAACACCGACAAGCCCGTCCCGACCGATCCCGTCGGCGATATGACGCCGGCCGACCGCCCCGGCCCCGACAGCAGCCGCCCGCAAGAACAGCGCAACCAACCGAAAACGCCGAAGGACAAATCGCACTAGCTTCGCCAGCTACGCCTCACCCCTGCCCGAGCAGCGTCTGCATCCTGTCGATATAGGCGATCCAGGCTTCGCGGCCGGCCTTGCTGAGATGGCAGAGCGTCTGCGGCTTGCGGTCGACGAACTTCTTTTCGACATCGACATAGCCCGCGTCCTCGAGCTTCCTGAGATGGACCGAGAGATTGCCGTCGGTGACACCGGCA
Source organism: Sphingomonadaceae bacterium (assembly GCA_013001755.1). Lineage (GTDB taxonomy): Bacteria > Pseudomonadota > Alphaproteobacteria > Sphingomonadales > Sphingomonadaceae > Parasphingopyxis. The sequence goes on from JABDLY010000125.1 coordinate 25,765, forward strand.
TGATCCTTGATCGCGCTGAAATCGGCGCTGCCCGCGCCCGACAGATAGGCCATCACCGCGAGCCGCACCCGGCCATGGATGACATCGTCGATCGCGCGGTAATCGAAATCGCCGCCGCCATCGCCGGCTATTTCTTCGTGCCCTTTATCCCCGGTCACCGGACTAATCCCCGGCCTTCTCGGCGCGCAGCTGGAGGAAGCCGGGCACGACCGAGACGAGCAGCGCGCCCGCCGCGACGACGAGATATTGCGCCGGATCGCCGATCATCAGCACCGTGACCGCGGCAAGGGCGAGCGAGAGCACCGCGAACGGCACGAGGCGGCGCGCGGCGCCGGCGACCGCGCTGGTGTTGAGCGCGACGGCATAGGCGCCGAAGGTGATCGGCGGCATCATCGCGTAATAGGCGAAGGCGGCTTCGGTCTGCTCGATATTGCCATAGACGAACAGCGCGATGGCGATCGTCGCGAAAACCGCGCCGGTCGTGATCCATACGGTCCGCTCGACGCGGTTGCCGATGGTCGGCGCGGCGGGCGCGCAATCGATGCCGCGGCCGAGCACCGAGGATAGCACGCCGCCCAATCCCATCAGCCCGAACCAGATCACCGCCAGCGACCAGGCGGGCCATTCGAGCAACCGGCTCGCTACCCCCCAGTGGAGCGCCGCGGCGAGCGCAACGAGACAGCCCCACATTACGAGATGCGTGCCGCCGAGCAACGGCGCCTCGCGCCCTTCTTCGGCAATGGCGCGGAGGCGGGAGAGATCGTCGGGTGCGGGAGTGTTCATGATATCTGGCCTTTCTTTTCTCAGTTCCTCCCGTCGCGCAGCGATGGGGAGGGGGACCGCGCTTGCGCTGTGGAGGGGCATTGCGCTGGCGGTGCCTGAGACCCTCGCCCTTCGGGCTTCGGCCCCTCCACCGCCTTCGGCGGTCCCCCTCCCCAAAGCAGAGCTTCGGGGAGGAATTACGCTACCGGTCGCCCCGCCCGTAAATCATCGACAGGCCGACGGTCGCGCCGCTCGCGCCAACGCTCGTCTTCACCTGATCGAAGGTCGGTTCGGCGCGGAGCGCTTCGCCGCCCACCATCGCCCAGCCGTCTTCGGGCACATAATTTTCACCCATGTCGAATTCGTCGTTTCCGTTATCGTCATGCCAGACCGACACCGCATAATCGCCCTCGGGCACATCGAAGGTGAAGCTGTGCGCACCGGCGGCCGGCGACTGGACGACCTCGCCCGCGGTCCCGTCTTGCTGCATGAACTGCGCCGCGGTCTGCACCGAAACATAGAGCGTCCCGCCCTCGTCGCTGACACCGCCGAGATTGACGGTCAGCGGCGCGGCGTGCGCGGGGATCGCGGCCAGCGCAGCGATGAGAGCGGTGGCGATGGTTTTCTTCATGATAGGTCTCCTGAACCCTGGCCCTGCCGGGATGGCCCGGCGGGTGTTTGTGTATATTGCGCGAATCGACTTCGATTTCGCATCTACTTTATATTTTAAAGTATACGATATTGTCAAGCTGCAGATCCTCCCCGGTACGGGGAGGTGGCTCGCCGAAGGCGAGACGGAGGGGACGCGAGCGAAGCGAGCTCCCGCCTTATCGGCTATTGACGATGCTCGCGGCTTTGCCACATCGCGACCCCTCCACCGCGCCAGCGCGGTCCCCCTCCCCGTACCGGGGAGGAATTTCCGAACCGTGACAGCCCTGCCCGGCTGTTCTACCGCAGCCACCCTGTGGGGACGATGCCGGAGAACATGCAAGTGGACTGGGAAGAGGCCGATTGCGATTTTTGCGGCGGCAGCGACGGTGCGCTCTATCTCGAGAGCGACGTGCCCAGCTGGTATGACGGCCGCCCGCTCCGGCTTGTCGAATGCTCGACCTGCAAAATGGTCCGCGCCACGCCGCGTCCCGTCGCCGAGCAGCTCTACGAAGATTTCATGACCGATGCGCCGTTCGCCAAAACGGTCACCGACCGCAAGCGCGCGCGCCCCGATGTCGACGCGAAACACGCACTGATCGTCGAGCGCGCGATGGAGCACCGGCCCGAGGCGACCAGCCTTTACGATTTCGGCTGCGGCGCGGGGACCTTGCTCGAAGCCGCGCACGACAAGGGCCTGCGCGTCGGCGGCAACGATCTCAACTGGTATTCGACGCAGCAGCTCGGCGAGCGCGGCTTCGCGGTCGAGCAATGTTTCAACCATCAGGTCGATACGGCGGTGAAATACGATATCGTCACCGCACTCGATATTATCGAACACAGCTATACGCCGTTCGGCGATCTCAAAATCATGTACGAAAAACTCAAACCCGGCGGCATTCTTTACGCCAAGACGCTCTACCTCGACTCGCCGACGCATATCGACGAGGGCGAAGCCTGGCACCTCTACGGCGCCGGCCATTTTTCCTATTTCACGACGCCGGTGCTCGTCGCAATGATCGAAGCGGCGGGCTTCGAGATCGTCAAGGTGCGCGAATATACGCTGGTGACGATCATTGCGAGGAAACCCGAGACGCGGGCGATTCGGATGGCAAAGCGCGTGCGGCGGATATTTGGGCGTTAGGTATACCGCCCAGCCGTCATTGCGAGCGTAGCGGGCCGAAGGCGACCGAAGGTCAACCAATCCAGAGCCGCAAGCAATGCGGCCAGTTGCTCTGGACCCCCGCCTTCGCGGGGATGACGATGGTGTTTGTTCCAGCAAGACATCCGGAACGACATCCCCCGTTCAGATTCGCCTCCTTACCCCTGACGCCACATGGAGAGGGAGAGGCGCTGTGAGGGGTGCGTTGCGGTTATTTGCCGGGTTGATCGGCCTGACGTTGTTCCTGTCCACCGCCGCCGCGCACGCGCAGGAGGATCGCGCCGGGCCGAGGCTCCAGGCATGGGTCGACGGCATCCGCTCCGAAAACGGCAAGCGCGATGTGCGTTTCGCGGCGCTCGATATCGATGTCACGGTGCGCGGTAATATCGCCGAAACGGTGCTCACCGCGACCTTCGCCAATCCCAATCCGCAACAGCTCGAGGGCCAGTTCAGCCTCGCCATGCCGGCCGGGTCTGTCGTCAACGGCTATGCGCTCGATATCAATGGCCAGATGGTCGAGGGCGTGCTCGAAACGCGCTACCGCGCGCAGGAAGCCTATCAGCGCCGGGTGACCGCGCGGATCGATCCGGGGTTGGTCGAGGTCGATTATTCGGACCGCTTCGAAACCCGCGTCTACCCGATCCTGCCCAATGGCTCGCGGACCATTCGTTTGCGCTTCGTCACCCCGCTCGATCCCGAGACTGGCTATGTGCTGCCGCTGCGCATGGCGACGCCGATCTCGCGCTTCAGCCTCGATATCGACGGCGATCCGGTGCGCATCGCCTTCCCGCAATCGAACATCCCGGCGGGCGTCGCCGATGCCGACGAGTTCGAAGCAGAGAATGTCCGGCTCGACCGCGATCTCGTGCTGATGCCGCAATCGCGCTCCAGCGCGATGATCGTCAGCCGCCATCCGGACAGCGGCGAAGCGTTTTTCGAAATCGAGGACGCGGTCCGCGCCGTCCGCCAGGTCGATTTTGGATCGGTGCATATTTTCTGGGATCGTTCGGTGTCGCGGATCGACGACGAACGCGAAGCCGAAGCGCGGCTCGCCGCAGAATTCGCCGGGCGGCGCGGCGCGGCCAACGTCGCTCTCACCCTGTTCGACAGCGGCGGGGCGGAGACCGAAACCGTCGCGCTGGCGAATCTGATCGAACGGCTCGGCCGCGTCCGTTACCGCGGCGGCACGAGCTATGCGGTTCTCGGCGGGGTCGATATCGCCGACCGGGCATCATGCCTGATGTTCACCGACGGGCGCGTGACGATCGACGACCGGCGCAATTTCGCCCTGCCCTGCCCCGTTTCGACGGTAGCCAGCGGCCCCGAACGCGACCGCCCCTGGCTGCGCGATCTCGCCGAGCGTTCGGGCGGCGCGTTCGTCGAACTCGAAAGCGCGGACGGCGTAGCCGAAGCGCTCGCTTCGCTCTCGCGACCCGCGCCCGAAATCGTTTCGATCGCGGACAGCACGGGCACGCCGATCGAGATCGTCCGCCTCCCCGCCAACGACAACCGCATCCGCCTTATCGGTCCGCTGCCCGAAGACGGCGCGGTAATGCTGCGCCTGTCAGGCCGCAACTCGACGCTGCGATACCGCGAGCCGGCGGGCCAATCGCCCATCTTCGCCGGGCCCGGCGCGCTCTGGGCGAGCCACCGGATCGGTGTCACCGCCTCCGAACGCGCGCCCGACGAGCTTGCCGCGATGGCGCGGCGCTATAATGTCGCGACGCCGCAGGCTTCGTTCATAGTGCTCGATACGCCGGCCGATTATGTCACGTCGGATATCCCGCCGCCGACGAACTATCCCGAAGAGCTGATGGCGCAATATGCCGAATTCCGCGAAGCCGCCGATGCGGCGATGGCGCGGCGGCGCGAGGGTCGGATGGATCAGCTCGTAGCGATGTGGCGGCAGACGGTCGCCTGGTGGGAAGCCGATTATGACCGAACCCGGCAGGGCTATCGCGACGATGCGATCCCGCCGCCGCCGATCCCGGTGACCCCGCGTCCCGACGATAGCGAGCAGCCGCCAAGCCAGTTGCCGCCCCCACCGCCGCCACCCCCGCCTCCGCCACCACCACCCGTTTCGCGGCCCGCGCCCGAGCAGGTCGAAGAAGACGCCCAGGCCGTTATCGTCACCGGATCACGCGTTTCGAACGACGGCTTCGCGAACGAAGCGGGCGGGCAGGATCGCCTGCGCGCCGGCCTGGTCGAACGCGAAGGCACCATCGACATCCGCCAATGGGACCCCGAACGCCGCTATATCGCCGCGCTCGAAGCCGCCGGAGACAATTGGCAAACCGCGCTCGATGTGCTGGTCACCGAACATGGCGACCTGCCGGTCTTCTGGTTCGATGTCGGCGAATGGCATTGGCTCGCAGGGCGGCAAGGTGAAGCGCGGCGCGCCGTCGAGGCCGCGCTCGATTTGCCGACGCGCGACAACCAGACGCTGGCGATCGCCGCCGCGCGATTGGGCCGCTATGGCGATCACGATCGCGCGATCTGGCTGCTCGAACGCTTGGTGGAGCGCGAGACCGACCGGCCGCAGCCGCTGCGCACATTGGCGCTGGCGCTCGTCGATCGGGCCGAAGCCACGATGGACGAGGCATCGACCCAGCCATCGGCGCGCGCCGATCTCGAACGCGCGATCGAATTGCTCGTCGAGACCGCGACCGGGATATACGACGTCGCGGCGAACGGCATCGAGACGACGGCGCTGGTCGAGGCCAATGCCGCGCTCTTCCGGCTGCGGATGCTCTACGGTTCGTCCGATGCGATCCCGCCCGCGCTACGCGCGCATCTCGACAGCGATTTCCGCGTCGTCATGGAATGGAACACGCCGCGCACCGATCTCGACCTGTGGATTACCGAACCGAGCGAGTTTCAGGTCGGCTACCCCTCGCGCCTCAGCCCGCATGGCGGCCGCCTGACCGCCGACGTCACCAATGGCTATGGCCCCGAAGAATATATGATCCGCAGCGCGCAGGACGGCGCCTACCAGATCGAGGCCAATGTCTTCTCGGGCGACCGCGCCAACCCCAACGGCCCCTCGCGGCTGACGATGCGGGTCTACCGCAATTACGGGCGGCAATCGCAATCGAGCGAAGTCCTCGATATCGAAATGGAGAGCGGCGACCGCACGCGTCAGGAAATCGCGACGGTGACGATCGAGTAGCGGCCCCGCCCCGCACCTTAACGTTGCGTCTTCTTCAGCCAGCCTTCGAAAACATAATCCGGGATCGGGCGGACGAATTGGCAGCCGATGCGGAAGTCATCGACGCGCACCACCCGCGCCTCGAGCGTCTCGAGCCCCGGCAGGTTCAACCAGATCGCCTCGCCCGTGCTGAAGGTGACGCTGAGATCGAGCAGGAAGCCGGTGCTCGATATGTCGATGAGGTCGGCGCGCGATGTCCGGTAGCTGCGTTTGCGAAACTCGACGCGGACATCGAGCGGCTTGCGTTCGGCGCGCCGCTGATTGTCGGCGCCGGTCTCGTCTCGGACCAGCTCGGCGAAGCTGGTTTTGCGCATATCGCTCATACCCATCGCCCCTCGCCGGCCGCCGATGGCGGCGTCGACCACTGGTCCGAGCCATCGAGCATCACATCGACCTCGACAGGATCGATCGGACTTTTAAAACTCGCGCCGAAACACGCGCCCTCCTTCCAGATGACGATCGCCGGAACGGTCCCCGCACTGTTGAGAGCGATGCCGATCCGCTGACCCTGCGCAAGCTGCGCCGAGGTCGCTCCGCCAGCGCCATGAGCGGAGATGTTAAAAATGCGCGCGGTGCCGATCTTCCTGAGTCCGGCGAATAATTCGACCTCGGTCACCAGCGGCAGGCGCGGCGATTTTCGATTATCGGGTAACGGGTTACTCATATGACTTGCTTTGAACTCCACTGGCAGAATGAAATGCTCTGCACAAAAAGCGATAGCCCTTTTTTCTTATAAAAGAGTAACTTAACATAGATCAAAGCCCGAGTGGTTTCCCCCCGTCCAATCGTCCGCATCGCAGTTTTCGCTTGCCTCGGGCCGCCCCCGCAATCAGGGGCATTGCATGTCATCTCCCCGAAAATTCGAAGCCGCGCCCGGCGGCGCGATCGCCTATGAAGCCTTCGGCCCGACAGACGGCGAGCCGGTTATCTTCGCGCATGGCGGCGGCCAGACGAGGCATGCATGGAAGGGCGCCGGCAAGGCGCTCGGCACAAAGGGGTGGCGCGCCATCGCCTATGATCATCGCGGCCATGGCGACAGCGATTGGGCGCCCGAGGGCGATTACGCGATGGAGCGGTTCGGCGGCGACCTTGTCGCGCTGGCGGAACATCTGGCACCGGACGGCCAGCGCCCGCATGTCGTCGGCGCATCGCTTGGCGGCATCGCCGCGCTGGTCGCCGAGGGCGCGCTAAAGCCCGGCAGCTTCGCCACCGTCACGCTGGTCGATATCGTGCCGCGGATGACCGCCGGCGGCGTCGACCGGATCACCGGCTTCATGCGCACCCATTCGGCCGACGGCTTCGCCAGCCTCGAAGAAGCCGCCGATGCGATCGCCGAATATCTGCCGCACCGCCCGCGCCCCAAAAGCCTTGGCGGCCTGCGCAAGAATCTGCGCGAACGCGGCGGCCGATGGTATTGGCATTGGGACCCGGCCTTCATGACCGAACGCCGCGGCCGCCATGCCCCCGAATGGCTCGACCGGCTCGAAGCCGCGACCCGCGCGATCGCCTGCCCGCTCCACCTCGTCCGCGGCCGCTCGAGCGAGCTCGTCGACGAAGACGCCGCCGCGCGTTTCCGCGCCCTCGTCCCCGATGCAGCCTATACCGACGTCGCCGGCGCGCGGCACATGGTGGCGGGGGACCGGAACGATGTTTTTGTCGAAGCGGTCGAAGGGTTTCTCGAAACGCATCGTCAAACGGACTGAACGGCGACACGCGCGAGAACGGAAATTGCTCCTATATGGTCGACCTAGACCGCATCCCGCATCGTCTCCAGCCGCGCGATGCGCGCGTCGACCTGGGTCAGCAGCGTCGCGAATTCGGCATTTCGGCGGGCCCGGCGCATCGTTGCGCGCAGCGCTTCGGACAGCGGCGCCACAATCAGGCCGACCGCCTCACGCTCGTCCGAATTATACGAGGCTCCGTCGCTGCGCGGTCCGATCAACAGGCTGCCGACCGGCCCGAGAATATCCTCAAATTCGACCCGCAGGCCGAAGACGCTGTCGCCCTCGGTATCGGAATTGAAATCGGCCAGCACTTCTTCCTCGGTCATCTCATAGGCGCCCAACACGCGGGGCTCTTCCCCGGTCGTCTCGACCAGCGCCGCGCTGCTAGCGTTGACGCCGTTGGCGACCGCGAGCAGCACGCCGCGCGCAAGTTCGGCGGGATCGTGATCGTGTTTGAAGGGCGAAAGTTTCGACGGCAGCTTGCGCATCTTGACGAGCGCCGGCTGAAATTTCTGCTCGGTCCAGTTCAAGATCTTCTCGCGGGTCGGCACGAACACGGCGGCAGCGACGGCGGAGCTGATGCCGGCCGCGGAGGCCGGGCCGAACGTCGCGCCAAGCCCCTTTGTCAGCGCCGTCGTCATCCCTGCCCAGATCGCGCCGACGACCAGCGTGATCAGCGCATATCCGGCCGAGCGGCTGAAGGCGCCATCGGCGTCGTTCAGCCGGATACCGAGCAAGGCCATTCCCATGCCGATCGCGATCGCCAGCGCGCCGACCGAACGTAGCGCCGCCGCGAGAAACAGGATGCCGACTTCGGCGGGCGATGCGCCGGCGGAGAAGCCGAACGGGCTCACCAGCGGCGAATTGACCAGCGTTTCGGAAATGATGATCGCGGGCAATCCGAAGACGAAGCCGGCGGCGACCCATTTGAGCTTCTGCTTGTCGGTCCCGGGTTCCATCCGGCGGAAGCGGAACAGCACGGCGAAGGCGCTGAGCAGGATCAGCACCGCAAGCACCGCGCTGGTCGCGAGGAAGGGCAGCGTATCGGTCGCGAAGCCCGCGATAATCAGCACACCCGCCAGCGGCGCGATCCACTTGAACCAGCCGGTCCAGCGCGGCTCGTACACCCCGTCGGGAAAGGCGGGCAGCGCCATCGCGATAGGGATGAAGGCCAGCGTGTAGGTGAGGATATTGCCGACGTCCGCCGCCGTGCTCGGCGCGGTCAGGAACCATCCGATAAAGGCGTAGGGCCCCGGCCCCATCAGCACGAGGCCGGTGAGCCCATAGGCCATCAGGATCGCGACCGGATCGCGATTCAGCCGCCGCATCAGCAGCGCCGATACGATAAGGCAGCCGAACCCCGCGAGAAGCTCGATAAAGGGCAAAACATATTGCTGGAGAAAGCCGCTGAACGACGGTTGGACGAGCAGCCGGCTGGCTTCGGAGCGTTCGAGCGCGACGACCTGCGCGCCTCCGGCACCGTCGTCGAAGCCGATTTCGACCGTCTCGCCGATCGGGCCGGTGATCATCGCCGCGACCTCGCGCACATCCTGATCGGGGGTCAACGCGACGCCGTCGATGCTCGTCAACCAGGTTCGGTCGGGAATTTCCGCCACCGCCGCGACATTGGGCGTGCTGGTTACCGTAACGCCGCGCTCGCCTTCCGTGTCGACATCATTCTGCGCGCTCAGGCCGATCTCGGCGAAAGGCGCCTGGACATAGCGATAGGTCGAGAAGTTCTGCAGGACGCCGCCGATGAGCGCGGCGGCGGCGAAGAGGAAAAGCGCGCCCCAGACCAGCAGCACGATCGGACGCAGGAACCCGGGCGGCGCGCGCAGCGCCTCCGGAGCGTTCATACGCTGTATTCCCGGGTGCTATAGGGCCTCGCATCGGCAGGACCGAGCAGTCGGCACGAGAAAATGCGAAATGTCATGTCTGGCTCCCCCTTTTCAGGGTTTACGCGCCGCGAGAGTCAAAGCAAGCGAATGATTGAGCGTCGCACAGAAAAGGCAATTATGCTTTTGCGACGCGGCGGAAGCGCTTTTCGAACACCATCGGCAGAACGGCTGAACCCGTCCGGCGCACGGCCGGGCCGGACTGCGCCTAATATATGTCAACTTCTTGAAAAAATGTGCCTTCCCGGGGAACCCGGAAGGCCTTCACGCATTGATTTCATATAGGCCGGAAGCATTCCCGAACCGCCTTGATGCAATCCGGCCGCTCTCGCATCGAGGCACGGAAAATACGAGAGGTACATGTGATGATGTTGGACGACAAAGTGAAGAACAGCGACCTGATCGGCAGCGACCGGGTCGAAGGCACGGCGGTCTATGGCGCCAATGGCGACAAGATCGGCAACGTCGAACGCGTGCTGATCGAAAAGGTCGGCGGCCAGGCCCGCGACGTCGAAATCTCGGTCGGCGGATTTCTCGGCATGGGCAGCGAATTGCACAGCCTACCCTGGGAGAAGTTCGATTACGATACCGAGCTTGGCGGTTACAAGCTCGACGTGACCGAGGACCAGTTGAAAAACGCGCCAACCTATTCGCAAAGCGAGCGCGACAAGGCCTATGACCGCGATTATCAGGCGAATGTCTATGAATATTGGACGGTCACGCCCTATTGGTAGGGTCACAACCTGACGCCGTCCCGGCCCCCGGGCGGCGAGCGGAGCGATCCGCCGGAGCCTCTCCGCCAGCGCGCGAGGAGGCTTTTTCGTTGTCACATACGGGGTCGCAACACTCCACACGATCTTTTATAAAACATGTTAATTTTCATATATTTACATGAATATTTAGGGAACTATCGCAGCGTTCCGCCGTTTGATTATACGCCGTCGCCGAAGACGGTGTTTAACAAAGGAGGGCGTTATGCCCGACAAGAAAAACCAGCGTCAGAAGCAACCGCAGGATCGCCAGCAGGAGCAAGGCGAGAGCGGCCGGAACAAGCAGCCCGACCGCGAACGCAACACGCCTGCCAAGGAATAATTCCCGGTTCTTTCCTGCAGAGCGAGCCCGGCCTCTTTCGGGGCCGGGCTTTTGCCGTCACCGCCTCCTATTCCTTTTTGGGCAGTGATTTTTCGAAGATTCGGACGACGACGAAGATCACCAGCCCGAGCGCCGCCGCCATCACCGCGATCGCATAATAGCCCGCGCCGCAGGCGACGCCGATCGCGCCCGACATCCACATGCCCGCCCCCGTCGTCAGGCCCGAGACATCGCCCTTGCGGATGATGATCGTGCCGGCGGCGAGAAAGGCGACGCCCGCCGTCACCGCCTCGATGATGCGGATCGGATCGGAGCGTATCCCTTCGCCCGCCGCCGAAAAGGCAAGGCTCATCTCGACCGTGATGACGGTGAACAAGGCCGCGGCAAGGCCCGTCAGCATATAGGTGCGCAGCCCGGCGGGCCGCTCCTTTCGTTCGCGCTCTATGCCGATCACTCCGCAGAGCAGGCAGGCGATGCCGAGCCGTACGGCGACTTCGCCGAGACCGAGCGTGCTTTCGATATTGCCGGGCAACCAATCCATAGTGTCAGTCCGTTCTCGCCTGTGCTTGCATGACCAACGATCCCAGCAACCAA
>JABDLY010000156.1 GCA_013001755.1 Sphingomonadaceae bacterium
GGTCTGACCAAGACAATCGAATATTTCGACGAGTTTTTGCAAGAGAGCGCCTAGGCGATCCGTTTGAGCAATTCGTCCCAGCCACACAATATCGTTCGGCGCGGGGCGTGATTTTCGATGTAGGCGCGTGCATTGCTACCAAATCGCTTGGCCTCTGCCGGAGCTCCAGCAAACCGCCGAACCGTCTCGGCAAAGCCTTTCGCATCGCCCGGTACAACAGTGAGCCCGAATTCGTGCCCGCGAATGATACGCCCGATATCGCCTTCGGGGTCGCCGACCATGATAACCGGCCGGCCTGCCGCCGCGACGCCATAGAGCTTGCTAGGCATGATCAGTCCTTCAAGTTCGGGGCGGAGCGAAATCCAATGGATATCGGGCAGCGCAAGCGACTGGTTGAGTTCGCTGCGCGGTTGGTAGGGACGGGTGACGATGTTCGTCAGCTCGCGGCGCCGCGCTTCTTCATCGAGACGCGTGCGCAAATATCCGCCGCCGACAAACAGGAATTTGAATCGTTCGTCGTCGCGCAACTGCTCGGCGGCGCCAAGCATCGTATCGATATCATGCGCGCGGCCGAGATTGCCCGAATAGCCGATAACGAAATCGTCTTCGCCGAAGCCCCATTCGCTGCGTAGCGGGTTTTCGAGACGGGGAAGGGGACGGATAGCTTCTTCATCGGCGAAATTGGGAAGGACGGTTATCGAGTCCGGATCAATGCCCTGCGCGATGAGCCGGCTCTTCATCCCCTCGCTGATGGCAACGATATGACCCGCCGTTTCGAGCGATCGGTTTCTGCGCTTCTTGAGCAGCGAAACGAAGGGCAGCCGTATCCCGAGCGCAGTTGCGGTTTCCGGGTAGATGTCCTGCAGCCAATGGACGAGCCTCGCACCCTTGCGGCGGAGGGTGCCGCCGGTGGCAACCGACAACAGCGGCGGATCGGTTTTCACGACGGCGATATCGCCGGGCCGGACGTGGCGGCGGGCGGCGTGGCGGGCGGCGCGATAGAAAGAGAGGTAATCGGCGGCGCGGCCGGTCAGCGAGGAGCGACCGAACCCGGTCGTACCGATGCGGTGCACCTCGACGCAGTTGATCGTTTCGCTTTCTGGCAACAGTGCACCATCTCCGTCATAGGTCCGCCGAGAGGCAATAGCCGTTACCGACCAGCCTCTCGCAGCGAGCCCTTCGGCAATATCGGTCAGCATCTGCGCTGTCGCGCTATGGTCCGGATAGTAGAACCGGTTGATAAAGAGGATGCGGGGGCGTTCGGAAATATTGGGTCTCGTTGGCGGTAGGGCCGGCTATCCGGACTGATAGCGCGCTTCTTATCGCTGGTCCTGCCGTAACACCATGAAGTTCTGGACATCTGCCACCTGCGTCAGCAATAGACGGCGGCGCTGCGAGGCGGGCGCAACATATGACAGAGGCTTTGGAGAAAGACTGTGAGCGCTCAGAAAACGGCGTTGATTACGGGCGTTACCGGACAGGACGTCGCCTATCTCGCCGAATTGCTGCTCGACGAGGCCGCAAAGGCACACGAGAATTTGGTTCGGACTCATCAAAGCAAGACGCGCGAGTTGGCTCGCGACAGGTTTCGGGCCAACCTGCGCGCAGCCCTGGCGAAATAGACCGGCGCGGCGGATGGATAATTTCGATCTCTCCGGAAAGCGGATCATGGTCGCGGGCCATCGCGGGATGGTCGGCTCGGCTTTGATGCGGCGGCTCGAAGGCGAGCCGTGCGAAACGATCGGTGCCGGGCGCGAGGAAGCCGACCTGATGCGCGCCGAAGAGACCGAGGCGCTGCTTGCCGATATCAAGCCCGATGCGGTGATTATCGCTGCGGCGAAGGTTGGGGGCATCCTCGCCAATGACAGCCGTCCGGCCGATTTTCTCTACGACAATCTGATGATCGCGGCGAATTTGATCCATGGCGCGAACCGCGCCGATGTCGACCGGCTGCTGTTTCTGGGGTCGAGCTGCATCTACCCTAAACACGCCGATCAGCCGATAAAGGAATCGGCGCTGCTCACCGGGCCGCTCGAACCGACCAACCAATGGTATGCCATAGCCAAGATTGCCGGGATCAAGCTCGTTGAATCCTATCGGCTCCAATATGGCCGCGCCTATATTTCGGCGATGCCAACGAACCTTTACGGGCCCGGCGACAATTTCGATCTGGAAACGAGCCATGTGCTACCCGCGTTGATCCGCAAGGCGCATGAGGCAAAACTGGCTGGCGCCAAGACTCTCGAACTTTGGGGCACGGGAACACCGAAGCGCGAATTCCTTCACGCCGGCGACTGCGCCGACGCGCTGGTCCATCTGTTGCGGCACTATGATGCCGACGAGCATATCAACGTCGGTTCGGGCGAAGATCTGTCGATCCTCGAACTGGCTGGGCTGGTTTGCGAGACTGTTGGCTTCAACGGCGAGATCGTCACCGACCCCTCCAAGCCCGACGGGACGCCGCGCAAGTTGATGTCGGCGGACCGGTTGCGCGAAATGGGCTGGTCGCCGTCAATCGGTCTGCGCGAGGGCATTGCCGCCACTTATGACTGGTATCTCGAAAATGTGGTCACGACCTAGCGCGCGCCAAATCCTCCGAGAACGACCTTGAGCGTCCGCACCAGGATCAGGATGTCGAGCCAATATGAGAAATTCTTGATGTAGAAAAAGTCGAATTGCAGCTTGGCGTGGACGTCGTCGAGCTCGGTGACATGGACCTGGTTGACCTGCGCCCAGCCGGTGATTCCGGGCCGAACGATATGGCGATAGCTGTAGAAGGGAATCTCTTCTTCATACCAACGGGCCAGCGCAACTGCTTCGGGCCGCGGACCGATCCAACTCATCTCGCCGCGCAATATGTTCCAAATTTGCGGCAGTTCGTCGATCCGTGTGCGCCGCAGGAATTTGCCGAGCGGCGTGATCCGCGGATCGTCTTTCGACGTGATCGCGGCATCTCGCGATATCTCTTCGCTCTCCGCCTGATGGCGCATCGTGCGGAACTTCACGACTTCGAACACATCGCCTCTGAAGCCAACCCTAACCTGCCGAAATAATACCGGACCCGACGCTTCCATCTTGATGAGAGCCGCGACGATCGCCATCACGACGAGCGCGAATGGCGCGGCGATCAGGCAGATCAACAGGTCGAATCCGCGCTTCACCTTGCGATAGGAGAGACTCGGGAGAAGCGAACCGAAGCTGTTCTCCGACAGATGGTCGAACCGGACGCGGCCCGTCGCGACCTCCCAAATCTGCTTGTAATGACAGACAGGGATGCCGCGCAGTACGGCATCGGCGAGCATGCGCGTGGTTTCCGGGCTATGGTCATGCCGCAGATCGGCTACGATAATCGAATTGGCCTTGTTGGTATCGTCCAGATTGAGCAGCGAGAAGTAATCGAATCCGGGAAGTTTGTAGAGCCGGTCGACGTGGCCACCGGGGACGATCCAGAAGTTTTTCGGGCGGTCGCGGGCACCAAGGATCGCGACGACGTAGAGCGTCGCCAGCGTCGCCGCGAAACAGGCGATCAGGATGCCGATGCTGTAATAGAGGCGCAGCAACAGGATACCGGCGATCACCACGCCATAGACGATGGTCTGGGTCGGTAGCACCTGACTGACAGGGCGAATGCCGGGAAAGGCCGACAACCGGCGCAAAAGCAATACGCAAGCCGTCGCCGCGAGAATTCCTGCGCCGATAGACGTCTGGCTCATCAGGCCGCGTACCGGCGCATCGAGAATGAGTGTCTGATAGGCCAGGGCAGGCAAGAACACGCCGAAAAGCAGGGCAGTGGTAAGCTGGAAACGCAGCGAACTCTGCCATCCGCTGCGCACGGCCGGCTGCTGTGCCAGTACTTCCATCAGCATAGACGTGTCTCCAGAGCATTGGTTCATCGCAGAAAATACGATTTGTCAAGCGCTTAACTTTCGTGTTTGAGCTGGCACTTTGTGCTGGCAGGTCGGACTCGGTCACGAACGGATATGTCTGGGGAACGCAGGCTGCCCGGAAACCTTGGTCTTAGCTGGAAATCCGTCTTGAACCAAAAGACGCCTAAATGCTGGGGCGGAAAATGGAGGACGCACGGGGATTCGAACCCCGGACCCGCTGATTAAGAGTCAGCTGCTCTACCAACTGAGCTATGCGTCCCCGAAAACCCTAAGCTGCCATTTCGGAAGGCGGCGCGCCTAGCATGGCGGAACCGGCCCCGCAAGCATCAGCGTTTTACCCGCTGCTGGCGATCGAGCGACATCAATATGCCGATGCAGATCATCACCGTCATCATCGCCGAACCGCCGAAAGAGACGAGGGGGAGGGGGATGCCGACAACCGGCGCGAGCCCCATCCCCATCATCAGATTGATCGCGACATAGAAAAAGATCGTCATCGATAGACCTGCGGAGGTAAGCTTCGCGAAGTTGCTCTTGGAACGCTGGCCGACGCGCAGGCCCCAACGGATAAGCAGGAGAAAGCCACCAATCAGCAACAGCCCGCCAAGCAATCCGAATTCCTCAGCCATTGTCGCAAAGACGAAATCGGTATGGCCTTCGGGCAGATAGGAAAGGTGGCTCTGCGTGCCGTTCAGGAAACCCTTGCCGAACAGGCCGCCCGAGCCAATCGCGATCTTCGATTGCGTGATATGATAGCCGGTGCCGAGCGGATCGTTTTCGGGGTTGAGGAAGGTGAGGACGCGGTTGCGTTGATAGTCCTCGAGCAGAAACTGAAAGGCTATAGGAACCAGCGCCGCGACGGCCAACGCGCCGCCGATGAAGAGGCGCATCGGAAGCCCGGCAAGGAACATCACCGTCAAGCCGCCGACGGCCAGCGCGACCGTCGTGCCGAGATCGGGTTGGATGACGACGAGAGCGGCGGGCAGCGCGATCAGTATCGCGGCGGGCCAGATCGCGACGAAACGCCTGAGTTCTGCTGCGGGAAGGCTGTCATAATAGCGCGCCAGCGCGAGAATCAGCACCGGTTTCATAATTTCGGACGGCTGGATCCGGATAAAACCGAGATCGAGCCAGCGCTGGCTACCGCCACGGACCTGACCAAGCGCTTCGACGCCGACCAGCGCGATCAATGTCGCGACGTACAACGGATAGGCGAAGAATTTCCAATGCTCTTCGCGGAGATGCGACAGGAAAATCGCCATCGCGAGAAAGAGCGAAAAGCGCACCGCATGCGACCACGCCCAGGGCTGGAGATTGCCGCCCGCCGCCGAAAACAACACCAACATTCCAAAGCCACCGATCGCAAGCACGAGGAAAATCGTCCGCCACGGCAGTTCGGCTATTTGTTGCGGGACGAGCGAGTCGGGATTGGTGCTCATTGCGGTGGCTGCTGCGCGCCATCGGGCATGGCCGCGTCTTCCTCGGGTTCGGGCGGAGTAACAGTGGGCAGTCCCGCGCGTTGCTCAAGGCCGTTCGCATAACGGTATTCGGCTTCCTGCCGCGCCATGCGCGTGAAAATATCTCCGCCCCATTCGGTCTCGAGCCGGTCGAGCGATTCGAGCGCGATTTCCTTGTCATAGAGGTAGGTGATCGCATCGCGCGCTACGGGAGACGCCGCGCGGCCACCCGACATGCCATGCTCAACGACGACGGCACAAGCATAGAGCGGGTCGTCGGCCGGGGCGAAGGAGACGAACAGCCCATGATCGCGATAGCGCCACGGCACACCGCGTCCGCCGCGTCCCGATGACAGATTGACGACCTGCGCGGTGCCGGTCTTTCCGGCGAGTCTGACGCCGTCGAGCGGCAGGCGCGCACGCGGCGCCGTTCCCGCTCCGTTGACGACTTCGTCCATGCCCGCGCGCACGCGCGCGATATGCTCCTGCGAAACGCCATCGAGAAGCGGCGCCTGGCTACGCTCGCCCTGGACAAGACGCGGCACCACGTTGCGCCCAGATGCGAGCCGCGCCGACATTACTGCGAGCTGCATCGGTGTTGTCAGCAGATAGCCCTGTCCGATCGAGGTGTTGAGCGTATCGGAATCGGTCCATTCGCGGTCATAGCGGCGGGGAAGCCATTCATCGTCGGGTACGGTGCCGTAGTTCTGGTTGGCGACAGGGATCGGATATTCGGCGCCAAGCCCCATTTTCCGGGCGGCATAGGCAATCTTCTGGATGCCGACACGGCGGCCCATTGTGTAGAAATAGGTGTTGCAGCTGCGCGCGATGGCGCGGTGCAAATTCATCGGGCCGTGAACGCCAAGACAGCCGAAGCGGCGATTGCCGAGCGTATATCCACCGCCACAGTAGACAATTTCTTCAGGATCGACATCGCCCGACAGCGCGGCGAGCGCCGTCATCGGTTTGAAAGTCGAGCCGGGCGGATACATGCCGAGCAATGTCTTGTTGCGCAGCGGCACGCGCTCATCTTCGGAGAGCATGTCATATTCGGCGTGACTGATGCCGTCGGAAAAACTGTTCGGATCGAAACAGGGCATCGACGCCATGGCGAGTACGTCGCCGGTGCGGCAGTTCATGACGACCGCCGATCCCGATTCATTTCCGAGGCGCCGTCCGACATATTCCTGCAGGCCCGCATCGACCGTCAGCCGCAGCGTCTCGCCCGCCCTGTCGGGCCGCGTCTCGAGTTCGCGAACGAGTTCGCCGCGCGCCGTGACTTCCGACCGCTGCGCGCCGGGTTCGCCGCGCAACGTCTCTTCAAAGGTCTTTTCGAGCCCGTCCTTGCCGACCTTGAAGCCGGGAAAGAGAAGGAGGGGATTCTCGTTTTCTTCAAGATATTGCTCGCGCGTCGGCGCGCCGACATAGCCGACGAGATGGCCGACGGCTGCGCCTGCGGGATAATAGCGCGCAAAGCCCTGTACTGGCGCCACGCCGGGGAGGTCGGGCAACCGCACATTGACCGCCGCGAATTGCTCCCATTCAAGACCCGCGGCAACCTGGACGGGCTGCGCACCGGCGGCGGTTTCCAGATCCTCGTTGATGCGAGCGACTTCGTCTTCGGGAAGATCGAGCAGATCGGTGAGCGTCGCAAGGATTTCCTGCGAATTTTGTACTCGATCAGGGATAAGGTCGACGCGAAAATCGGAGCGGTTCATCGCGATCGGCTGTCCCGCACGGTCGACGATCCAGCCGCGGCGCGGCGTGATAAGTGTCAGCTGTACGCGGTTGCTTTCCGACAACAGCCGCCATTGCTCGTTCTCGGCGATCGCGATCCAGCCCATCCGCGCCGCCAGCAGGCCGCCAATACCGAGCTGCGCGCCGCCGACAAGCGCAGCGCGGCGCGAAAACATCATCCGCCGCATATTGTCGTTGGCCGAAAGCTTGTTTCTCCGCCGCTTCTTCCTGCGCCCGATCATAGCGACAGCCTCCAGCGGTCGAGTCGCGCGCAAAACCGCATCACGAACGGCACCAGCAGCACCGTAACCGCAATTTGCGGCAGCAGCGGCTCAAGGCCCCATCCGCCAGTGGCAAGCGTCGCAATCGTCATCGCCAGTATAATATAGGAAACGAGCAGCGCCGCCGCCACCAGCCAATCCAGCCAATAGTCACGCCAGATCATGCGGTTATCCGCCATGTCCAGCGCGATCATGATCGCTGTCCACAGCAACACGCTCGTTCCCAGTGGATTGCCCGATATCAAGTCGTCGAGCAGTCCAAAGGGTATCCCCGCCCAGATCGCCCAGATTTCGGGTCTGAGCAAGCGCCAGGCGAGAAACACCATGAGCCCGAGCGGCGGCAGGACCGGCCATTGCGCGATGATAGGAATGAGCGGCACGAGCGAGCCGATGATGACGCTGACCGAGGGCAGCAACGCCAGTTGTACGCGCGTAAGCGCGATGCTTTCGTCGGCGGCGAGAAGTCGGCTCATTCGTCGTCCGCCACGGATATCTCGTCGGCTTCGGCGAGGCCGGTTTCCTCGCTCGGCGGTTCATAAGATTGCTGGACGATGGCAAAATCAAGCGCTCCGGGATTGGCCAGCGGTGAACCGAGCGCCGTGTCGCCAAATACCCGGACAATAACCGCGACAGGAATGTTCGGCGGATAGATGCCGCCGGTCCCGCTGGTAACCAGTACGTCGCCGCGCTCGAAAGGGTTACTTCCGGCCTCGAGCGAGCGGATATCGACCTGGCCGTCGCCGCGCCCGGTGGTGAAGGCGGGGGTGCCGCTCCGTGTAATCCGCACCGGCACGATGTTCGAGCGATCGGTCAACAAAAGGACGCGCGATGCGCTGCGTCCGGTATCTATTATCCGCCCGACAAGCCCGTCCGCCGCACGCACCGGCATGCCAGGTTCGACGCCCTGGCCGCGCCCGGCAAAGATCGTCGCGAACCGCCGCGCGCTGGTGGCGCTCGAATTGACGAGCCGCGCCGTAACCACGATGTCGCTTTCTCGCTCGATCAGGCGGACCATCTGGCGCAGCCGGCGGTTCTCAAGTTCGGTCGCTTGCGCTTCTATCAGCCGCCGCCGTGCGACGGTCAGTTCGTTGCGCAGCCGGATATTCTGGCGCCCGGCATTCCACCATGCGCCGATCCCGTCATCGACGCGGCCCGCGCCCTGCACTGCGCCGCGCCCCGTCGAAGACACCGGTGCCGTCAGATCGCTGACGCCTCCGCGAATCGAGGAGAAACCCTGCGGATCGAAGATCGCAATGAGAATAAGACCGAAGCCGACAAGCGCCCCGGTTATCGCGGCGACATAACCGGCAAACAGCCCGAAGCGCGCACGGCGGGAAAAGCCGGGGCGCTTCGATCTGTTGGTGGCCATAAAGGATTATCCCGTTGTCAGAACGCCGCGGTAAACTTCTTCTTCGAGCGCGCGGCCGGTGCCGAGCGCGACGCAGGTCAGTGGATCTTCGGCGATGGTAACGGGCAGTCCGGTTTCGCGGCGCAACACCTCGTCGATGCCTTCGAGCAGCGCCCCGCCGCCGGTCAGCACGATGCCCTGATCGACAATATCGGCCGCAAGCTCGGGCTGCGTGTTTTCGAGCGCGATGCGGACGCCCTCGACAATCGTATTGACGGGTTCGCTCAACGCTTCGGCGAGCTGGCCCTGGTTGATCGAGATTTCCTTGGGCACGCCGTTGACGAGGTCGCGCCCCTTGATGTGGATCGTCTGTCCCTTGCCGTCGGCGGGCATCAGCGCGACGCCGACTTCCTTCTTGATCCGTTCGGCCGTGGCCTCGCCGATCAACAGGTTGTGATTGCGGCGGACGTACGAGCTGATCGCTTCGTCCATCTTGTCGCCCCCGGTGCGTACCGATGTCGTATAGGCGAGACCGCGCAGCGAAAGCACAGCAACCTCCGTCGTGCCGCCGCCGATATCGACGACCATCGAACCGATCGGCTCGGTCACCGGCATGTCGGCGCCGATCGCGGCCGCCATCGGCTCCTCGATCAGCCACACCTGGCTCGCGCCGGCATTCGACGCCGCATCGCGGATCGCGCGGCGCTCGACCTTGGTCGAGCCGGACGGCACGCAGATCACGATCTCGGGCCAGCGCGGGAAACGCCGTGCGCCGTGAACCTTGGTGATGAAATGCTTGATCATCTGCTCGGCGACGTCGATGTCGGCGATCACGCCGTCGCGCAAAGGCCGGATCGCCTCGATTGCGTCGGGCGTCTTGCCCATCATGACCTTGGCGTCGTCGCCTACGGCTTTGACGCGCTGAACGCCGTTGATCGTTTCGATCGCGACCACCGAGGGTTCGTTGAGGACGACGCCGCGCCCCCGAACATAAACGACGGTGTTCGCCGTGCCGAGGTCGATCGCCATGTCATGCGACATCATCTTGAAAAATCGTTGGAACCACATTGCGGGATTGTCTCGTAAATCTATGCGTTGGAAGTCGGGAATCAGCGCCGATGCCGCCTTGCGCCTCACATAGCGAATATCGGCGGGTTTGCACGTAATATTTCCGTCCTGCGGTGTGGATGATTCGCGCTTTCCCGCTGATAAGCAACGGATCAACGCAAGCGCGCGCATGTGAGTCGCGATCTCGCCCCCTTTCGCCGCATCGACTAGGTTGTGATTGCCATGCCGATCCGCCGTCTTCCCGAACATCTCGTCAACCGCATCGCCGCCGGTGAGGTCGTCGAGCGGCCGGCAAGCGCGATCAAGGAACTGGTCGAGAACGCGATCGATGCCGGCGCGACGCAAATCGCGATCAAACTGTCTTCGGGCGGCATCGACCGGATCGAAGTGAGCGACAATGGCTGCGGCATGGACCGCGACGATATGGCGCTCGCGCTCGAACGCCATGCGACCTCGAAACTGCCCGACGAAGCGATCGAGGCGGTGGCGACACTCGGCTTTCGCGGAGAGGCGCTGCCCTCCATTGCCAGCGTTGCGCGGCTAACGCTGGAATCGCGCGTACGCGATGCCGAGGGTTGGTCGCGGATCGTCGATAATGGCGATCTGGTTGAAGAAGGGCCAGCGGCGCTTCCGCCGGGAACGCGCGTCATCGTCGAAAATCTCTTCGCCAAGGTGCCCGCGCGGCGAAAATTTTTGCGAACGCCACGCTCCGAATATGGCGCGGCAGCCGATGTTGTCCGCAGGCTCGCCATGGCGCGGCCCGATATCGGCTTCGTGCTCGACCATGACGGCCGCAAGAATATCGCGGTACAGCCGGGGCAGGGGCGCGCCGAGCGCGTGGCGGCACTGACCGATCGAAATCTCGGCGAAAACAGCGTGGCGGTCGATTATGATCGCAGCGAGGTGAAGCTCGAAGGGGTGGCCAGCCTGCCGACCTTCAACCGCGGCGTTGCCGATCATCAATATCTCTTCGTCAATGGCCGCCCGGTGAAAGACCGGTTGCTGATCGGCGCGGTGCGCGGCGCCTATCAGGATCTGCTCGCGCGCGACCGCCATCCGGTTCTCGCGCTGTTTATCACCATTCCGTCAGACGCCGTCGATGTGAACGTCCATCCGGCGAAAACCGAAGTGCGCTTTCGTGAGCCCGGCAATATTCGCGGGCTGATCGTCGGTGGACTGCGCCACGCGCTCGATAGCGCGGGTTTCCGGAGTGCACAGCGGCCATCCGCGGGCGCGCTCGGCAATTGGCAGACCGAGCCGGTCGGTGCGGGCGCGCCGCATGCCATGCCGCAAGGGCAGGGGACTCGGCCCGCCTTCTTTACGCCGCCGCCGCACCCTTCGTCGCCGCAAAGCAGCGTTTGGGAACAGTCGCCCGATTACCGCCCGGCGCCCGAAGGCCGTGCCGAAATCGCCGAAGCGCCCGTGCCCGAAGCCGCCGATCATCCACTCGGCATCGCCCGCGGGCAGATCGCCGAAACCTATATCGTCGCCGAGGCCGAGGACGGCCTTGTCATCGTCGACCAGCACGCCGCGCATGAACGGCTTGTGCTCGAAGCGATGAACGCGGCGATGGCGAGCGACGGCGTGGCGAGCCAGGGTTTGCTGTCGCCCGAAGTCATCGAACTCGAGGAGAGCGCCTGCGACGCGCTCGACGAACGGATCGGCGAGCTGGCCGAGCTCGGATTGGAGCTCGAGCGCTTCGGTCCCAAGGCAATCCTCGTCCGCGCCGCGCCCGCGATGCTAGGCAATGGCGATATCGCCGGTCTCGTCACCGATCTCGCCGATGAGATAGCTGCCTATGACCAGCATTTGTCGCTCAAAGAGAAACTCGACCACGTCGCCGCTACCATGGCCTGCCACGGTTCGGTGCGGGCAGGGCGGGTGCTCAATGTGGCGGAGATGAACGCGCTCCTCCGCGAGATGGAAGTCACGCCGCATAGCGGCCAATGCAATCACGGCCGCCCGACCTGGGTAAAGCTGGGCCATGGCGATATCGAGAAGCTGTTCGGGCGGAAATAACCGCAGACCGCTATTCCGATGCACCAACCTGATAGTGCCCCGTCGCGGTCGTCCCGAAATCGATGACGCACATATTGTCGAAGCGCGCGTGGTCGCCGCAGCCGACACCAGCATAGGTGAACTCGCTTGTGAAGATCAGGGTGCGGTGGCCGCGATCGGGCACGCCATCGTCGACTATAAGCTGACGGACGACTTCGGCGCCTTGCGACGGCCCATAGGATATCGCCTCGGCGACATAGCGGCCACCGCCGCGGCCTTGCGACCGTTGACCGGCCCTGTCGCCATTGCGCGAAGCATGGCCGAGCGCGCCGCGCGGCCCCTGTTCGGCGACATGATCGTCCGCCGCGCCTGCGAGCAGTGCGCTTGCCTCGAACGGTGGCAGCGGTTCCTGCCGTTCGAGAAAGGCGATCGCTTCGTCGACGGCCGCTACGCCCTCGGTCGTCAAAATGCCCACGGGATTGCCTGGCAGGCGGAAAATATCGCCGCGGAAATAGCCGCGATATTCGCGCAGGACATCGGCATAGCCCTGCGGATCGGCCCGCGCCCGGTTCATCTCGGCAAGCACCGCGGCCTCGCGGGCAGCGATATCGCCGCTCCGTTGCGCGTGCGCGGTGCCCGAAAATGCGCAAAGCAGCGCAAATGCCAGCATCAGCCGTCTGGTCAGTATCCATCCCATCATCGCCGCGCGATAGCCGAGCGGGGATGATCGCCCGGTTAACGCGATCCGCTGTGAAACGGCCGGCAAAACAGGTACGAGCCTGGCTGATGTGGAATCGGTCAACGCTCCGATGAAAATTGTCGCCGTCAGCCGCAAGGCCGCTCACGGCATTGCCAAGCCCAATGTGGATTCGATCCACCTCATCGCTGGCGAGGGTGTCGAGGGCGATGCGCATTGCGGCGCGACCGTCCAACACCGCTCGCGCGTGGCGCAAAATCCCGGTCAGCCCAATTTGCGGCAGGTGCATCTGGTGCATGCCGAACTGTTCGACGAATTGGCCGAGAAGGGATTCAATGTAGCTCCGGGCGACATAGGAGAGAATATCACGACGCGGGGCATCGATTTGCTGTCGCTGCCGGAGGGAACAGAGCTGGCATTGGGCGGTAAGGCGCGGGTGCGGATTACCGGGCTGCGCAATCCGTGCAAGCAGCTGAACGGGCATGCTGAGGGGTTGATGGAGGCGGTGCTGGTTCGAGATGAAGAGGGGGGCCTCGTGCGACTGGCCGGTGTGATGGGGGTCGTTGTGGCTGATGGAGAGGTGCGTGCGGGAAATGCGATTGTCGCAGAGTTGCCGGAGGGGGAAAGCCAGTCACTCCAACCTGTCTAACATGGTTGCCGGTGCCGCGATGGTGCGAATTACGGACGGGTCCTCTTCCGGGCCGATTGCCCTGAGCCTGTCGTAGGGCTGTCCTTCAGTTTTAACCGATTACAGAAGAAAGTGCAGGGCTTCGACAAGCTCAGCCTAGCCGGTTCTGTTTACTCACCCGGTTCGCCACGCTCAGCACCGCCCGCACACTCGCTGTCGCTACGTCATGGCTGATGCCGACGCCGAACACGGTTTTGCCATCGCCCGCCCGGCACTCCAGATACGCTGCCGCCTGCGCATCGGCGCCATGGCCGATGGCGTGTTCGGAGTAGCTGACGACATCGAGTTCGAGGCCCCATTCGTCGTGCAGCGCGGCGATCACCGAAGAAATAAGCCCATTGCCGCGGCCGCTGACCGAGCGTTCTTCGCCGTTGCAGCGGATCGTGCCGGTGAAGATGCGGTCGGCGCCCGCGCGGCTCTCGCTGTAATCCACCAGCTCGAATTTCTGCTCGCCGGTCAGACCGTAGAAGCTCTGGAAGCGCTCCCAGATATCATCGGCATTGAGTTCGCGGCTCGTTTCGTCGGCCAGTTCCTGCACGACGAGGCTGAAATTCGCCTGCAAACGTTTGGGGAGTTTGAGCCCCTGATCCTGTTCGAGCACCCAGGCGACGCCGCCCTTGCCCGATTGCGAATTGACGCGGATGACTGCCTCATAACTCGTGCCGATATCGGCGGGATCGAGCGGCAAATAGGGCACTTCCCAAAGCTCGTCATTGCGCGCGTCCTGAGCGGCGAAGCCTTTTTTGATCGCATCTTGGTGCGAGCCCGAAAACGCCGTGAAGACCAACTCGCCGCCATAGGGATGACGCGGATGGACGGGGATCTGGTTGCAATATTCAACCGTGTTCTTAATCTCTTCGATATCGGAAAAGTCGATGCCCGGATGGACGCCTTGGCTGTACAAATTTAGCCCGACCGTCACGAGATCGACATTGCCCGTGCGCTCGCCATTCCCGAACAGGCAGCCTTCGACGCGGTCGGCGCCGGCGAGCAACCCAAGCTCGGTCGCGGCAATGCCCGTGCCGCGATCATTATGCGTGTGAAGCGAGACGATGACGCTGTCGCGGCAGGAGATGTTGCGGCAGAAATATTCGATCTGGTCGGCGTAGATATTCGGCGTCGCCGCCTCGACCGTCGCAGGCAGATTTAGGATCAGCGGCTTTTCGGGTGTCGGCTCGACAATCGCGATCACAGCCTCGCATGTCGCGATACTCAGGTCGATCTCGGCCGTGCTGAAGGTTTCGGGCGAATATTCGAAATGCCAGTCGGTCTCGGGATATTTCGCTGCCTGTTCGACAAGGTTGGTTGCGCCCTCTCGCGCTATATCCATCACGCCTTGCTCATCCATCTGGAACACGATCTTGCGCCACGCCGGAGAAATCGCGTTGTAGAGATGGACGATCGCCTGTTTGGCGCCAGCCATGCTGGCGAAGGTCGTTTCGATCAGATCGCGCCGCGATTGGGTCAGTCCCTGGATGATAACATCATCGGGGATGGCATCATCTTCAACGAGGCTGCGGATGAAATCGAAATCGGTCGCCCCCGAGGCCGGGAAACCGACCTCGATTTCCTTGATACCGATTTTGGTGAGCAATCTAAAAAAGCGCGCCTTCTTCTCCGCATCCATCGGATCGATCAGTGCCTGATTGCCGTCGCGAAGGTCGGTCGAAAGCCAGCGGGGCGGGGCGGTGATCGTCCGCGACGGCCATTGCCGGTCGGGCAGGTCGATCTGTGGAAAGGGTCGGTATTTTTGTGATGGGTCGTTCAGCATCGGCATGACAACAGCCTTCGATCTTCTTCGGTGTTTCGGGTTTCGAAAGAGCCCTTAGGCCGTGTGTGCCGCATGCGACACAGGGTGCACGCCTAAGGGCGCGTAAGTCGAAGAAGCAGGGCAAGCCGTGCGGTCATGCTGAGCTTATTGCCGCCGATTGGTTAACAAGTCCAGTGTATCCGAACGGGCTGGCCGGTTATAACGCTGGCAGGAGTGAGTTGCGATTTCATCATGAGCGCCACGATAGACTAACCAACCAGCAGTTTTCTCAAGGAACTGGAATGTACCGCCTCATCTATACCAGTACTGCGAAAGCGCATATCACGAAGGCCAATGTTGAGGATATCCTGCTCAATTCCCGTGTAAAAAACCACAGCGTTCTGATAACGGGAATTCTGCTTTTCGGCGGAGGTCACTTCCTCCAATATCTCGAGGGCGGTGAAGACACGGTTACGCGCACATTTGATCGCATCGCGGCAGACGACCGCCATTATGAGGTAACCATATTGACCAAAGGCGCAATCGAGTTTCGCGAATTCTCACGCTGGGACATGGCAAACAAGATCGTACCCTCCGACATATTGGACGACACGATCAAGGCGATTGTGCGCGATGATTTTCGCAATGTCGCTGCCACACTCTCCGCCATTGCCGAGGTCGGCTGAAGCTCCCTAGTTCTTCGCCTTGTCGACCAGCTTGTTGGCGCCGATCCAGGGCATCATCGCGCGCAATTCCTCGCCAGTTTTCTCGATCGGGTGATTGGCCTGCAGCTTGCGCGCGGCCTTCATTTCGGGGTTGCCGGCACGGTTGTCGCCAATGAAGCGCTGGACGAATTTGCCGCGCTGGATATCGTCGAGGACGCGTTTCATCTCGGCCTTGGTTTCCTCGGTGATGATCCGCGGACCGGTGTGATAATCGCCATATTCGGCGGTGTTCGAAATCGAATAGCGCATATTGGCGATGCCGCCTTCATACATCAGATCGACGATCAGCTTGACCTCGTGAAGACACTCGAAATAGGCCATTTCGGGGGCGTAGCCCGCTTCGGTCAGCGTTTCGAAGCCTGCCATGACGAGGCTGGTCAGGCCGCCGCACAACACCGCCTGTTCGCCGAACAGATCGGTCTCGCATTCTTCGCGAAATGTCGTCTCGATAATCCCCGATCGGCCGCCGCCGACGCCGCTGGCATAAGCAAGCGTTACGTCATGAGCGTTTCCCGTCGCGTCCTGCGCGATGGCCATCAGACAGGGGACGCCCGCACCGCGCTCATATTCGGCGCGCACGGTATGGCCCGGACCTTTGGGCGCGACCATGATGACGTCGAGATCGGCGCGCGGTTCGATCAGGCCGAAGTGGATATTGAGGCCGTGCGCAAAGGCGAGCGCGGCACCTTCCTTCATATTGCCCGCGAGATCATCCGCATAGATCGCCGCCTGATGCTCGTCGGGCGCCAGCATCATGACGATATCGGCCCAGGCGGCGGCTTCGCCATTGGTCATCACCTTAAAGCCCGCGCTTTCCGCTTTTCGGCGCGTCGCGGAACCCTCTTTCAGCGCGATCGCAACTTCCTTCACGCCGCTGTCGCGCAGGTTCTGCGCATGGGCGTGGCCCTGGCTGCCATAGCCTATAACCGCGATCTTCTTGTCCGAGATCAGGCCGAGATCGGCGTCGGCATCATAATAGACGCGCATGGGTTCAGACTCCCTGTTGTGATGACGGGCGGCGGAACCAGTCGGTCAGCCGCACCCAATAATGTGAAACGATATAGATGCTGATCGGCGTCGCCAGCAGCAGCGCCAGCCACCAGGGCCAGCCCCAGATAGCGTCGGCGCCGAAAAAGGCGAAAACCGGCAGCAACGGCCACAGCCGCAGCAGGATCAATCCGACAAAGGCTCCGAATGCGAATGCCCAATGCATTTCATTGTCGAGCGCCATGAAGATCGCTGCTCCGAAGGTGACGAAATAGGCGAAGGCGATGGCGATCGCCGAAATGCTGATAAATTCGCGCATCTTGGTTGCCTAGCTGGCTTCCTTGCCGCGGCCAATGGCGACAACGCCGGTTCGTGCGATTTCGACGAGTCCGACTTCGCGCATCAGCTCGATAAAGCTGTCGACCTTTTCGCTGGTGCCGGTGACTTCGAAAACGAAGCTTTCGGTTGTCGAATCGACAACGCGGGCGCGAAACACATCGGCGAGCCGCAATGCTTCGATCCGATCATCGCCTTTGCCCGCGACCTTTACGAGTGCCATGTCGCGTTCGACATGCGGGCCGAGCTCGGTGAGATCCTTGACGTGATAGACCGGCGGCATCCGCTCGGTCTGGGTGATGATCTGGTTGATGACATTCTGCGAGCCGCTGGTGACAATCGTAATCCGGCTGATCGTCTCGTCCTCGCTGACATCGGTCACCGTCAGGCTCTCGATATTATAGCCGCGCGCGGTGAACATCCCCGCGATCCGCGCAAGGATTCCCGGTTCGTTATCGACGAGGATCGAGAGCGTGTGGCGTTCGGTATCAGGGGTCTGGATTTTCATCAGACGAGTGCCTTGGCTTCGTCGGCCATCACCCCGGTCACTTGATCCGACTGCAGCATCATCTCGGTGTGCGCGGCGCCCGAGGGGATCATCGGGAAGCAATTGGCGAGTTTTGCGACGCGGCAATCGACCATTACCGGGCCGTCATGGGCGAGCATCTCGTCTATGCCCGGAGCCAGCTGGTCGGGCTTTTCTACATTGATGCCCTTCCAGCCATAGGCCTCTGCCAATGCTGCAAAGTCGGGAAGCGAATCGCTATAACTTTCGGAATAGCGGCCCGAATAGGTCAGCTCCTGCCACTGGCGGACCATACCCATATATTCGTTGTTGAGGATGAAGACCTTGACCGGCAGGCGATATTGGCTCGCGGTGCCGAGCTCCTGGATATTCATCTGGATCGAGGCTTCGCCGGCAATGTCGATAACGAGGGCTTCGGGGAACGCCATTTGAGCGCCGATCGCGGCGGGCAGACCATAGCCCATCGTGCCGAGGCCGCCCGATGTAAGCCATTTATTGGGCTTTTCGAAATGATAATGCTGCGCCGCCCACATCTGGTGCTGGCCAACTTCGGTGGTGATGATCGGCTGCCGGTCCTTGGTCCCCTCATAGAGCGCCTGCACCGCCGCCTGCGGCATGATTTCGTCGTCGTTCTCGGGAAATTCGAGGCTTCGCGTCGCGCGCCAGCCGTCGATCCGTGCCCACCAATCCTGCAGGTCTTTCTTCTTGAAGGCGCGCGACTTCCATATCTTGACGATATCTTCCATCGCGCGCCCGGCATCGCCGATAATCGCATGGTCGATCATCACCGTCTTGTTGATCGAGCTGCGGTCGATATCGATATGGATTTTCTTCGAATGCGGCGAGAAAGCGTCGAGCCGGCCCGTCACCCGGTCATCGAAACGCGCGCCGATGGCGACGATCAGATCAGCCTTGTTCATCGCCATATTGGCTTCGAACGTTCCGTGCATGCCGAGCATACCGAGCCATTGGTCCGACGAGGCGGGGTAAGCTCCCAGCCCCATCAACGTAGACGTGACCGGCGCGCCCGTGATCCGCGCGAGTTCACGCAAGATCTGGCTCGCGCCGGGGCCTGAATTGATGACGCCGCCGCCGGTATAGAGGATCGGACGTTCTGCCGCCGCGATCATCTCGGCCGCCTCGGCCGTCAAATGCGCCTCGGGCTTGTCGCGCGGCACATAGGCCTTATGCGCGATCGGGCCCGATTTGCGATAGGTTCCGGATGCCACCTGCACGTCCTTGGGAATATCGACAACAACGGGGCCGGGACGGCCGGTCGTCGCGATAAAAAAGGCCTCTTGGACGATGCCGCCGAGCGTGTCGGGATCTTTGACGAGATAATTATGTTTGGTGCAGTGGCGCGTAATGCCGACCGTATCGGCCTCCTGAAAGGCATCGCTGCCGATTAGATGCGTCGCGACCTGTCCGGTGATGACGACCATCGGGATCGAATCCATCAAGGCATCGGTGATCCCGGTAACCGCATTGGTCGCGCCGGGGCCCGAGGTGACGAGGACGACGCCGGGTTTTCCCGTCGCGCGCGCATAGCCTTCGGCGGCATGCGCCGCGCCTTGCTCATGGCGGCACAGGACATGCCTGATCCGCTTGTTTTCGAAGAGCGCGTCGTAAATCGGCAGCACAGCGCCACCCGGATAGCCGAATATGACATCGACGCCGCAATCGAGCAGCGCTTCGATCAATATGTCGGCACCGGATTTTTCGGCTGTCATGCTGTTACACTCGCGTA
This sequence comes from Sphingomonadaceae bacterium, assembly GCA_013001755.1. Taxonomy (GTDB): domain Bacteria; phylum Pseudomonadota; class Alphaproteobacteria; order Sphingomonadales; family Sphingomonadaceae; genus Parasphingopyxis. The sequence goes on from JABDLY010000156.1 coordinate 19,233, forward strand.
AATGCTGCGCCGCAATAGCAGCGCCGAATGCGGGCGGCTAGCGGTGCAAAAATTTGCTGTCAACTGCTATTCACGTAATTTCATTACGAATTGATCAAGATAACTATCATATTCTGACTCATCGAGCCTCGGCCATTTGGCCGGCGGCTGATGCTTGAACCAGGTGTATTGCCGCTTGGCATAACGCCGCGTCGCCTGCTGCGCAGCGGCGATGGCCTCGTCGCGCGAGCATTTTCCGGCTATGAACCTGGCGATTTCGGGAACGCCGATCGCGCGCATGATCGGCAAATCCGGATCGAGTTGCCGCGCGACGAGCGCCTCGACCTCGACAACCCCCGCGTCGAACATATCAGCAAAGCGCCTGTCGCAACGCGCGTAGAGCCATTCGCGCTCGGGTAGGAGAACCAACGGCACCAGATCGATCTCGCGGCCGATCCCGCCCGTCTTATCCGCGCGCCACGTAGTGACCGAGCGACCTGTCGAGCGAATAATTTCGAGAGCTCGGGCAATACGGCTGCTATCGGCAGCGTTGAGTGCCGCGGCCGAAGCTGCGTCTTCCGCCTCAAGCGCGGCATAGGCCGCAGCCACGTCCATTGCGCGCACTTCGGCGCGGATGTCGGGGGCGATATCGGGAATCGGCGCGATCCCTTCGAGCAGCGTCCGCAGATAAAGGCCGGTGCCGCCGACGAGGATCGGAATGCCGCCATTATCGCCTGTCTCCGCCAATGACGTCTTGGCGTCACGCGCCCAGCGCGCGGCGGAGCAGGCTTCCGCGCCATCGATATAGCCGAACAGGCGATGCGGGACCGCCGCTTCGTCGGCGGTGCTCGGGCGCGCGCTCAGCACACGCAAATCGGAGTAAACCTGCGCGCTATCGGCATTGACGATGACGCCGCCCGCGCGTTCGGCAACAGCCATGGCGAGAGACGACTTGCCGCTCGCCGTCGCGCCCGCGATAAGCCCGATCTTCGGTTTCTCGGAAGGATTCCCGGTGTACATAGCGACGCTCATAGCATCCGACCGCCTCACGCAAGGCGATATTTCGGCGGCGCGCGATATGCTGGCCGAGCACGGTTGCGAACCGGGCGAAATAAGCTGGATCGAGGCGGACAAAGCCGCCGATATAGCCTTCGGCAAGGAGCTGGATGCAGCGAATTCCAAGCTCAGGGGCGTGATCGAGGCGGTCGATGTCATTGCGCAGCGCAAGTCCGATCGCACCAAGAAGCTGCTTGTCGCAGACATGGATTCGACGATGATCACTGTCGAATGTCTCGACGAACTGGCCGATTATGCCGGGTTCAAGCCGCAAGTTGCCGCGGTAACCGAACGCGCGATGCGGGGCGAGATCGACTTCGCAGCGGCTCTCGACAAACGCGTAAGTCTTTTAAAGGGCTTATCGGCGGATATTATCACGAGATGCCATGATGCTCGCGTGTCCATTTCAGCAGGCGCGATCCCGCTGATCCGAACCATGAAGTCACATGGTGCACGGTGCGTGCTCGTTTCAGGCGGATTTACGCTCTTCGCCGATCGCGTGGCGGCGGAAATCGGTTTCGACCGCGCCGTTTCCAACATCCTGACGATCGAATCGGGTGCGCTCAGCGGAACGGTCGAGCGCCCGCTGGTCGATGCAGCGGAGAAGGAACGCATTCTGGCGGAAGAAAGCAAAGATTTGGGACTGGAACGGTCGGAAACGCTGGCGATCGGTGATGGCGCAAATGACAAGCCGATGATCGAAGCCGCCGGGCTCGGCATTGCCTATCGCGGCAAGCCTCTATTGCGCGAAGCCGCCGATGCCTGTCTCGATCATGCCGACCTCTCGGCGCTGCTCTATGCGCAGGGAATTCCCCGCAAAGACTGGGCCGAAGCCTAGGATTTGAGTGTCATGTCGGCGGCGATGGCGCCGAGCGCAAAGGCGACCGATTCCTCGCCGGCTTCGAATACCAGCTCGATGCCGTCTTCGCGGATCGCGGAGACCTGGGCCGCTATTTCACCCGATACTGGGTGTCGAAGCGACACGTTCGCCCCCTGCTCGGGGACGAGGTTGCTGCGAATGGTCGCGCCGCGCCCCGAGATTTCGACTAACGCTGCCGGTGCCGGCCGATCGCCCGAAAGAACGCACATCCGCTGCCTTCGCCATGGCGACGCCATGGGACCGCAGGATCGCGCTGAAGATAGTCGTGACATAAAGCCCCCGTTTCGAACGGGAGCCGCTTAGCCCGGCGAGGGCAAAGGAAGAGTTAAGCCCTATTGCCGGCGTGCCGTGATGCAGTCTGAACCGCCGCGCCGCGCGGCGTTACAGGCGCGCTGGGCTTCGGCTTGCGTAGCAAAGGGCCCGGCCTGGAGCCGCGTATAGGGCCCGGCGCGCACCAGATAGGGCTGGAGGCCCGCGATCTGCGACACCCTGCGGCTGACATTGCGCCAATGCGCTTCGGCACCGCTGCGCTGGCGGAAGGCGCCGAGCTGGATACGCCAGTCGCCTGAGCGTGCCGCTGCGGGCGCCGGAGGCGGAGTTGGTTGCGGTGTAGGCCGCGAATTTACTGGCGGAGAGGCCGGTGGCGGCGGCGTCGAAGGCCGCGATACCGGCGGTGTCGGACGCGGCGCGGTTTGTGGCGCCGGGCGCGTGACCGGCGCCGTTGCCGGCGGCGGCGCCGATGCGATTTCAACCGGTGCGGTCGCCTCGGCCATACGTTCGGCCATTTCCCGGCCCGCTTCGCGCTGGTCGAGCGGAATATAGCGGTCCATCTGCTCGATGCTCGCATTGGCCTGCGGCAGACCGGCCGCTGCAGCGCCGGTCATCATCGCATAGGCGCGCGGCCAGTCGCGCGGTGCGAGATCGCCGTTAAACAGCGCCGTGCCGTAGATATATTGCGCGCGCGGTTCGCCGCGATTGGCGGCGCGGATGATATAGGGCATCGCTTCTTCGCGATTGCCGTTCTGGAAGTGGATCAGCCCGTAATTGGCCTCGGCCTGCAAATGGCCCTGCCGCGCCGCATTGCCGAAAAGTTGCTGCGCGCGCTCGGTATCCTGCGGTACGCCGCGGCCGAGCTTGTAAGCCTGGCCGAGATTGAATTGCGCATCGGGATCTCCATTGTCGGCGAGCGGCTGCCATTCCGCGACGGCGCGGGCATAATCGCCATTGCGCCACGCATCGACACCTTCCTGGACCCCGGCCTGGGCAGGCAATGCCATCGCCGCCAAAATCAGCGCCGTGACCAACAGGCCTGAAGATTTTTTCCCCATATTCCTCACTCCCAACACGCCCTCACATTATCCGGGCCGCCAAACAATAACAGCGTTAATAGCCGATTAGCAAAGCTCCGCCGTCCTTTTGCGGGACATCAAGGAAAAATTAAACCGGAACGTTAACCAGATTTTAGGCAGCCAAATGGCAATGCCGTTGTCGAGAAACCGCAAGCGAAGGGGAAATCATGCGGGTTTTGGCTATGGCATCGCAGAAGGGCGGCTCGGGAAAGACCACACTTTCCGGGCATTTGGCCGTTCAGGCGCAGCGCGCCGGGGCAGGCCCCGTCGTGCTCATCGACATCGATCCGCAGGGTTCGCTGGCCGATTGGTGGAACGAACGCGAAGACGATATGCCTGCCTTTGCGCAGACGACCGTTGCGCGGCTCGCCGCCGACCTCGAAGTTTTAAGGCAACAGGGCTTCAAGCTCGCCGTGCTCGATACGCCTCCGGCGATCACCATGGCGATCCAGAGCGTGATCCAGGTTTCCGAGCTTATCGTCATTCCGACCCGTCCGAGCCCGCACGACCTGCGCGCCGTCGGCGCGACGGTCGATCTGTGCGAACGCGCAGGCAAGCCGCTGATTTTCGTGGTCAACGCGGCAACGCCCAAAGCGAAGATTACGTATGAGGCCGCCGTCGCGCTGTCGCAGCACGGCACTGTCGCACCGGTAACGCTTCACCATCGAACCGATTTCGCCGCCTCGATGATCGATGGCCGTACGGTCATGGAGGTCGATCCGAACGGCAAATCGGCCGCCGAAGTCACCGAGCTGTGGGACTATATTTCCGACCGGCTCGAAAAGAATTTCCGCCGCACCGTTTTCAGCGGACCGAAATTCGCCGCTCAAGGTTCTCCTCAACGTCCGGCTGCGGGCGGCTTCGGCCGCCGGGTAACGGGCCAGTAGGGGCTGCACGATGGGCGAAGAAAAATTCGCATCGCTGTCTTCGGGGTTGCTGGCTCGCAAGGGTGGAGCCAAGCCTGCAATGCGGCGTCAGAACTATATCAACCCGCAAGGCGACGTTTCCGAGGATCTCGGCTGGAACGATATGGGCCATGAAGGCGATGAAGATTTCATCGGCCCCGTCGAACAGAACGGTCATGATGGCGGACAGAACGGTCACGACATCGATCACGTGCCGGAAGTACGTCGCCAGATCGACCGTCTGGCCGATGATCTTGGCGGCGAAGCCGACCATGATCATGATCCCGATCAGGTCATCACGGCGAAACTCCCGGACATCGAGCCGCAGGACACAGGCGAAACTGCCGAACATCGGGAAATCAGCCAATTCCCTGAACCGCCCGAAGTTACATCGCCAACCCGTTTGACGCCGCCCGAGCGCGATCTCTCATCGGTTCGCGAAGCGCCCAAACCGGCCGAAGAGCGTGCTCCGAAAAAGGTTCTCGCGCGCGAAAAGGCAGCCTTTACGCTTCGTCTCGACAAGGATCGGCATCTCAAATTGCGGCTCGCTTCGGCGGTCAGCAACCGGTCGGCGCAGCAAATCGTGACCGAGGCGCTCGACCGTTTTCTAGAAACCATGCCCGACATCGATACTCTCGCCGGTCAGGCACCGGGCAACAAAGCTCTTGATTGAGGAGTGACGACCATGAAGCCGACACTGTTGAAATTCGCCGCATCGACGATGGTGATTGGCGCCTCGCTTGTCGCCGTCGCACCGGTCGCTAATTCGAGCGATGTCGCAGAAGCCGACAGCCGCGAAGCGCAGGCCGCCGCCCGTTATGCCGAACAGGCTCGCGAAGCACTGAACGACAGCCGGCCCGATCGCGCTGTCCGCTTTGCCGAACGCGCCGTCGAACGGATGCCGCGCAGCGCCGAATATCGTCACCTTCTGGGCCGCGCCTATCTCGCCGCGGGCCGCTTCGCCTCTGCGGAAACCAGCTTCCAGGATGCGCTGACGATCAATCCCGATCTCGATCGCACGGCCTTCAATCTAGCGCTCTCGCAAATCGCGCAGGGCGATACCGCCGACGCGCTCGCCGAACTGCGTGAGCTCGAAGGCCGGTTGAATGCTTCGGATCTTGGCCTCGCCTATGCGCTGGCCGGGAATCGCGAACGCGCTGTCGAAATTCTCCGCGATGCCGCGCGCGCCAATGGCGGCGACCCGCGGGCCCGCCAGAACCTTGCGCTTGCCTATGCAATGGACGGCCGCTGGGCCGAAGCGCGAATTACGGCTGCACAGGATGTCAGCCTCGCGGTTCTCGATCAGCGGATGCGCGATTGGGCGCAGTTCGCCCAGTCTGCAAACAGCTGGGACCAGGTTTCCAGCTTGCTCGGCGTTCAAGCCGATGGCAGCGATCCGGGCCAGCCCGTGCGCCTCGCTCTTGCTCCGATACAGGGCGAAATCATGGTCGCCGATGCCAGTGTCGAAGACGCGCCGGTTCAAGCTTCCGCCGGAGCCATGGTCGCTTTCACTGCGCCTGTCGAAGAGAGTTTCGAAGTTTCAAGCGCGCCGCGCGAATCGTCGATCACCGAAATCGAGGTTCCTCCGGCCGCCGAGCCTGATGAGGCGCCGATCGATATGTCGGCATCGCTCGCTTCCGATCCGATTGAACCCGCGCGCGCTGCACCGGCGCCCGTCGCTCCGCGCGTCGCCGGCGATTACGCCGATGTCGCGACCGGCGAATTCATCGTCGAGGACGAAGTCCAGTTTGAAGAGACGCCGGTTGAAGTTGCCGCAATAGATGTTGCGCCACCCGCCGCACCTGTTGCTCCCGTGGCT
>JABDLY010000168.1 GCA_013001755.1 Sphingomonadaceae bacterium
TCGCCAGCCCCGAGCGTATTCGCTCGTGGTCTTTCGGCGAAATCAAGAAGCCGGAAACGATCAACTATCGCACGTTCAAGCCGGACCGTGACGGCCTGTTCTGTGCGCGTATCTTTGGCCCGATCAAGGATTATGAATGCCTGTGCGGCAAGTATAAGCGCATGAAATACAAGGGCATCGTCTGCGAAAAATGCGGTGTCGAGGTTACCGTCTCGAAGGTCCGCCGTGAGCGGATGGGTCATATCGACCTTGCAGCGCCGGTTGCACATATCTGGTTCCTCAAGTCGCTCCCCTCGCGCATCGGCTTGCTGCTCGACATGCAGCTCAAGCAGCTCGAGCGGATTCTCTATTTCGAGCAATATGTCGTCATCGAGCCGGGCCTGACCGCGCTCGAGAAATTCCAGCTGCTGACCGAGGACGAAATTCTCGAAGCGCAGGATGAATATGGCGAGGACGCCTTCTCCGCCGGTATCGGCGCCGAGGCCGTCAAGCAGATGCTCATCGAGCTCGACCTCGAACAGGAACGCGAAGACCTGCTCGAAGACCTTGCAACCACCAAATCGACGCTCAAGCCCAAGAAAATCATCAAGCGGCTCAAGGTCGTCGAAAGCTTCATCAATTCGGGCAACCGCCCCGAATGGATGATCCTCGACATCATTCCGGTCATCCCGCCCGAGCTGCGCCCGCTGGTGCCGCTCGACGGCGGCCGCTTCGCGACGTCAGATCTCAACGATCTCTATCGCCGCGTGATCAACCGTAACAATCGGTTGAAGCGCCTCATGGAGCTGCGCGCGCCCGATATCATCGTGCGTAACGAAAAACGCATGTTGCAGGAATCGGTCGACGCGCTGTTCGATAACGGCCGTCGCGGCCGGACGATTACAGGCGCCAACAAGCGCCCGCTCAAATCGCTCTCCGACATGCTCAAGGGTAAACAGGGCCGCTTCCGCCAGAACCTGCTCGGCAAGCGCGTCGATTATTCGGGCCGTTCGGTCATCGTCACCGGACCCGAGCTCAAGCTGCACCAGTGCGGCCTGCCGAAAAAGATGGCGCTCGAACTTTTCAAGCCGTTCATCTACGCTCGCCTCGACGCCAAGGGTCTGTCCATGACCCTGAAGCAGGCGAAGAAATGGGTCGAGAAAGAGCGCAAGGAAGTCTGGGATATCCTCGACGAGGTGATCCGCGAACATCCGGTGATGCTTAACCGCGCGCCGACGCTGCACCGCCTCGGCATTCAGGCATTCGAGCCGGTTCTGATCGAAGGCAAGGCGATCCAGCTTCACCCGCTGGTCTGTGCCGCGTTCAACGCCGATTTCGACGGCGACCAGATGGCGGTCCACGTTCCGCTGTCGCTCGAAGCGCAGCTCGAAGCCCGCGTGCTGATGATGTCGACCAACAACATCCTGTCGCCAGCAAACGGCAAGCCGATCATCGTCCCCTCGCAGGATATGGTGCTGGGTATCTATTACCTCTCGATGGACCGCGAAGGCGAGCCCGGCGAAGGCTCGATCCTTGCCGACATCACCGAGGTGCATCAGGCGCTCGAGGTAGGCGCGGTGACGCTCCACTCGAAAATCCACACCCGCGTCCCGCAGACCGATGAAGACGGCAAGACCTATATGGAGCGCGTCGAAACGACGCCGGGCCGGATGCTGATCGCGGAAAAACTGCCGCAATCGCACAAGGTGCCGTTCGAAACGATCAACCGGCTGCTGACCAAGAAAGAAATCGGCGACGTTATCGATATCGTCTATCGCCATACCGGACAGAAAGACACGGTGCTGTTCGCCGACGGCATCATGGCGCTGGGCTTCCAGCACGCCTTCAAGGCGGGCATTTCGTTCGGCAAGGACGACATGATCATCCCCGACGCGAAGGATCCTCTGGTTGAGGAAACGCGCGCCCTGGTGGCTGACTATGAGCAGCAATATCAGGACGGCCTGATCACCCAGCAGGAAAAATACAACAAGGTGATCGATGCCTGGAGCCGGTGCGGCGATCAGGTCGCCGACGCGATGATGGAAGAGATCAAGGCGACGCCCAAGGACGATGACGGGCGCGAAGCCGAGATCAACTCGATCTATATGATGAGCCATTCGGGCGCGCGTGGCTCGCCCGCGCAGATGAAGCAGCTCGCCGGTATGCGCGGCCTGATGGCCAAGCCGTCGGGCGAGATCATCGAGACGCCGATCCTGTCGAACTTCAAAGAGGGTCTGACGGTTCTCGAATATTTCAACTCGACTCACGGCGCCCGCAAGGGTCTTGCCGATACGGCGCTCAAGACGGCCAACTCGGGCTATCTGACCCGCCGTCTCGTCGATGTGTCGCAGGACTGCACGATCGTCGAGGAAGACTGCAAGACCAAGCGATCGCTCGAAATGAAAGCGATCGTCCAGGGCGGTTCGACCATCGCGACGCTGGCCGAGCGTATTCTCGGCCGCACCGCGGCGGAAGATATCGTCGCCGGCAAGGATGACGAGGTTATCGTCAAGGCCGGCACGCTGATCGACGAACCGACTTCGATCGAGATCGAAGAGTCGGGCGTCCAGTCGATCCAGATCCGCTCGCCTTTGGTCTGCGAATCGAAAGTCGGCGTCTGCGGCAAATGCTATGGCCGCGATCTTGCTCGCGGTACGCCGGTGAACATCGGCGAAGCGGTCGGCGTCATCGCCGCCCAGTCGATCGGCGAGCCCGGCACGCAGTTGACGATGCGGACCTTCCACATCGGCGGCGCCGCGCAGCTCAACGAGCAATCGAACCTCGAATCGCCGGCCGACGGCAAGCTCGAATATCGCGATCTCAACCCGATTGAGGACAGCAAGGGCCGTACGCTCGCGCTGTCGCGCTCGGGCGAACTGGTGATCGTCGACGAAGATGGCCGCGAGCTTGGCGTTTTCCGTATCCCCTATGGTGCGCGGTTGCTTCATGACGAAGGCCATATCGTCAGCAAGGGTGACCGGATGGCCGAATGGGATCCGAGCTTCGCGCCGGTTATCACCGAAAAACACGGTGTCGTGAAGTTCCAGGACATCACCGATGGCCGGACCGTGAAGGAAGAAACCGACGAAGCGACGGGCATCACCCAGCGCGTGATCACCGAAGACCAGGCGAAGACGAAGAAGGACGATCTCAAGCCCCGCATCACGCTGCTCGACGACGACAGCGGCGAGGCTGCGGTCTATCGGCTCGTTCCCGGCGCGGTCATCTCGGTCGATGACGGCCAGAAGATCGTCGGCGGCGACATTGTCGCCCGTCTGCCGCGGGAAGCCGCCAAGACGCGCGACATCACGGGCGGTCTGCCGCGTGTTGCCGAGCTGTTCGAAGCGCGTATCCCGAAGGACAATGCGGTTATCGCCAAGATCGACGGCCGCGTCGAATTCGTCCGCGAATATAAGGCGAAGCGCAAGATCGCGATCGTTCCCGAGGAAGGGGATGCAGTTGAATATCTGATCCCTAAGACCAAGGTGATCGATGTGCAGGAAGGCGATATGGTGAAGAAGGGCGATGACCTTGTCGCCGGTTCACCCGATCCGCACGACATCCTCGAGGTCATGGGTATCGAGGCTTTGGCCGAATATCTCGTTTCGGAAATCCAGGAGGTTTATCGACTCCAGGGCGTAAAGATCAACGACAAGCATATCGAAACGATCGTTCGCCAGATGCTCCAAAAGGTCGAGATCACCGAGAGCGGCGATTCCACGCTGCTTCCGGGCGAGCAGATCGACCGCGAGGAGATGGAGGAGATCAACGTCGAACTGAAGAAGTCGCGGAAGAAGCTGGCGGACGGCAAGCCCGTGCTGCTCGGCATCACCAAGGCTTCGCTCCAGACGCGCAGCTTCATCTCGGCCGCCTCGTTCCAGGAAACGACGCGCGTCCTCACCGAGGCCGCCGTCCAGGGCAAGACCGATACGCTGCTTGGCCTCAAGGAGAATGTGATCGTCGGCCGGCTGATCCCGGCGGGTACCGGCGCGGGCATGAACCGCATCCGGATCACCGCCTCGTCGCGTGACGCCGCGCTTCGTGCGCAGCAGAAAAAGCTGCAGGAAGCGATGCTCGCGGCGCAGGAAGCCGAGAACGAAGCCAAGGAATCGGCCGAGGCAGAGGTTGAGGCTGAAGCTCAGGCTGAGACGAAGTCGGAAACGGAAGCTCCCGCAGAAGAGTAGACGTCTCGATTTGGCTGAACAGAGAACCCCGCGGGCGCATGCCTGCGGGGTTTTCTGTCTCAGGCCGAGCGAGGAGTTGGCGTTTTGGCTTTCTACCCGGTAATCCGATCCGATGGACGTTTCCGATCTCCGAATTGCGCTGTTCAGCGGCAATTATAACTATGTTCGCGACGGCGCGAACCAGGCGCTGAACCGGCTGGTCGGCTATCTGCTCGACAATGGTGCGAATGTCCGCATCTATTCGCCGACGGTCGAGGAACCCGATTTCGAAGCCACGGGCGATGTCGTCCATATTCCAGCGCTGGCGCTTCCCGGCCGCGCCGAGTATCGCGCGCCTATCCGGCTTTCGGGCCGTGCGCGCCGCGATATCGCGGAATTTTCACCGAACATTTTTCACGTCGCCAGCCCCGAGATTCTTGGCCACCGCGCGATAACATTGGCGCGGCGCTGGGATATCCCGGTCGTCGCCTCTGTTCACACCCGATTCGAGACCTATCCCCGCTATTATGGTTTGGCGTTTCTCGAACCCGTCACCCTTGCCATACTCCGCCGCTTCTATCGCCGCTGCGACGCGATTTTCGCACCGTCGGAATCGATGGCGCAGGTACTGCGCGAGCAGCGGATGAGCTATGATGTCGGAATCTGGACGCGCGGCATCGACCGCGAAATTTTCAAGCCCGAGCGCCGCGATCCGGAATGGCGCCGGAGCTTTGGTATCGAGGATAGTGAAATCGTCATCGGCTTTGTCGGCCGCTTGGTGATGGAAAAAGGTCTCGACGTCTTCTCCGACGCCATCGATCGCCTGAAGAAGCGCGGCGTCGCGCATCGTGTGCTCGTCGTCGGAGAGGGCCCGGCGCGCGAGTGGTTCGAACGGCGGCTGCCCGATGGTATTTTTGTCGGCTTCCAGAAGGGCGAAGATCTCGGCCGTGCCGTCGCCTCGATGGACATCCTCTTCAATCCGAGCGTCACCGAGACATTTGGCAATGTTACGCTCGAGGCTATGGCGGCCGGCCTGCCGGTTGTGGCGGCCCGGGCAACAGGCAGCCAGAGCCTCGTCGACGACGGCGTGACGGGCAAGCTCGTAAGGCCGGGCGCGATCGAAGCCTTTGCCGATGCGCTCCAGCTTTATTGCGAGGACAGAGAGGCCCGCGCCGCCGCTGGCGCGGCGGGATGCCGGGCGAGCGAACGCTTTGGCTGGGATCAGGTCAACCAGGCACTGGTCGACGGCTATCTGCGCGTCATCCGGCAGCACGCCAATGGCGGCGATACCCCGCCGCGCAGCCCGGTTCCCTGAAGACCGCTAAAGCCGCTCGATCCGTTGCGTGGCTTCATCCAATATGTCGGTCACTTCGCGGATCAGCGCTTCGTCAATGCCCTTTTCCGACAGCCGGTGGCCGAGGACGGCAAAAAGATTGCCCACCGCCCGTTTGACCGCCGCGCTATCGCCCGATCCGTGGCGCTTGCCATGCTGCGCCAGCCGATTCATCAGTGCCTCGACTTCTTCGGCCTTGTCTTTGAGTTCAGCCTTGCCGTCCTTCGTAATCTTGAAGGTCTTGCGGCTATCGTCGCTGTCGACCGGTTTGATCAGGCCGCCATCTTCGAGAAAACTCAGCGTCGGATAGATGATGCCCGGGCTTGGCGCATATTCGCCCGCCGTCATGTCTTCGATCGCGCGGATGAGGTCATAGCCATGGCGCGGCTCTTCCTCGATCAGCTTGAGCAGCACGAGACGCAGCTCGCCGCCGTCGAACATCCGTTTGCGGCGCTTGCGCCCGTCGCGCGAGCCCCAATCGCCTGAATCACGGCTCCAGCCGCCAAATTGCATCGCCAGCAACGCCTCGGGCCAGCTCGTTGGCCGCCGCGAACCGAAACCCCGCCAATGTCTATGTGTCATTTTCATTCTCCTGAGCCTTGGCCATTTACGACCTTCGATCTATCTAAGATATATCTTCGATATATTTGTCAAGGGGTGATCGGTCAGAATCGTGGCAATTGATGCTGTCTGCGCTAGGCTGGATACATGGCCGACCTGTTCGCCAATGACGACGAACCCGAAGCGGAAACCGCGATCGACGCAGATGCGCCGCTCGCCGACCGGCTGCGTCCGCGATCGCTCGACGAGGTCGTCGGACAGCACCATCTGACCGGGCCTGAAGGTGCAATCGGGCGGATGGTTGCCGCGGGAAAACTCGCCTCGATCATCTTCTGGGGGCCTCCGGGCACCGGCAAGACGACGATCGCTCGATTGCTGGCCGATGCCGTCGACCTGCGCTTCATTGCAATTTCGGCAGTATTCTCGGGCGTCGCCGACCTGAAGAAAGCCTTTGCCGAAGCGCGCAAGATGGCGGGCGCGGGCAAACGCACATTGCTCTTCGTCGACGAGATACATCGTTTCAATCGCGCGCAGCAGGACGGCTTTCTGCCCTATGTCGAGGACGGTACGGTGACTTTGGTCGGCGCGACGACCGAAAACCCCAGTTTCGAACTCAACGCCGCGCTGCTCAGCCGCGCGCAGGTGCTGATTCTCAACCGCCTGGATCAGCCGGCGCTCGCAGAGCTGCTCGACCGCGCCGAAGCGCTGACGGGCACCCCCCTGCCCGTCACCCCCGATGCCCGCGAAGCGCTGATCGCCTCAGCCGATGGCGATGGCCGCTTCCTGCTCAACCAGGCCGAAACGCTGTTTTCGGTGAAGATCGACGAGCCGCTCGACTCCGCCGCGCTCGCCGATTTCCTCCACCGCCGCGTCGCGGTCTACGACAAGAACCGCGAGGGCCATTACAACCTGATCTCGGCGCTTCACAAAGCGATGCGCGGCTCGGACCCGCAAGCCGCACTCTACTATCTCGCGCGGATGCTCACTGCCGGAGAAGAGCCGCTCTATGTGCTGCGCCGGATCACACGCTTCGCTTCGGAAGATATCGGCCTCGCCGATCCGCAGGCGCTCGTTCAATGCCTCGCCGCCAAAGATAGTTATGAATTTCTCGGCAGCCCCGAGGGCGAGCTCGCGATTGCCCAGGCCTGTCTCTATTGCGCCACCGCGCCCAAATCGAACGCCGCCTATGCCGCCCAGAAATCCGCGTGGAAATCGGCGCGCGAGACCGGATCGCTGATGCCGCCGAAGAATATCCTCAACGCGCCGACACGGCTGATAAAGGATATCGGCTATGGCAAAAGCTATGCCTATGACCATGAAACCAATGATGCTTGTTCGGGAGACGATTACTGGCCCGAGGAAATGGAGCCGCAGACCTATTACACGCCCTCGCCGCGCGGCTTCGAAGCGAAGCTGGCCGAGCGAATCGCCTATTGGCAAAAACTGCGCACCGGCAAGCAACAATGATTCGCAAAGCTGCCGCGAAGCTATTAGGATGACCGCCAGGGAAATGAGTTCAAATATTTAGGGGAACGCAGATGGAATTCGATCCGAATCGTGACATAAACTGGGAGCTGGTGTGGGAATGGGCGCTGAAAATCGGCGCGGCCCTGCTGATCCTGCTGATTACGCATTTCATCGCGAAGGGCGTAAAATGGGCGATCGCCAAGATGGTCGATCGCATTCCCGCGCTCCAGCGCCATAGCGAATCGCAGCCCGGCGAGACCGTCGGCAGCCAGATCGGCACGCTCGCCTATTGGATCATCTGGCTCGTCGGCCTCGTCGTCGCGCTCCAGCCGCTCGAGCTCGGCGGCGTGCTCGATCCGATAGAGGCGCTGACGACAAACGTCTTCTCCTTCCTGCCGAATATCATCGGAGCAGGCCTGATCCTGTTCTTCGGTGTGATCGTCGCGACGATCGTCCGCCGCATCGTCGAAACCGCGTTGATGGCGATCAACGCCGACGCATGGTTCGCGCGTGCGGGCGCCGGCAATATCACCGGCGATCCCGCTATCGAAGGCGAACCCGCACCGGCAGCTACCGGACAGCGCACGACGCTGAGCAAGGCGCTCGGCATCATTGTCTTCGTGCTGATCATTATCCCGGTGGCGACGGCGGCGCTGCAGGCCTTGCAGCTCAATTCGATCTCCGACCCGCTGGTCGCGATTCTCGAAGACGTCGCCTTCTTCATCCCGCGCGCCATTGCCGCGACGCTTATTCTCGGTGTCGCCTATTTCATTGGCCGCTGGGTGAAATCCTGGCTCGAGCAGCTGCTCGACGCTCTTGGCCTCGATAGCGCCGTTTCCGGATCGGGCCTGATGCCCGGCTCGGTACGCGCCAGCCGTGTCGTCGGTACGATTGCGCTGACCGCGATAATGCTGGTTGCAGCCGTCGCTGCGATAGAAGTGCTCGAGATTCAGTCGGTGCAGGCAATGGTCGCCGAAGTGGTGGCGCTGGCCAGCCGGGTGATTTTCGGTCTTGTCATCATCGGCGCGGGTATCCTGCTGTCGCGGGTGCTCGTCGGCATCATGTCGAGCTCGACCGGCGAATCCGGCATGCTGGCGACGATCATGCGCTGGCTGGTGATCGCGCTGTTCGTCGCGATGGGCCTCAAATTCATGCAGATTGCCGATGAGATCGTCGTAATCGCCTTTGGCGCGATCGTGATCTCGGCAGGCGTCGCAGCCGCATTGGCCTTCGGGCTCGGCGGCCGGCCGACGGCACACAAGCTGCTTGAAAAGTGGACGTCCGAGAACGACGCCCCGCGCGTGCCGACACCGCCGGACGATCCGACGGTTTGAGGCGATTCGGGCAATTCGCCTGTTTCGACTGGTCGGGACAGGCGATTGAACGACCCAGGGGCATAGCCCTGGCGATTGCGAGGGCGGGGGCCGAGGCTCCCGCCCTTGTCGTTCGTGAGCAGGGCTGGTCGCGCGCCGCGGCGCTGGGTTGGCTCCATGAACGAGCGGACGAGCAGGCCGATATGATGATCGGCTTCGATTTCTCGGCCGCCCTTCCCTTTGCCGACGCCGGCGCTTACTTCCCCGGCTGGCAACCGAGCCCGCCCGACGCCAAGGCGCTTTGGGCATTGGCCGATGAGCTGTGCCGCGATGAACCGCATCTTTCGGCGAACGCAATCCCGTCCCACCCCGAATTGCGGCATCATTTCCGCCGCCAGCAAACCGGCCGCACGCTGACAGG
>JABDLY010000185.1 GCA_013001755.1 Sphingomonadaceae bacterium
GGGATGCGTTGCCCGGCTTCTAGGCGGCGAAGGCGGTACGATCAACCGCGCGGCGGCATCTTGAAGCAGGAATTGTCACCCGGTCATAGCAACTGTACTAAGGATGTATGACAGAGTTGCTTAAGCCGCCTGGCGATGATCGCGATGTGCGATGGCAATGGCCGGGAATTCATCCCGAAGGCCATAAATATATTGCCATCGCTGCGGTGGTGGCGCTGATTTTCTTCTGGTTTGGCTGGGGCCTGCTGGCCTGGCCGACAGTCGCGCTAACGATCTGGATTGCAGCCTTCTTTCGCGATCCCGCCCGGACAACCCCGATAGGCGAAGGCCTGATCGTTGCGCCGGCTGACGGGCTGGTAACATTGATCAGCGACGTCCTGCCACCGGCCGAACTGACCGGGCCAGACGGTCTCGACGACCAGTTGATGACGCGCGTTTCGATTTTCATGAGCGTGTTCGACGTTCATGTTAACCGCGCTCCGATCGGCGGCACGATCCGCGACGTCGTATATATTTCGGGCAAATTCGTGAATGCCGAACTCGACAAAGCGAGCGAAGAAAATGAGCGGCAGCACATCTTGATCGAATCCAATAACGGCCAGAAGATTGGCATGACGCAGATTGCCGGGCTCGTTGCGCGGCGTATCGTGCCCTTCGTCAAGCCGGGCGATATGGTTGTCGCCGGTCAGCGTGTCGGGCTGATCCGCTTCGGCAGCCGCGTCGATATTTACCTTCCGGCCGGAACCGGACCAAAGATCGCTCTCGGCCAGCGCGCCGTCGCCGGAGAAACGGTTATCGCGCAGATTGGCAAAGACAGAAGGGTGTTCGGAGTATCGCAATGAAATCTCCCGGAAGGCGCCGCCAGATTCGCGGGCTACCGATGCGCGCGCTCATTCCGAACGCAATCACCGTGCTGGCGCTCTCGATGGGCTTGAGCGCGGTGCGTTTTGCGCTCGAGCAGCGCTGGGAAGCCGCACTGGCCTCTATCGTCATCGCCGGCATTCTTGACGGCTTCGACGGTCGCATTGCGCGGCTTTTGAACGGGGAAACGCGGTTCGGCGCCGAACTAGATTCGCTTTCAGACGTCATCGCCTTTGGCGTGTCGCCGGCAATCCTCGTCTATCTCTGGTCGCTACAGCAACTGCCGCGCTACGGCTGGATCTTCGCACTGGGCTTCGCGGCCGCCTGCGCACTGCGGTTGGCGCGGTTCAATGCCAATATCGACGCCGATGAGCAGCCGCATAAATCGGCGGGCTATCTGACAGGCGTGCCTTCGCCGACCGCGGCGGGGCTTTCGCTGGTGCCGATTTTTCTCTGGCTTGTGACCGAGCAGGAAGTGTTTCGTTCTTTTTATCTCGTTGCGCCGTGGATGGCGCTGATCGCCTTCCTGATGGTTTCGAACATCGCGACGTTCAGCTGGACCTCGATCCGCCTGCGTCGCGGTTCGCGTTTTCCCGCGCTTGCCGGGGTGGCAGGAATAATCGCACTGACGGTCACACTGCCATGGGCGACGCTTTCCGCGCTCGCGCTGGCCTATGTGATTTCAATCCCCGTCAGCGTCTGGCGCTATTCGAAGGTCAGGCGGCGACGCGCATTAGCTGCGGACAGCCCTGCGCGGGGCGGAGATCGGCCGCCCGAACGGTCCGGACCCTGACCGAAGGCCTGGTTTCAGCCTGTTCCTGCTCCGACCCACCCGTCAGCGCGTTCACGATCACCTGCCAATTCTTTGAAATCGTAACTGCCATGATGGCAAGAGGCGCAACCAACGCTCCGAAGAACAGCATAGCGACAACAACCTGAATCATCTTTCCACTCCTTGGCAACACCGCCCCAACGCTCATTCGAATTGGCGGTTCCACAAACTTATCCACAGTGCCGCCAAACGATTCATATCGGCGACGAGTTACCTGTGTTCTTCTTTTGTTCTTACAAAGTCAAGGGTTGATTTTTGTGCAGCGCCCACCTATCTGCGCGCCCATCCCACATGGTGGACGTACATACCGGTGTCGGAGCCGTTGCTCCGATCCTTGTCCGCCAGAGGTTTAACCGGAGGAGAAAGACCATGGCGGACATTTCCGTCACCATGCAGCAATTGCTCGAGGTCGGTGCGCATTTCGGCCACCAGACCCATCGCTGGAATCCCAAGATGAAGCCGTATATTTTCGGCGCTCGAAACGGGGTCCACATCATCGATCTGTCGCAAAGCGTTCCGCTGTTTCAGCGCGCGCTCGATTTCGTCGGATCATCGGTCGCCAGCGGCGGCAAGGTCCTGTTCGTCGGTACCAAGCGCCAGGCACAGCAGCCGGTCGCCGAAGCCGCTCGCCAGTCGGGCCAGCATTTCGTCAATCACCGTTGGCTCGGCGGCATGCTGACCAACTGGAAAACGATTTCGAACTCGATCCGCCGCCTCAAAAGCCTCGAAGAGCAGCTTGGCGGCGAAACATCGGGCCTCACCAAGAAGGAAGTTCTCCAGCTGACGCGCGAACGCGACAAGCTCGAGCTTTCGCTTGGCGGCATCCGCGACATGGGCGGACTGCCCGATGTCATGTTCGTCATCGATGCGAACAAGGAAGAGCTTGCGATCAAGGAAGCCAATGTTCTCGGCATTCCGGTCGTTGCGATCCTCGACAGCAATGTCAGTCCAGACGGCATCGCCTTCCCGATTCCGGCGAATGACGATGCGGCGCGGGCGATCCGGCTTTACTGTGAAGCAATAGCAACTGCTGCCGGCGCGGGTTCGCAACAGGCGGCCGCAGCTTCGGGCGAAGACATCGGCGCAGCTGTAGAGCCGCCCGTCGAGCCAGCGATCGCCGAGCAACAGGCGTAGCGCTTCTCGCTGAATTATCATGGAACCGGCCGGCGCGCCGGCTCCTAACGATGTCTAGTATAAGGAACGGACAAATGGCCGATTTTTCCGCCAAGGACGTAAAGGAACTGCGCGAGCGTAGCGGCGCAGGCATGATGGACGCCAAAAAGGCGCTCGTCGAAAATGAAGGCGACATGGAAGCCGCCATCGACTGGCTCCGCACCAAAGGCCTTGCCGCTGCCGCCAAAAAGGCCGGCCGGACCGCGGCCGAAGGCCTTATCGGCGTCGCCGTCAAGGGCACGACCGGCGCGGCTGTCGAGGTCAATTCGGAGACCGACTTTGTCGCCAAGAACGACAAGTTTCAGGATTTCGTCAGTAAAGTCACGCAGATCGCACTCGACATCGATGGCGATGTCGATGCGCTCAAGGCAGCCGAATATCCCGGCGGCGGCACGGTCGAAACAAAGCTGACCGAGAACATCTCGACGATCGGCGAGAATCAGAGTCTGCGCCGTGTCGGCAAAATCTCGGTCGAGAAGGGCGCGATCGTGCCCTATGTCCATAACGCCGTCACCGGCGGCATGGGCAAGATCGGCGTGCTCGTGGCGCTCGAAAGCGATGCTGGAGCCGATGTCCTCGAACCGCTTGGCAAGCAGCTTGCGATGCACATCGCGGCCGCAGCGCCGCTGGCCCTGACTGGTGACGATCTTGATCCCGATACGGTCGAGCGCGAGCGCGCGATCGCCGCCGAAAAAGCCGCTGAATCGGGCAAACCTGACAATATCGTCGAGAAAATGGTCGAAGGCGCAATTGCGAAATACCGCAAGGAAAATGCGCTGATGAGCCAGGTTTTTGTCATCGACAACAAGACGAAGATCGAAGACGTCGTCGCCGGCGCCGCGAAGGATGCCGGATCGGAAATTGCCCTCACGGGTTATATCCGCTTCCAGCTCGGCGAAGGCATTGAGAAAAAAGAAGAGAATTTTGCCGAGGAGGTCGCGGCTGCGGTCGGCGCCTGATCCTCACAAACAGTAAGATCAAATGCTTGGCAGCGGCGTGCCCCCCCTTTAGGGTGCGCGCCGCTAGTCCATCCATGATCGAAAGAATGTCCGGCGATGCCCCGCCCGCGCTTTAATCGCATCCTTCTCAAACTGTCCGGCGAAGCCCTTATGGGCGACGGCCAGTTCGGTATCGATCCCGAAACCACCGCCCGAATGGCGCGCGAAATCGCGGCAGCACGCGAAGCGGGCCACGAGCTGTGTCTCGTCGTCGGCGGCGGCAATATTTTCCGCGGGTTGGCAGCGGCAGCCAAAGGCTTCGACCGTACCAGCGCCGATTATATGGGCATGCTGGCGACAGTGATGAACGCGCTCGCCGTCCAGAACGCGCTCGAACAGATCGGTCAGGACACGCGCGTCCTCTCGGCGATCCCGATGGATACGGTGTGCGAGCCCTATATTCGCCGCCGCGCGGTGCGCCATATGGAGAAGGGCCGGATCGTCATATTCGCCGCGGGCACCGGCAATCCCTATTTCACGACCGATACCGCCGCCGCGCTGCGCGCCGCCGAAATGGGTTGTGCGGCATTGTTCAAGGGAACCAGTGTCGACGGTGTATATTCGGCAGATCCGAAAATAGAGGCCGCCGCGGAACGGTTCGAGAGTCTGTCCTACCTCGAGGT
>JABDLY010000200.1 GCA_013001755.1 Sphingomonadaceae bacterium
CCGCCACTCCGATCCACTCGGGATCGCTCACGACCTGCTGCCGCCCGCCGGCGCCGAGCGGGAGGAGTTGCAGCCGGTCGCCTTCGCGGCCGATCAGCCGGCCGAAGAGGAAACGCCCGGCGGGGCGCGGGACGAGGACGTCGCGGTTGAGCGCCCCGGCGAAATCCTGCGGCGCGATCCGCGCGCACCACAGCTCGTCGCCGGCGCGATAATCGCCGATTCCGGCGGTGACCTGCACGCCGACCATGCCCGGTTCGGGATGTGGCGGGGGGAGGGTGGCCTTGTGGCGCGGTGCCTGCGCGCCCTCGCCGCCGAGTATCGCGGCGACGGGCAAGTCGGCCTGTTCGGGCATGCTGACGAGATCGGCGGCATCGACGCCGAGCGCGTCGGCGATCCGGTTGAGCCAGCCGACCGAAACGGTGCGCGTCCCGGTCTCGAGCCGCCCGATCGTCTGCGCCGTGGTCGGCGGATCGCAGCGATCGGCGACCTCCTGCAGCGTCAGCCCTTTGGCTTTGCGAACTTCGCGAATAGCGGTGATCATCTGTGTGGTTATCCCTATCCAAAGCCGTTTGGGCTGAGCTTGTCGAAGTCTTGTCCTTTCTTTTCACCGCCGGAAAAGTAAGAACAGCCCTTCGACAGGCTCAGGGCGAATGGGCCAATTTGCCGCGCGAATTAACCCATTCGGTTTTTCTCTTTCCTACATAATCTCCGAAATGGCAAGTGAGCTTTCCCCGATTCGATTACCGTGGAAAATCGCCCATGCCCAGAACGTCCAAAGCCCGCGCCGGCAAAGCCAGCACTCCCCCCGATCCGCGTATCCTCGCCGAACGGCCGTTGCCGCGCGACGGCGTGGCGCGACCCGATCCTGTAAAGCCCGGCACGGCGCCCAAGCGCAAGGGGCGGCTGGCGCGCTCGGTCACAGTCAATCTCGCCGAATCGCCATTGAGCTGGCTGCGGGCGCGCGGCCATGTCAGCGCGCGTCAATATGATGCCGGCGAGGCGCTGCGCCGCGATTACGAGCTTTCGCAGCTCGGCCCGCGCGTGACGATGCAATGGGACGCCCCGCCCATTGGCAAGGCGCCGCGCGGCGCCCCGCGCGACCTCTCCCCGAGCGAAGCGCGCCTCGCCGCCAAGGCGCGTTTCGACGAGGCGATGGCAGCGCTCGGCCCCGGGCTCGAGGACATCGCCTGGCGCGTCCTGTGCGCGGGCGAGGGATTGCGTACCGCCGAGGGCGCACTCGGCTGGCCGGCGCGCGCGGGCAAGCTTGTGCTGGGGTTGGCCCTCGACCGGCTGGCGGAATATTACCGGCCGCCGGGTTGAGTGGCAGATCGCGGGAACGGCTGGCTTCGGCAGTTGTAAGGCCGGGCTTCGTCTGCGATCCTGGCGCCATGCCGAAAGCGTCCTCTGACCAGTTCACCCATTCGCACATTGTCTCGGACGACGGGACGGTCAGGTTCGGCTGCTCTTCGGACGCCGGTCGATGGCCGTGGCTGGCTCTCGATCCTTTCGATCCGATCGTCGTGCAAACGATCAATTATTGGGCTTCGGTCGAGACGGGCGCGGCGCGCGGCAGCTTCGATCCGGCCAAATGGTCGGCCTTGACGCAGACCGAATGGACGTGCGGCGAGACGGGCGTGGGCCACGCCACGCACGGCATCGCCGAGGCATCGAGGGAAGATGGAACGCCCGGTAACGCGCTCAGCTTTTTCGACGCGCACGACGCACTGGTTTACAGGATGAGCGGCACCGGCGTCGTCTTCGAGAACCGCGACTTCGAAGGCTGGCGCGAAAAGGCAAAGCGGGAGTTGCCGCCACCGCCGGACGCCGGCGAGTTTCACTATGCAGCTGCGGATAGCGTTGGCGTTGCGGCGCAAGGCTGGAGCTATCTCTCGCCCTTGATCGAAGTCGATCGCCCGTCTGCGCTTGCGCTGATCACAAAGGAGAACGGTTTTCCGCCCGCCCACCCCTATCTCAGCGGATCGGGGGACCATGTGAATTCAACGCATCTGGTCGAGGCGGGCCGTCAATTCGCCTGCCTCGTGCATCGCGGGAGGTCGATCACCTGCACCGGCGGCGAGATGCACTTCATGCGCTATGTCGAACTCGGATACCCGTTCCAGATTGCGTTGGCGGACGATCTTTCCTCACAAAACGCGATCGCGATGGCCGTGCATCAGGCGGACCGCGCTTGCGCCAAGATCACGCTCAAATTCGCATAGAAGCCGGGTCGGCTATTCGTCTTTTCGCGGACAGATCAGGAATTTCTCGCCGGTCGTCTTGGCGACATAGCGCGCGACGATATCGGGTTGCAGCGCTTCGGCCAGCGATATCTCGTCGGTATAGTGGCTGGCGAATGTCGTCTTGAGTTCATCGACGACGCGCTGGCGCAGCCGGGCGCCGACTTCCGCGCCGGCCCGGGCGAGGAAGTTGGGAAGCAGCCAGCCGCCGACGCCCCAGGCCATGCCATAGCCGCGCGTCAGCACCGTCGGCGAGACATCGAGACCGCCATAGAGATAGACCTGTTTGTGCGCGACCGAGCCGTAGATACTGTAGGCGCCCGGCGTCCGCGCCGCGGCCGCTTCCATCGCGCTCAATATCTTCGACGCCAGATTGCCGCCGCCCGTTGCGTCGAACGCCAAAGTCGCGCCGGTTTCGTGGATTGCATCGGTCAGCTCGGCGGCGAAATTCTCGGCTGAGCTGTTGCAGACATGTTTTGCGCCCATATTCCGCAGCAATTCGGCCTGTTCCTCGCGGCGGACGATATTGACCAGCTCGACGCCTTCGTCCTGGCAGATGCGGTTGAGCATCTGGCCGAGGTTGGAGGCGGCCGCCGTGTGAACGAGCGCGCTATGGCCTTCCATCCGCATCGTTTCGATCATCGACAGCGCGGTCAGCGGATTGACGAAGCACGACGCGCCGTCGCGCGCGTTGTGTTCGTCGTTGAGCGGCAGGCACATGGCCGCGGGCAGGCAGCGATATTGCGCGTACATCCCGCCGCCCATGACAGCGACGGTCTTGCCCATCAGTGCCTGTGCCGCCTCGCTCGCCCCGGCAGCGACAACGGTTCCCGCGCCCTCATTGCCGAGCGGCAGCGGCTGATCGATCCGCGCTTTCATGACGCCCATGCCCTGTTCCGATACCGGCGCGGTCAGGACCGCCGCGTCGCCGCTGCCCGACGCGCTGCATTCGGCCATATTCGCCCAGCCAAACATCACGCCGAGATCCGAAGGGTTGATCGGCGTCGCTTCGATTTGCACGACCACGTCATCGTCTTTCGGCGCCGGCACGGGCGTCTCGGCCAGTTCGACGCGCAATTCGCCATCCTTGGTGACGGTGGACAGCATTTGGCGATGGGTTGCGGGCAGGGACATGATGTTCTCCTTGAAGCTCGGCGATTGGCGCTCGGTGGCGCGTAAAGCCAGGCGATGGGTGCAGCGTTCTATCGCTTGCTGCACGAAACCGGCGCCGCCATCAACTCCCGTTCCAATCTGCAACCGATCTGCTAGTCTCCGTTCAGCCCTTTCTCGACTCAGCAGGAGCCTTCGCATGATCATATTCGGTGCATCGATTTCGCCCTTTGTCCGCAAGGCGGTCGCTTTCGCGCGTGAGAAGGGCATCGATATCGAACATCGGCCGGTGCCGCCGCACGCCGATGACGAGGATTTCAAGGCGGCGTCGCCCTTCGGCAAGATTCCGGGAATGATCGACGGCGACTATTATCTCGCCGATTCAACCGCAATCATCCACTATGTCGAAGCCAAACATCCCGATCCGGCGCTGATCCCGAACGAGCCCCAGGCGCGCGGGCGTGTGATCTGGTTCGATAAATTCGCTGACACGATCCTTGTCGGCGGCCCGGCTGGCACGATCTTCTTCAACCGCGTGGCAGCGAAGTTCTTCGGCGTCGAGGGTGATCTCGCCGCCGCCGACACCGCCGAGAAGGAAGGCCTGCCGCCGGTGCTCGATTATCTCGAAGGCGCGATCGGCAATCGCGACTGGCTCGTCGGCGACACTCTGACGCTCGCCGATATCGCCGTCGCCGGGCCGTTCAAGAATCTCGAATATGCGAACACGGTCATCGACTGGGACGCCTATCCCGAGACCAAGGCCTATGTCGATCGGGTGCTCGCGCGCGAGAGTTTTGCCGAATTGCTGGCGATGGATCAGGCGATGGTTGGCGGGTAAAAGCGAATAATTGCGTCATTTCCGTTTGTGCTGGAATGACGGTAGAAGGCAGGGAACCGAGGAGAGAAGCCATGCGCTTCTGGCCATTAGCGGCGGTCGCCGCGGCCTTGACCGCCGCCCCCGCATTTGCCGCGGACGCCATCGCGCAGACTTCCGCCGCACAGGACTCAGAGACGCAGGAAAGCGGTGCGCTCGAGCAGGCGAACGCAATGCAGATCGAGGCCTTCGGTCATTTTCAGGGCGGTCGCTATGACGAGGCCGAGGCGCTGATCCGGCGGGTGATCGCGATCCGCGAGCCGGCGCTCGGTCCGGCGCATCGCGATACGCTGTCGGCGCTCAACAATCTTGCCTTGCTGCTCCAGCGGCAGGCGCGGTATTCCGACGCCGAACCGCTGGTCCGGAGCGTCCTCGCCCGCGGCGAAGAAGCGCTCGGGCGCGACCATCCCGACACGCTCGTCACCGTCAACAATCTGGCGACTTTGCTCCAGTCGATGGGGCGCTTCGGCGAAGCCGAAAATCTCCATATGCGCGCGCTCGCGGCGCGCGAGGAGACGCTCGGCGGCGATCATGGCGATACGCTGGTTTCGGTCACGAATCTCGCCAAGCTATATATGGAGCAGGGGCGCTATGCCGAAGCCGAAACCCTGTATCTTCGCGGCACGAACGGTTTCGAGGCCGCGCTCGGCGCGGATCATCCGCGCACGCTTACGGCAATAGGGAATCTGGCCCATCTCTATACGCTGCAGGGACGGCTGGACGAAGCCGAACAGCTGGGGCTTCGCAGGTTCGAAGCGGGCGAACGCGAGCATGGCGCGGATCACCCCGAAACGCTTTCGGCGCTCAACAATCTCGCCTCCATTTACGGCCTGCAGGGCCGATATGCCGAGGCGGGAGCGTTGCTCGAGCGTAGCCACCAAACCTATGCCCGTTCGCTGGGCGAGACCCATCCGAATACGCTGATCGTGCTGGGCAATATTGCGGGCCTTCGAATTTTGCAGGAGCGGTATTCGGAAGCGGCTTCGATTTCCCGTCGCGTTCTCGACGGCCAGACCGCGCGGCTCGGGGCCGAACATCCGTCCACCCTGACAACGGTCAGCGCGCTCGGCATCCTCTATTTCAAGGAAGAGCGCTACGCCGATGCCGGGCCGTTGCTCGTGCGCGCGTTCGAGTCGCGGCGGCGCGTGCTCGGCGCGGATCATCCCGATACGCTGCGCTCGATGAACGATACCGGCCGGCTCTATCGGCAAACCGGCGCCTTGCAGGAGGCGCTCGGCCTCTTCGAGACCGCTTTCCGCGCCGCACGGGTGCAATTTGGCAGCGACGATCCACTGATGCAGCG
This sequence comes from Sphingomonadaceae bacterium, assembly GCA_013001755.1. GTDB lineage: Bacteria > Pseudomonadota > Alphaproteobacteria > Sphingomonadales > Sphingomonadaceae > Parasphingopyxis. The sequence continues at coordinate 5,525 of JABDLY010000200.1, forward strand.
CACCGCCGCCAACCTCACCGAAACATTGCTCAACACAACCGGCCGCGCCGCCGAAGCGATCGTTCTGGCGCGGGTGCTGATCGAGGGAATTCGCGCGCGGCGCGGACGCTAGCCGCTATCTTCGCCTCCCGCCTTCGATTCCGCTGGAATGGCGCTATAGGTGAGCGAAACCGGGAGAGGAAATATGCGCTACTGGACGTTTTTGGCGGTCGCCGCCGCATTTACCGCCGCCACATCTGCTGCGGCCGAACATCATGAAGATAGCGCGGCCGCGACGCCCGACTACGCTCTCGGCCAGAACTGGCTGTGCCTGCCGGGCCAGCGCGACGCCTGCACAGTGTCGCTGGCAACGACGCGTATCGATGCCGATGGCAGCGCGACCGTCGAGCAAAATGCTGTTGCGGCGGACCCGGGCTTCGATTGCTTCTATGTTTATCCGACCGTCTCGAACGATGAGACCAACAACAGCGACATGGTCGACAAGGAGGAGGAGCGCCGCGTCACCCTGCTCCAGGCCGCGCCATTCCAGCAGGCTTGCCGCGTCTATGCGCCGCTCTATCGCCAGGTCACGCTGACCGCGCTGCGCCGCGCGATGGCGACCGGCAATTTCAGCGCCTGGCTGCCGGCCCGCGAGATCGCCTATGGCGATGTCAAGGCGGCCTGGGATCATTATCTCGCTGTGCACAATGACGGTCGCGGCGTGGTGCTGATTGGCCATAGCCAGGGTTCGGCGATGCTCAACCAGCTGCTCGAAGAAGAGTTTGACGGCCAGCCGATCACCGACCGGCTGATCGCCGCCTATCTGATCGGCGCGAATATCGCGGTGCCCGAAGGCGAGGATGTCGGCGGAGGATTCGATGCGATCCCGCTCTGCCGCTCCGCCGACCAGACCGGCTGCGTTGTCAGCTTCGTCAGCTTCCGCGCCGATGTCCCGCCGCCCGCCAATGCCCGTTTCGGCAAGGTGGAGGCCGATGGCATGGCGGCGGCCTGCGTCAACCCGGCGGCGCTCGCCGGCGGCTCGGCGCCGCTCGATGCCTGGCTCAGCAACCGCTCGCTGATAACCGAAGCTGAACCGGTGAACTGGGCCGAGGGCGCCGAGGTGACGACGGCTTTCGTCCGTGCGCCGGGGCTGCTGACCGCCGAATGCGTGACGGATCACGGCGCGAACTATCTTGCCGTCACGATAAACGGCGACCCCGCCGATCCGCGCACCGACGATATTCCCGGCGATGTCGTTTTCGCCGGCCAGCGGCTCGACGATTGGGGACTCCACCTGATCGACATGAACCTCGTCATGGGCGACATGGTTGGATTGGTCGAGCAACAGGGCGCGGCGTGGAGTGCGGCGCGCGACTGAAGCGCTAGACGTCCAAATTCAGGAAGGTCGCGGTGAATGCGAAGCTGTCGATCAACCCGTGCCAGATTATCACGGGCCAGAGGCTGCGCCTGAAGACCAAGAACATGACCCCGAGCGTCAGCCCGATAGCGCCGGTCACGACCAGCCCGCTGAGCCCCTGATAATAATAATGGCCATAGCCGAACAGCATCGCCGGTAGCACCACCGCGAGCACCACGCCCCAGCGGATATCGGCGAATGCCGTTTGCAGGCGCGTGATGAGATAGCCGCGGAAAAACATCTCCTCGCCAAAGGCGGCGGCGGTCCAGGCGATCGCCAGCCAGAGCAGCAAGAGCGGGACATTGCCTTCCAGATTACCCCAGCGCCCGGGAACGGTATCGGGCACCTGGCCGATGAAATCGAGGCCGAGGGCGGGGCCGCCCTTCAGCACCAGCGCCACCGTCGCGAAAAAGGCGATGCCGGTCAGCAGCACCTGGGGAAGCACGAGCAGTTTCGCCTTGATCCCGGGCAGCGCGCGCATCCCCATGTCGCGCCAGTCAAGGCCGCGCGTGCGTAGGTAGACCGTGATCAAGCCAAGCATCGCGACCAGCGAAACCGGCCCGGCGAACCGCCAGAAGAAGAAGCTCATCGCGTAGCGCAGGAGAAGCGCCAGCGCGACGAAGCCGACCACTTCGGCGACGATCGCCCAGCGCGCCATGGGCGGGTTGCCTTTGGCGATGGCGGATGCCGGCGCGGCAATCGCGGCGGCGGGGGCGACGGTGTCGGTCATGATTCGCTTTTCCTTTTCGGTGTCGCTATCCTCATACCTCAAATTTATCGTTTATCAATATGTAAATTGTTGATATACGATAATTACATTATTGATATTCAATGCTCGCAGGACATATCGCCATGACCGCCCTAGCCAGAGACCCGCTGCTTTCCTTCGCTCTTGTCGTCGTCCGGCTGATCGCGATCCTGCTGGCGGCGGCGGCGATCGCGACGGTGATCGGGATGGCGTTTTTCGCCTATGACGCAGCGACCGGCTCCGAAGTGCTGGCGAGCGAATATCCGGGAAGCGACCCGGCGGTCGTCAGTGGCCATCTATGGCGGCTATTGCCCTTCGCCGCCTTGGGGATGGCCTGTGGCGCGGCCTTTATGCACCTGCTGGGAAAGATCATCGCCTCGGCGGCCGAGCGCGATCCTTTCGACGCGATCAACGCCCAACGGCTCCACCGGATGGCCTGGCTGGCGCTTGCTTTCCAGATCATCGCCTACCCCGTCCGCGCGGCCGAGGCCGGATTGAGGGCCGCGACCGAAGGCGGCGTGATCTATGCGGACGTAGGCTTTGGCGGGTTCATCATCGCACTGGTCCTGTTCGTGCTCGCGCGCATCTTCGCCCATGGCGCGGACATGCGCGACGATCTGGAGGGGACGGTATGATGGCTATCTCGGTCCGGCTCGACGATCTTCTCCACGACAACCGGATGACGCTGACCGAGCTTTCCGAGCGGGTCGGCATCACCCTCGCCAATCTTTCGGTCCTCAAGACCGGCAAGGCGCGTGCGATCCGCTTCTCGACGCTCGAAGCGATCTGCCGAGAACTGAATTGCCAGCCCGGCGACTTGCTGGTTTTCAATGCGGACGGGGAGGTCGCTTAGCTGCGCCGCGCCGTTCCCATGATCACGGGCATGGTTTCGTCTCCGCCCTCCAAACCGAAGGCGGTTTCGATAGCGATCTTTTCCAGCCCGCTTGCGTCCATGGCATCCGCGATCCGTTTCGCGGGCATGTCGCTTTCCCAGTCCCATTGGGTGAAGATGCCGCCGGGTTCCAGGAGCGACGCCAGATCGGCGAGCGTCGCTGGATAGTCGGGCAGGAAACTCCACACCGAGGACGCCAGGACGATGTCGAACCCGCCGGCGAGGCAGTCATGGACACGGATGCTCGCAGGATCGATCGCCGTCGCGAGTGGCCTGATGTTGGCGATCCCGGCCGTCTCGATTTTCTTTTCGAGCACGGCGATCATCTGCGGCGATGTATCGATTGCGACTATCCCCTTGCACAGCGGCGCGAATGTCTCGCTCAGCAATCCGGTGCCGCATCCGAAATCCAGCACCCGGCATTGGGCAAGGTCTGGAGCGAAAGGTGCAACCGACCGCTGCCAGGAAGCGAATGCCCGGTCGGCGTAGAGCCGCGTGTCCGGACTGTCCCAGTCGGCGGCATAATCGTCCCATTCACTCATCGTGCTACAGAATATAACGCACTGCGACGAAACCGCCGATGCCGAGGACAATCGCGGCGGTCGTCAATATGCCGAAATAGCGGTCGATCAGCGCCTTCATCGGCTCGCCGAATTTCCAGAGCAACGCCGCGACGAGATAGAAGCGCGCAGCGCGGGCGATGATCGCGGCGATGATCAGGATATACAGGGGCATCGCGGTCGCGCCGGCGGCAATGGTGATGACCTTGAACGGCAGCGGGGTGAAGCCTGCCGCCAGCACTATGATCCAGCCCTGTTCGTTGAAGCGTGTCGAGAAACTCGCAAATTCTTCGCCGAGACCGTAAAATTCGAGGATCGGCTGGCCGACGCTGGTGAACAGGAAATAGCCGATCGCATAGCCGAGCAGCGCGCCCAGCACCGAGGCGATGGTGCAGATAAAGGCATAGCGAAACGCCTTGTCGGGCCGCGCCAGGCACATCGGGATCAGCATCACATCGGGCGGGATCGGGAAGAAGCTGCTCTCGACGAAAGAGACACCCGCCAGCCAGCGCTCGGCAAGCGGATGCGCCGCCTTCTCCAGCGTCCAGTGATAAAGGCGTTTCAGCACGGCAGGGTCCTTAGGCGGCGAGGTGGCACATTGGGGCAATGGGATGGCCATAGGGCGTTTCACACAAAGACACTAAGACACAAAGCCCTGATAGTTGTTGGCGATGCGCTTTATGCCTTCGCGAAAGGTGGCGGCGCCGAAGTTGATGAGCAAGCCGAGAGGGAGGTTCATCAGCCGCAGATAGGTCAGCGTTTGTTTGCCATGGACGGGCAACAGTTTTTCGATCGATTTGAGTTCGATCAACAGCTTGTCTTCGACGAGCAAATCGGCCCGAAACCCCTCGTTGAGAACGATGCCGTCGATATTTATTTCGACCGGCTTTTGCCGGTCGATTTTCAGGCCTTCGGCTGCAAGACGATGGGCGAGCACGGCTTCGTAAACCGATTCCAGCAGGCCCGGGCCTAGCTCCTTGTGAATATGAAAGCCGCAATCGACCACGAGCGTGGCCAAAGTCTCCAGCTCATTGTCTCGCTCGCGCATCTGCTCTTCTTTGTGTCTTCGTGTCTTTGTGTGAAACACAAAAAAGCTAACGGGCGATCAATCAATGCCCACCCGGCGCTCCGGCGACGTCCTCGCTCAGCTCGGCGGGCGTTTCGCGATCGTGGTCGGTCCCGGCGGTGCGGTTGCCCTTGGCGAGCGCGAAGACGACGCCTGACAGCGCGAGCAGTGCGATGATGTTCGGGAGCGCCATCGCCGCGTTCGAAATATCGCCGAGACGCCAGACCAGTTCGAGCGGTGCGAAGGCGCCGAGGAAAATCACGATGCACCAGAGTATCCGCCACATCATGTGGAGCTTCCGCTCACCGCTCAGCGATGCGCCGGGCAGACGATCGTAGAGGAAGGTGATCGCGCGTTCGCCATAATAGCTCCAGGTCAGCAATGTCGTGAAGACGAACAGGATCAGCGCAACCGACGCGACGAGGGTGCCGATAGGTATGTTGAAAAGTCGCAGAGGGAAGGCGGCGGCGAACGCGCCCGATGTCATCGCAAAACCTTCAAGGTCCGACTGCCAGGCATGTTCGACGGCGATTGTTGCGCCATCGACGGTGGCGGTGAAGTCGCCCGATACGGTGAGCATCACCAGCGCCGTCATCGTGCAGATCACGACGGTATCGATGAACGTGCCCATCATCGCGAAACGGCCCTGCGCGGCGGGATCGTTGGTCTGCGCGACAGCATGGGCGATCGGCGTCGAGCCCTGGCCGGCCTCGTTCGAGAACAGCCCGCGCGCGACACCGGCGCGGATCGCGATGATGATCGCCGCGCCGAGGAAACCGCCGCTCGCCGATTGCACGTTGAACGCGCCGCCGAAGATGCGACCGAAGGTTTCGGGCAGGTCGGGAATGTTGATGATCAATGCGATCAGCGCCATCAGAAGATAGGCGCCCGCCATCCACGGCACGATCGTTTCGGCGACGCGGCCGATCGATTTGATGCCGCCGACGATGACGATGAACACGGCGACCGCGGCAACCGCGCCGGCAATCCATTCCTCGATGCCGAACAGTTCGTTGGCGCTGTCGCCGAGGCTGTTGGCCTGGATCGAGTTGCCGGTGACGACGGCGGAGAACAACGTGCCGAGACAGAAGAGAATGGCGAGCCACGTCCATTTCTTGCCGAGGCCGATCATGATGTAGGTCATCGGGCCGCCGCGATAGGTGCCGTCTTCGGCCTGTTCGCGGAAGCGGACAGCGAGCGAGCCTTCGGCGAAAGCGAGCGCCATCCCGAACAGGGCGGTCACCCACATCCAGAATATCGCGCCGGGCCCGCCCAAGGTGATCGCGGTGGCGACGCCGGCAAGGTTGCCCGTGCCGACCTGCCCCGAAAGCGCGGTCGAAAGCGCGGCGAAAGGCGAGATCTCGCCGGCGCCCTTCTTGTCCGATTTCTTGAACAGCCCGGCCATCGCGGGGAACAGCTTGCGGACCGGATAGCCGCGTAGACCGACCATGAAATAGAGCCCCGCGCCGAGCAGCACGATCACCATCGGCGGGATCGGCAAGACCTCCGCGCCATTCCATGTGCCGCCCCAGATAAAGTCCGAGACGTTGACGACGCGGTCGATTGCCGCTTCCATCCCTGAAGAAGGCGCTTCCGCTGCCATGTTCTGCTCCCCGATATACTCTTAACTTTTGCTGCGCGTGGTTTAGCGCCTGTCATCGCGATGTAAATGTGGATGGTGCACATCCCGGCCCTCGGCCGATGCGCGGCTAGGCAGGCGCCGCGCCGGATTGGAGCGTCAACCTTCCTCTCGTGTTAATCATATTCTTCAGGACTTTTTCAACGCGTTTCGGCAAAAATGCCCTCTCTAGTCATAAGGAGCTGCCAATATGGCCGAGCAGCGGGATTTTCCGTACCGACCACCGCGCACGTCGCTTATGGCCGATGCCGATCTGTTTCGCAGCGGGCGCCATCTCGGTCAGATGCGCATTCGCAATTTGTCGGCCGAAGGCCTCGGCGGCAGCGGGTATAGTCTCGTCGTCGATGATGACGTGCAGGTCCGCCTGAACGGCATTGGCATGGTCAACGCCCGCGTGATCTGGACCAAAGGCTCGGTCTTCGGGCTGGCGCTGGCCGATAAAGTCGCGGTCGACGATTTCGACATTACCGGCGATATGAGCGGCGGCACCAATTTCGCGACCAACAATGCCGTCCAAGGCCAATTTAAGCGCTACGCGGGTAACTAAGCATATTATTGCGATTGACTTGCAATAGCATATTGCTAGGGCAGGTGGATGCAATGGATCGGGTCAGCTAAAGGCCTCGGCAACGTGCCGACGCCTGAAATCAACACCGCATCAGCGGCTTCCGATGAACGGCGTTCGCCAGCGAACGGCAATCGGAAACGCCCGCGTGTCAGGCGCGGAAAGCTCTGGTTTCGTATCCACAGCCTTGTCGGACTCAATCTTTCGCTGCTGATCGGGCTGATCTGCCTGACGGGAACGCTCGCGGTTTTCGCGTCAGAGGTCGATTGGCTGATGACGCCTTCGATCCGCGCCGCTCAGCCGGTTGCGCTCGACGACACCAATTGGCAGGCGATTGCCGCTTCGCTCGCCGAACATGCGCCCGACGATGCGATCGACACGATCGAGACCGGGCCGTCCTCGGCGTTCGCGCCCGCCGCCTACACCGGGATGCCCGATGGCGGGCGGCGCGTCATTCGCTTCGATCCGGCGACGGGCGTGGTGCAGGGCGAACATTCGACGCTCGGTTTCAAATCGCTGCTGCGGGCGATCCATTCGCACTTGCTGATCGGCGGGCCAGGATTGACGATCGTCACGCTCACCGCCTTCTTCCTGCTCGCCAGCCTCGTCACCGCCCTGTTCGCCTATCGCCGCTGGTGGCGCGGGTTTTTCCGCTGGCCGCAGCGCCATCGCGGCGCACGGGTTTTCTGGGGCGATTTTCACCGACTTGCCGGGCTTTGGAGCCTCGTCTTCGGTTTCGTCGTCGCGCTGACCGGTATCTGGTATTTCGCCGAGCAGAACGGTGTGCGCGCACCGGCGCCCGATCGACCGGCGCTCAGCGCGGCCAAGGTCGGCAATGTCGAGGCCGCCGCTTACTTTCCCAAAGCGCTTGCCGCGGCGCACGCCGCCTATCCCGATCTGGCGATCCGCCGCATCGACTGGCCGGGCCGCGCCGGTGAGGTCTTCGCCTTTTACGGGCAGGAGGGCACGGTCCTGGTGCGCCCGCGCGCGAATGCCGCGGCGGTCGACGTCCGCAGCGGCGATATCGCCTTCACCCATTCGGGAAGCGACGCCGGCGTCCACCGGCGAATCTCCGAGGCCGCCGATCCGCTCCACATGGGCTATTTCGCCGGCTTCTGGAGCAAGCTGCTCTGGTTCCTGTCGGGCGCGCTGCTGACGATCGTCGCGGTGTCGGGCGCGATCGTCTACGCCAAAAGGCTGGCGGGCGAAGGCGACGGCCATGTGCGTTTGAGAAACCTCGCGATAACGCTCGCGCTCCCGCTGATGACGATCGGCGCGATGGTAGCGCTTCTGCCGGGAACGATTGCGGCGCTCGGATAAACCTTCTCCCTAGGGGAGAAGGATATGGAGCCTTGATGAGTGGAGCGAATTTAGGCGGAGTTGGATGAGGGGGTTCGACTTATCGAGAGCGCGCAGCCCCTCACCCAGCTCGTTCTAAACTCGTACCTCGTTAAGAACTCACAACCCTCTCCCGCCAGGAGAGGGTTTCGTAAGACGAGCGACGCAGGTACAAATGCGCCATGCGCTACGTGCTTTCCCTGATCGCCTCGCTTGCCCTTGCCGCCCCCGCCGCCGCCCAGCTCCCCGAAGGCACGCTCGATATCGAGGCGCGCGCGGGGATCGTGCTGCGCGGGGCGGAGGAGGTCATCATCGCCGGCGCGACGCCGGATGGCGATATCGCGATTGCCAAAGCGAATGGCGAGATGCTTGCGACGCTCCCCGGCGGCGTCGCGGGCCGGCCCGGCGCCTTTTGCCTCTGGCGCCCCCCGCGCGAGCAGATCCTCTATGCCTATCTCGGCAGTGACCAAGGAGAGATTGCCCATCATGTCCTGCTTTTCGATCAGCAGAATGAAGGCGGCGGCGAGGCGGTCACCGATTATCAGAACCGCATGATTGCTGTGTCGGGGCCGGTCACGGCTTGCGCGGTCGATGAGCCGCGCGGCCAGCTCTATGTGGCAGTTACCGGAGACGGCATCCGCCGTTTCGCCGCCGATGTCCCGCGCGACGAAGAGCTCGGCGTGTCGATCGGATCGCTGCTCAATATGATGCGCGGGCTTGCCGATCCGGCGCAGACCGGAGGCGAGCAGGTGCTTGCCGAAAGCGATCTCGGCTGGCGCGCCGAGCGGCTCGTCGTCATCGAAGGCCCGAGCGGAGATCGGGTGCTGCTGCTCGGCGGCGAAGACGGCCAGTCGCGCGCCGTCCCGCTATCCGAGGCTGATGAGCAGCCGGACGGCTAGAGTGTGACCGGCTTTGGATGAATCGTCATTGCGAGGAGCCGAAGGCGACGTGGCAATCCAGAGCAATTAGCGCTGTCGCCTGCCGCTCTGGATTGCTTCGCTTCGCTTCGCTCGCAATGACGATAGTTCATCCTGACATGATCATGCTCTAAACCAGGCGGCGCCAGATCGGCGTTACTATCCAGAGCGTTATCGCGGTCATCGCCATGCCGTTGACGCCGAGAATCATGCCCCAGGCCGGGTTGCCCGCCATCACCTTGAACAACGCGAAAACATGGAAGGCGACCGAAATATTGAAGAGCAGCCAAGCGATGCCCGCCCCCGCGACCGGCTTGTCGCCGCCGGCGCGCCAATAGCCGTATGACAAGAGCCCGGCCCAAACGCCGCCGAGCAGCCCGGCATGGGCATGCGCCGACGAAAAATGGAATTGCTGCGTAATCCCGAGATAAAGGCCGATACCCATTGCGGCGAGCAGCCAGACCAGGCTGCCCCGCAGCCACAGCGTGGAAACGCTCGAACTATCCATAATCCCCTCCTTTTTATGCGAAGGAGAATGCCGACTGCTGCATTTCAGGTAAAGTTTTCCGGATCGCGCGGCAGTGGAAAATCGTCATTGCGATGCAAAAGAAAATGCTATTGTAACAAAGAAATAGGTGAAGATTCGTCTATCGGCCCGGAGCTTTCGAAACAGTCGCCGTGGACGCCCGGGAAACCCTGCCGCGCGGCCGTTCGCGCGCCCCCTTTCCTTCGCCGCCAAAAATCCGCTAAACCCTTCGAACAACAGGGGTCGCTACCGAATTCACGGCCTTGGGGGCATATATGGCGAACGATTTTTCAAAGGTTGAGGCTTTTGCCGGTCTCGACGCAGACGGCCTTGGCGCGCTGCAGAGCGCGGCGAAGCCCGTGGTGATCAAGGGCGGCGACTATCTCGTCCGCTATGGCGAGGAAGCCGACGCGCTCTATCTGGTTTCGACCGGCCGCTTCTATGTCCAGCTGCCCAATGGCCGCGTCGTCGCGGAGATCGGCGCGGGCGAACCGGTCGGCGAACTCGCCTTCTTTTCGGGCGGCACGCGCACCGCCGATGTCCGCGCGAGCCGCGACAGCACCGTCTATTCGCTGACCCGCGACGCCTATGACGAAATCGTCGCCCGTTATCCCGATATCGCCGACGGCATCTTGGGCGCGGTGTCCGAAAGGCTGGCCAAGGCGACGGCGTCGGCCAAGGCGATGGAAGCCAAGCCCGGTCGCGTGGTGTCGCTGATCCCGGCCGCGGGAAGCGCCTTTCCCGAAGGTTTCGTCGAGCGACTGTGCCGCGCCGTTACCAAATATGGCGAGGCGCGGCTGTTGACGGTTGCCGATCGGCCCGATGGCATCGCCACCGACAGCGAAGGCTTCGGCCGCTGGCTCGGCGAACTCGAGCGCGGCGGCGAGCGGCTATTGCTGGTGGCGAGCGGCGACGAGGACTGGGACCGCTCGATCGCGCGCAACGCCGACGATCTCGTGCTCGTCGCGCCGCTTGACGAAGAGAATTGCGCGCAATCGCCAATCGAGGAATATGCGATCCCGCTTTTCCTGCGCACCAACCGGACGCTGATCCTCTGGCGCGACCGCGAGCAGGACCCGATCCGCGGCAGCGGCCGCTGGCTCGACGGCCGCAACGTCAAGCTCCACCACCATGTCCCGCTCGATTGCGAACCGGCGTTCGAGCGCGTCGCGCGTTTCATGTCGGGCCGCGCCAATGGCGTCGTGCTGGCCGGCGGCGGAGCGCTCGGCTGCGCGCATATCGGCGTCATGCAGGCGCTGATCGAAAACGACATCCCGATCGATTTTTACGGCGGCACCAGCGCCGGCGCGGCGATGGGCGGAGCGCTCGCACGCGGTATGACGGCGGAAGATACGCTCCAGCAGATGTACGACATGTTCATCACCGCCAAGGCGATGAAGCGGCTGACGGTGCCGGTGCACTCGATCCTCGATCCGCGCGTTTTCGACGAGCAGCTGCTGCTCCGCTATGGCGACCAGGATATCGCCGATCTGCCGTATAATTACTTCGGCGTGTCGACGAATCTTTCGACCAACAGCGTCTATGTCCATCGCCGCGGGCCGCTCTGGCATGCGGTGCGCGCCTCGGGTTCGCTGCCGACGATCCTGCCGCCCTTCATCACCGAAGAGGGCGACATCCTCGTCGATGGCGGCGTGCTCAACAATATCCCGGTGACGATCATGCGCGAGGCCAAGGCGGGGCCGAATGTGGTGGTTTCGCTGCGCACCGACGCCGGCGACGACTGGCGTTTGGGCGACACCAAATACAGCTCGCTGCGGTCGCGCCGCCGGATCCTCGCCGACATGATCTTCCGCCGCAAACCCAAGTTCGAATTTCCGAGCATCGTCGACATCATGTCGCGTTCGATGGTCGTTTCGAGCGCGGCGGCCGTCCGCTCGAGCCTCGACAACGCCGATGTGCTGCTCGTGCCGCCGATTCCCGAGACGATGAAGATCCTCGACTGGCATCTCGGCACCGAAGTCTCCGAAGCCGCCCGCGCCTATACGGCCGCGCGGATCACCGAGCAGGAAAAGCTGCAGGAAATGAAGGCGGCGTAACCGGCAAATAAGTGCGGCGCCGGCCGGGAGGGGGATGGCCGGCGCCGCGCCCGACCCGGGGTCGAGCTGGAACAACATCGTTGCTCGGGAGCTAGTTGGGAGCTGCAAGTCCGATTTCAACGGGCCGCGCCCGATGGCATTGGCGTTGGTCGGAAAATAGCATCGTTTCCTCGAAAGGCGTGCCCCTCTCTGCCGCTAGAAACGCGCGCGCACGGTGAAGCGCGCATTGAGCGGTTCGCCGGTCGAGATATTGTTGTTGTTATGCGCGGCGGGGAAATAATCCTCGTCGAACAGGTTCTCGACATTGATCTGCAACTGGATGTTTTCGTTGAGATTATAATAGAGCGCCGCGTCGACGCGCGTGAAACTCGGCAGCTCGACCGAATTGTCGATCGCCGCGAATTGCGACGACTGGTGCGTCAGGCCGAGGCCGAAGCCGAGATTCTGCGACACATCGATATGGTTCCAGATCGAGAACATATGCTCGGGCACCTGGGCGAGCGTCCGGTTGGCGAGCGCGGCGCCGGCCACCCGTCCGCGCTCATCGGCGTCGAGATAGGAATAGCCGGCGTTGATGCTCCACCAGGGCAGGATCTGGCCGACGAGCTGCGCCTCGAAGCCTTCGGTGCGGCTGCCGGTCAGGATCGAATTGCCCGGATTCGCCGGATCGGGCGTCGTGCCGTTTTCGCGGTCGAGCCGGAAGATGGCGGCGGTGAAGCTTAACGTCGTCGTCGCATCCCATTTGAGGCCGATTTCATAATTGTCGAACTGCTCGGGCGCGAGCGTTTCGTCGGTCGGCGACAAAGTCAGGAACTGGTCGCCCGAGCGCGGCAGGAACGAGCGGCTGTAGCTCGCATAGAGCGAGAGATTGCTCATCGGCTTGACGATCAGCCCGATACGCGGCGACCATTCGTTATCGGTGCGCGAGAGGAAGCCGTCATTGCCGTCGGCCGCGCCGTTGGCGACCTCGATGGCGTCGACGACGTTAATCTCGAAGCGGTCGTAGCGGATGCCGCCGACAATGATGATATGTTCGCCGATCGCGAGTTGGTCCTGCGCGTAGAAGGACAGGAATTCGGCATCCGAATCGCGATTTCGGACGACCGCGGGAAAGGTGAAGCCGGGGATCGCCAACGGATCGCTGAACGGAAAGGTGATCTGGTCGTCGGCGCTCGCGGCGAAAAAGGCATCGCGGCGCGCGTTCTGCGTTTGCTGGTCGCCATATTCATAGCCGATCAGCAGCGTGTTGTTTACGCCGCCGAAATCATTGTCCCAGACGAGGTTGCCCTGGACGATGAAATTCTCGCGCATCGTCGTGTCGCGATAGCCGTCGAGCGTGACGGTGTTGGCGATATCGTCGAATCCGACTGGATAGATATTCTGGTAGAGCTTGTCGTAATCGGCCCATTGGATCGTCGAATTATACGACAGGTTCTCGCTGAAATCGTGGAAGAAACGGCCGCGAACGATATGCGCCTGGAGCGTCGTCGTGTTGAAATCGGGCGAACCGAAGAAGGTCGTATCGAAACCCATTAGGGGCGCGCCGCGCAAAGACGGGACGCCGCGATCGACGGTGCGTTCGTCGTCGAGATATACGTAAGACGCCTCGACGCGCGTGTCCGGGCCGGGCGCGAATGTGAAGGTCGGATTGAAGCCGAAGCGGTCGCCCTCGAAGAAATCGCGATGATTGTTGAGCGCTTCGTAAAATGCGTTGAGACGGAAGGCGGCGGCGCCGCTGAACGGCGTGTTGACGTCGCCGCTGACAAGCACCGATCCGAATGTGTCGACGCTCGCCGTGCCGCCGGTCGAGAAATTCTCGGTCGAGGCGGTCTTGGTGACGCGGTTGATGACGCCGCCGCCGCCGCCGCGGCCGAAGATCAGCGCGTTCGACCCGCGCAGGATCTCGATCCGGTCGAGGTTATAGAGCGGACGGAAATACTGGACGTCGTCGCGGATCCCGTCGATGTAGAAATCGGCGGTCGTATTCTGTCCGCGGATCGTGATCTGGTCGCGATGGCCTTCACCCTGGCCGATCGATGCGCCCGGCGTATAACGCAGCACGTCGCCGATATCGGTCAGCGCCTGATCGTCGAGCTGCTCGCGCGACAGGATCGACAGGCTCTGCGGGATGTCGATCAGCGGCGTCTCGGTCTTCATCGCGCTGGTGATCGCGTCGGGATGATATTGCCCGGTGACGATGATCGACGGCCGCGTCTGCAGCGCCATCGCCGTGGCATCCGAAGCGCCCTGCGCCATGGCAATTGTGTCGGAAGCGGTCTGCGCCATCAGCGGCGAAGCGATGGCCGAAAGCGCCGCGACAGATACGCCGGCGCCGAACGAGATACGCATAATTCCCCTTTTCACCCTCTATCGCGAACGATTCGCAATCGATGGATGAGGCTCTAATGAGAATTATTCTCAATTACAAATAGAAATTGGCGGGAAATGCAACCTTCGCCCGGGGGCGTAGCGGGAGGCTAACTCCCAGGACGCCAGAGACTGTGCTGCGCGCGGCCATTGGCATCGCGGCGGATCGGCATCGAAAAGTCGAATTTTTCAGCGTCTATAGGCTTGTCGAAGGCGATGCCGAATCCGCCATCGCCGATCCAGGCCACCTTGCCGCGCACACGGCCGATGCCGTTGAGCAGGATCACGACCGGATCGCCCTTATAGGCGTATAGCATACCGACAACGCCGACGCCGCCTTCGGAAAGGTTGCAAATCTGGGCCTTGCCGAGCGAGCGGCCCGATTTCCAGATTTCCGCTACGCCTACGATCGGTGAGCGTTCTTCGCGTTCCATGGCTGATTCCGCCGGTGTTAGACTTGTCCGGTGTCAGAATAGGCAGGCGGGAATTAAGATTTGGTTGTGGGAGCCTGTCAGACGGCAGCAAGCTCCAGCGGCTACATCAAAGACGTTCGCGTTTTGCGGGGCATTAGCGCCTGGCCAGATATGTCCGCAGCCGTTCGGCGTTGGGACCCCGCAGCTGCCAGGACATGCAGCGCACGCCGCCGCCCATGCGGCAGACTTGATCCGAACGAACCGGGACGACTTCACGGTCGGTCCAGCGCCGCATGGCGGCAAGCGCTTCTTCGTCTTCGGGAATGCCGAATTGCGGAAAATAGATCCGGTTCGGGGTGACCAGCATGTTGGTGTAAAGACCGCAGGCCGAGCCGAAGCGTGCATCGTATATCTGGCTGCCATCATAGGGCGTGACTATTTCATGGATCGTCACGCCGGGCAGGCCCGCCTCGAGATCCGCGCGAGGCGCGGCGGCATAATCGGGGTCTTCGGGATAGCTGTTGATGACCAATATGTTCGCGCCGATGAATGCGGCCACGCCATCGGCATGTTCGAGCCCGCCTTGCTCGTCGGCTTCGATAAAGGCGATATTGCGGACGCCGGTTGCTTGTCGCAGCGCCGCGCGGCCTTCGTCTTCGGTCAGCTCATTATCGCGCAGGAATTTGCGGCTGACGACAGCGTTGCCCGCATAATCGTCGACGAAATTGCCGCCGTCGCTGATCAGATCGCTTTCGCCGAAACGCAGATTTGCGGCATCGAGAATCCCGGCCAGTATCTCCTGCACGGCATCGGCGTCGTCCTGTCCGCGCCGTCCGCTGCCCTGGCCCGCCGCACTGTAGCGAAACATCACCGGATCGGCGGCGTTGGAAAGCCCGAAATCGCGCGCCCAGATATCGGCCATCGGCGCGATTGCGACGCTGTCTTCATCGAGTGCGGCCGCATAGCGATCATAGCTCGCCGCATCGGTCAGGACGAGCACTTCATCGCCGGCATCCTCGATCGCTTCGGCATAGGCGACATGGAAGGCGAAGATATCGTCGGCGGCGTCGGCATAATAGGGATCGCCATTGCGCGGCGCGGCGAGCACGATGAGTTCGGGCGTAGCTTGGGCCATGGCAGCGTCCTCGCTGTCTGCGGATTGTGGCGTGCAGCCAAACAGGGTTGCTGCCAGGATCGGTATGAGCAATCTTTTCATCGAACATCGCTACTCCGCGACAATTTCCACCGGCATTTTCGTGAACCCGTGGAGGAACGGGCTTGCCAGCCTTTCCCAATCGCCGCGCGGTTCGATGCAAATGTTGCGGCGGACGATTTCCTCGATGTAGATTTGCAGCTGGAGTTCGGCGAGCCGCGCGCCGACGCAGCGATGGATGCCGAAGCCGAAGCCGATATGGCGGCGGGCATTTTCGCGGGCGACGTCGAAGCGGTCGGCATCGTCGAACAGGCTCTCGTCGCGATTGCCCGAAATATACCAGAGGATCAGCTTCTCGCCCGCCCTGATCGCCTGCCCGTCGAGCTCGGCATCCTCGGTCGCTGTGCGGCGCATATGGGTGACCGGCGATTGCCAGCGGATGATCTCGCTCGCCGCGTTGGGAATCAGATCGGATTCGGCGTGCAGGCGCTTGAGCTGATCGGGAAAGCGATTGATCGCGTCGATAAAGCCGCTCATGCTGTTGCGCGTCGTATCGTTGCCGCCGACGATCAGCAGCGCGATATTGCCCATCCGCTCGGCCGCCGGCATCTGCCCCATCGCTTCGGAATGAATAATCCGGCTCATGACATCGTCGCCCGGCGGCTGGGCGCGTTTTTCCTCGAGCAGTGCATCGAAGCGGGTGAGCATCTGCATCATCTGCTCCATCCACAGCGCGGTGCGTTCGTCGCTCTGGTCGGGCGTCACCTCGCTCGCCCAGTCGGACCAGCGTTTGAGGTCGTGGCGTTCTTCCCAGGGAAAATCGAAAAGCACGCAGATCATGCCGATCGTCAACGGGATCGATACCTGCTCGACCCAGTCGAAGGTCTCGCCTTGCGACAACCCGTCGAACAGTTCGGTCACCCGCTGGCGGATTTCGCCCTCGCGGCGCTTCATCTCGCTCGGGTTGAAACTCGGCTGGACGACGCGGCGCTGCTCGGTGTGCTGCGGCCGGTCCATCGCGATGAAATTGTCGAACGGCACGTCGTCGCGCGCGTCGGTGATCGTGATAGCGCGCGCCGAGGAATAGAGATCGGGCAGTGCCTCGACCTGCTGGATCAGGCGGTGCGAAGAGACCGACCAATAGGGGCCATAAGGGCTCTCGGGATGCCAGGCGAGCGGCATGTTCGCGCGCAGATCGGCGAAAGGTTCGTGCCAGCGATCCTCGACATAGAGCGCCGCGTCGCTGACATCGACCGGCGCGATCGGGCGGGCTGTACTGGTGTCGTCGGGGGCGGTGGTGGCCATGGCGGTATCTCCTGCGGGACGGAGAAGAGTAGCAGGGGAGATGCTATTCTTCCAGCAACCCCAGCTCTCGCTGTCGCTTCTTGCTCAGGCCCGCCGCGACCAGTTCGTGGCTGCGCGCCAGATAGTCCTTGAGGTCATCGTCGCCGAGCCCGGGCTCCGCATAATGCTGGATCCATTTCATCCCGCGCGAAGCCATATAGGGCGCGGGGCGGCAGCCGGGGATATCGCGGAGCATCTCGAAGGCGATCTGAGATGTCTTGAAGGTGACGCCGAGCGTGTCGGCGCGATCCTCGCTCCATCCCGCAATCGCAAACACCTTCCCGCCGACTTTCCAGACATGCGACCCGCCCCATTGCACGACATAATCGGTGTCGGGATCGACCGCGGGGAGGGCGGCGCAGAAGGCGTTATATTCGTCGAGATTCACGCGGATTCCGCTGCATCCGTCTCAGCGGCTCCTTCCGACGGCGGAGGCGTCCAGACATATTCGAGCTTGAGCCCGTCGGGATCGGCGAAGAAGACGGCGTAATAATTCTTGCCATAATAATGATCGGGCGGATCGAGGATCGTCATGCCCGCCGCGACGAGCTTGGCGTGGAGCGTATCTACATCGGCCTTGTCCTCGGCGCGCCAGGCGGCGTGGTGGAGGCCGGGCGCATAGCGGTCATGCTTCGCGTTCGCGTTCTCGCCGCGCGCGGGCTTGATCCCGGCCGAGGGGAATAGCCCGTCGCCGAGGCTCCATTCGGTCGTGCCGTCGTCATGCCGCGCGGTTTCGCGATAGCCCATATGGAGGAAGAACAGCTCGTAGAGCGGCCGCGCCGCCTCGACATCGCTGACGGTGAAGTCGGTATGATGCCATTCTCCGCGCATCAGATCGCCGGATCGGCGATGGCCGGGGCGGCGCCGGTGATGGAGATCGATGTCTGGCGTTCGGCCATGGATGATTCCTGCGAACAACGGGCGAAAGGATAGCGTAAACGCTGCTCGGGTTTTGGCCAAGGCGAATATAGTGGGCAAGCGTATAGCGGGCAAGCGCCGCGCAGTGCCTGGCTTCAGCGCGTCGGCCCCGATTCCATGATCCAGATGCCGGCGATCAGCACGAGGCTGGCCGCGCTAAACACGATGGCAACGGCGAGCAGATTGACGCCGCCAAGCGGCTCGGCATTGTGGCTTTGCAATCGATCGAGGACTTTGCGCCCGCGGCGCTGCGCGGCGTAGAAGATGAAGATGCCGATCAGGATGAAGGCGGTGGCGATGCCGCGCGGCAGCCACCAGGGTTCGAGCCGGCCGAACAAGGCGTTGAAGCCCAAGCCGATGCCGACCGCGGCGAGCCCGGTGCGCATCCAGCCGGCAAAGGTTCGCTCGTTCGCCATCAACGTCCGGTCTTCGGCGAGATCGGTGCGCTCGTCGGCGAGTTCGGTGCGGTTTTCGGCGAGTTCGTTGTTATCGGTCATCGAAGGCCGGTCGATAGGATGGGGAGGTGCGAATGCCCGGCCCTGGGCCGCGACCCATCAGGATCGCGGCCGTGATGTGGCCGGATTGGCTAGACCCTCGTCCGTCCGGAAACGAGGTGGACGACGAGCAGGATGACGAAGATGATGCCGAGAACATAGGCGACGTTTACGGCGAAGCCCGCAATCCCGCCAAAACCCAGAACGGCGGCGATAATTGCCAGTACCAGAAATATTAAAGCCCAACGTAACATCGTGATTCTCCCTGTTGTTGCTACACCGAAACAACCGTCCGCCCCGGCGATGGTTCCCGCAAAAACAACTATTTGTGCGAATTATGAAAAATCGCCTCGGTGGCGATCCCGATGCAACCGTTGGTTGCGGGGATCG